>DASQHL010000058.1:0-49290 GCA_035632115.1 Dehalococcoidia bacterium | reverse complement strand
GCGCACCGCCGGCGTGTCTGTCGCGACCTGCGGCTCGAGCGGGATCTGGATGGGCGAGAACGTCATGGAGCCGGGCTTCCGCTCCGGCGCCCACCACCACGGCCCCATCGAGACGGCGATCTACGTCCTCAGCGGCAGCGTCCGCATGCGTTGGGGTGACCGGCTGGAGCACAGCGCAGAGGCGGTCGCCGGCGACTACATCTTCGTCCCCGCGCACCTCGTCCACCAGGAGATCAACACGTCCGGCAGCGCGCGCGCCGTTGGCATCATCGCCCGGGGCGGCCAGGAGAACCTCGTCGTCAACGTCGACCTGCCGGAGGCGGCGTCCGGGTAATCAGCACCGCGGGGGCGACCGGCTGGCCGCCCACCACCAGGAGGGACACCATGCCCGTAGAGAAGACCAGCACAGAGATCCGCGCGACGCCGCCGTTCACGGAGGCGGACGTCGCGCTACTGCGCGTGGGCGACCACGTGAAGTTCTACGGCACCATCTACACCGCCCGCGACGCCGCGCACCGCCGCATGATCACCGCGCTCGCGGAGGGCAAGCCGCTGCCGTTCGACATCAAGGGCCAGGTGATCTATTACGTCGGCCCGTCGCCCGCGCGCCCCGGCCGCGTCATCGGCTCCGCCGGCCCGACCACCTCCATGCGCCTCGACCCGTTCACGCCGGCGCTGCTGGAGCAGGGGCTGAAGGTGATCATCGGCAAGGGCGGCCGGGGCAGCGTCGTCAAGAAGTCGCTGCAGGACAACAAGGCGGTGTACCTGCTCGCCATCGGCGGCGCCGGCGCGCTGCTGTCCAAGACGATCAAGAAGATGGACGTGATCGCCTACGAGGACCTCGGCACCGAGTCGATCAAGCGGCTGGAGGTGGACGGCTTCCCCGCCATCGTCTGCTGCGACATGTACGGCGGCGACCTGCTGCTTGCCGGCAAGGACCAGTACCGCGACCAGGCGACGCTCGGCGCCTACCAGTCGGTGCCGCCGGCCGAGAAGGCGGGCTGACGTGGAGGAGCTGAGGAAGTACCTCGCGGGCGAGATCCGCGGCATGCACGGCCTGTACGACCGCGTCACCGTCGACCTCGACGACAGGCAGCTCAACCACGTCCCGCCGGGCGGCCACCAGAACATCGCCTTCTGCCTCTGGCACTACGTCCGCACGGAGGACAACGCCATCCAGTTCGTCATCCAGCGCAAGCCGACCGCCTGGATGGAGGGCGGGTGGGACGCGAAGTTCGGCCTCGACTCGAAGTCGCAGGGGACGGGCTTCACCGACGAGGAGGCGCGCGCCTTCCGCATCAGGGGCGCCGCCGACTTCCGCCAGTACATGTTCGACGTCTTCCGCAAGACCGAAGACTTCGTCGCCGCCCTCACGCCGGAGGAAGCCGCCCGCAAGATCACCGTCAAGCCCCTAGGCGAGATGTCGATCCTGCAGGCGATCTCCGGCCTCTGCATGACCCACGGCTACCGCCACCTCGGCGAGATCGAGTTCGCGAAGGGGCTGGTCGCGCCAAGGGGCGGCGCGACGATTTAGCTGTCTGTCAACGCCCGGGCGGTGGCATTGCGGCCCTTCAGTACCTCTTCGATGAACGTCAAGCAGCGGAGCGCGGTTCGCCGGCCGCCGTGGCCCGGCCGGGCTCCAATGCACGGCCGGCATTGATCCCGTTCGGGCGCCCGGTGCTACCATGTGGGCACGATGGCTGAGCGCGACGAAGTCCAGATTGCCCGCTGGGACGCGATCCGCGACAGGATCGGCGATGGCCTGCGCGAGATGCGCGGGCGCGGGCGCTCGCAGGCGCAGCTCGCCTGGGAGCTGGACGAGCTGGGCTTCCACATCAGCCAGAGCATGGTCTCCCGCTACGAGCAGGGGCAGGGCGAGGTGCCGCTCACGCTCGAGCGCATCGTCGGCTGGGCCCTCTGCTGCGACGCGCTCAGCTCCGGCCACCTTCGCGAGATCCTGGAGCTGGGTGGCTACCATCTGCCGTGGACGCGCGGGGACATGGCGCAGTTCGACAACCTTCTCGGCCGTTACCGCGCTCTGACGCGAGCAGACCAGATGGTGCTCCGCCGCCGGATGCTGTGGCACTTGCTGGGGCTGCGCCCGCGGGCCCGCGCGGAGTCGAGGGAGGCGCCGCTGTGATCGCCGCCGCGGCACAGGACCACGCGCGCAAGCAGTTGCGCGAACGCCTGCGCTACCTGCCGGGGGGCGGTAGCGTACGCATGCGCACGCTGCGGCTGCGGATGCTGCTCGAAGAGATGGGCGTGACCTGCGACGACAGCGCGGAGCTGCAGGACGTCGACGCGGTGCTGCTGGCTTCCGCGCGCGGCACCGAGGCCGTGATCGCGGCGCGGCTGAACGATGAAGAGCGCCACCTCGCCTACGCGCGCATCGTCGCGCGGCTGCTCGTGGGCGAGTTGCACGCGCCGATCGATGCGCGGATGGAGTACGCGGGCGCCCACTGGCAAGCGTCCCGCGCCGACCGCGAGGAAGACGCACTGGTGGCGGGCCTGGCGGGCGCTCTCGTTACGGGGCGGCTGGGCGCGGCGCCCCGCCCGCTCTACGATGACGTGCCAAAGCTCCGTCTGGCGTTCACGCCGCGGACGGCCGCCCGGTCCACGCTGGGCGGACTGCACCGCTGGAGCGTGCTCTGGTACAAGCACTCGAACCTCTACCGCCGCTGGCGCGCCCGCCGCGACGTCAGCCACGCGATCGAGCGCATCTGCGTCGCGCTGGACCCCGCTCCCGCCTGATCTGCTCTTGTTCATCGCTGGCACGAGAGACGGCGGTCGCTGATCATGCTCGCGGGCATGACTGGCCCCGGTCACCAGTCGCCCGGTAACGAGGAGACCCGCAGATGATGCCAGCAATCTCCCTCGCCGCGGTGGCGGGACGGCGGAAGGCGACGATCGAACTGGCGCGGGAGCTGGAGCGGCGCGGCTATGCCGGCATCTACCTCCCGAGCTTCGGCGACGCGATGGGTCTCGCGGTCGCCATCGCGCTGTCCACAGAGCGCATCCCGTTCGGGACGACGGTCCAGCCGATCTACCTGCGCCAGCCGTCGGACTTCGCCTCACAGGCGTCGCTGATCCACGAGCTGAGCGGCGGGCGCTTCCACTTCGGCATCGGCGTCACGCACGGCCCCGTGCAGCAGCGTCTGGGCGTCACGCCGGGCAAGCCGCTGTCGGACATCCGGCGGTTCGTCGAACGCGTGCGCAAGGCGGCCGAGCAGGGCGCCGGCGAATTGCCACCCATCGTCCTCGCGGCGATGCGCTACAAGATGATCGATCTGGCAGCGGAGATCGCGGAGGGGTGCGTGTTCGCGAACGGCGCCCGCTCGCACATGGCGGCGTCGCTCGGCCACCTGCCCGCGGAGAAGCGAGAGGGCGGCCCGTTCTTCATCGGCGACATGATCCCGACATGCATCGCCGAGGACCGTGATGCGGCGGCGGCCGTGATGCGGCGGACGCTGACGGGTTACGTGATGCTGCCGAACTACCGCAACTACTGGCTCGAGGCCGGGTACGAGGAGGAGATGCGCGCCATCGAGCGGGCGCAACAGTCCGGCGATGCCGCGAAGATCCCGGGGCTGATGAGCGAGCGTTGGCTGCAGGACGTCACGCTCTACGGCACGGCGTCCGACGTCAAAGACGGGCTCGAAGCGTGGCTTGCTGCCGGCGTCAAGACGCCGATCCTGGTGCCATCCAGCGCCTCCGGCGGCCAGATGAAGGCGTTCGAGGAGCTGTTCGCGGCGTTCGGGTAGGACGCGCGGTGCCACCGGGGGCCGGTGGCCGTTAGCGTCCGCCGGGCGTAGAATTGATTTGGTAACGGCGAAACATTCGCGCCAGCGGCTGCGCGAACGGCGCAGGCGAAGCGCCCAGCGGAGGAATCATGGAGTTCAACGATACGGCGGAAGAGGCGGCCTGGCGCAAGGAAGTCCGGGATTTCCTGGACAAGGAGTACCCGGACGAGTTCCGGGGCCGCGCGCGGGGCCGGGGCGCCGGCGGTGGCGGCGGGGCGTCCGAGGAGGGCGAGGGCCTGTTCCGCGGACCGAACGAGGGCGACCCGATGAAGCGCTGGCGGAAGGCGCTCTCTTCGCGCGGCTGGGTGGCTCCAGCGTGGCCGAAGGAGTACGGCGGCGCCGGGCTCGACACGAAGCGCCAGTTCATCATGAACGAAGAGTTCGCCGAGTTCGGCGCGATGAACGTCGGCGGCTTCGGCGTCATGATGTTCGGGCCGACGCTGATCGTCCACGGCACGGATGAGCAGAAGAAGGAGCACCTCCCCGGCATCCTCAACGGCGAAGTGCAGTGGTGCCAGGGTTGGTCGGAGCCGAACGCGGGATCGGACGTCGCGTCCGTGCAGACCCGCGCCGTGCGTGACGGCGACGACTACGTGATCAACGGGCAGAAGATCTGGACCACGGGCGCGCAGTTCGCGGACATGATGTACATGCTCGCGCGCACGGACCCGGAGGCGCCGAAGCACCGGGGCATCAGCTATTTCATGCTGGATATGCACGCGCCCGGCGTAACCGTGCGGCCGCTGATGACGATGGCGGGCAGCGCCGTCTTCAACGAGGTGTTCTTCGAGAACGTGCGCGTGCCCGCGCGCAACCGCCTGGGCGAGGAGAACCGCGGCTGGTACATCGGCACGACGACGCTGGACTTCGAGCGCTCGTCGATCGGCTCGGCGGTCGGGATCCGCAAGCAGCTCGAAGGCATCATGCGCTTCGCGCAGGATCACCCGGAGTTGTCGGTCGGAGCGAGGAGCCACGCGACACAGCTGGCGCTCGCCGACCGCTGGATCGAGGCGCTGGTGGCGCGGATGATGTCGTATCGCGTGGTGAGCATGCAGAACGCGGGCCTGATTCCCAACCACGAGGCGTCGATGTGCAAGCTCTTCACGTCTGAGATGGGGCAGCGCATCGCGGCGCTCGGCATGAAGCTCACCGGGTTGTACGGCATGGTGACCGGCGGCGATCCGAAGTACGCGGCCGCCGGGCGCTACGGCGTCGGGTACGTCGCCGCGGTGTCGTCCACGATCGCTGGTGGGACGAGCGAGATCCAGCGGAACATCATGGCGCAGCGCGGGCTGGGGCTGCCGCGCGATTAGCGGGGACACCCGCTCCTCGAGCTGAGAACGTGGGGCAGCCCGGTCGATGTCGTCGGTCGTGCGCTACTGCTCGCGCGAGTGCTGCTGGGCGCCCGGCGTCCCGGACGTCACGGGCAGAGTAATCGGCGGGTCTACGACGCGCCGCGTGTCGCCGAGCGTGACACCCATCACGATCCCGGCGGCGTCGTCGTCGCGGATCAGGTCGTAGACCGCGTCGGCGATCTCTTCGGGCGGCAACATGGGCATCGCGGTCAGCCGCCGCTCCGCCTCCTCGCGCGCGGCGCCTGACAGCCGCTGGATGCCGCTGGTGACCAGCGGCGTGCGCACGACGGCCGGGCAGACGCAATTGACTCGGATGTTCATCTGGTCCTTGAGGCCGATGAGCGCGCGGGTCAGGCCGACGACGCCGTGCTTCGCGGCCGCGTACACCGGATCCGCCTGGAAGCCGAACAGCCCGGCCAGCGACGCGGTCTGCATGATCACGCCGCCGCCGCGCTTCTGCAGGCGCGGGATCGCCTGGCGCGTCCCTTCGATGACGGCGTTGAGGTCGATCTCGACGGTCCGGCGCCAGTTCTCCTCCGGGCTTTCGGGAAACGCCGGTTGGCCCGTGGTCACGCCGGCGTTGTTGTAGAGGATGTCGAAGCCGCCGTAGGTGCGGTCCGCGAAGTCGAGCATCTTCGTGATGTCGGCGGACTTCGTCACGTCCACGACGATAGCGGCGGCTTTGCCGCCCGCCCGCGCGATCAGCGCCACCGTCTCCTGCGCCCCGGCTTCATTCCAATCGGCGACGACGATGCTCGCGCCCTCGCCGGCGAGCCGCAGCGCCGTCGCCCGGCCGATGCCAGACCCCGCCCCTGTGATCACCGCTACCCTGTCATTCAGCCGCATGTTCGACTCTCCGATCAACGCTCCAGCCCCGGTCGTGCCCGAAGATTGTACGGATGGCTCCGTGTTGGCGCACGGAGCCATCCATTGAGCTCGACGTAGTGCAGACGCGAGCGCGTCTACCGGCGCGCCGCCTCGGTCTCTCGCGCGTCGAAGCGGTTGACGATCTCGCGCATCTTGCGCATCTGCTCCATCCTGTGGCGCTGGCCTTCCGGCAGCTTCGAGACGTCGATCTCGGCGATGTTGTAGCCGTACGCCTCGTAGGCCGGGATCTCGTCGTCCTTGAGCTCCGCCATCTTGTGCTTCCGCTGCATCGCCGCCTCGACGTACGGCGCCAGCTCCTCATCCTTCCGGCGCAGCCGCGCCTCTTCCTCGGCCTTGAACTCCGGCATCACCTCGCGAGCGAAGAGTTGCAGGTCCTCGCAGATGTTCTCGTGCAGGTTGTTGCCGCCCTGCTGAATGAAGACGGCCTGATCGACACCGGCGTCCGCGAACTTGCGCAGGTGGTCGCGCAGCTGCTTCGGCGTGCCGATGCCGCCCTCGCCGCCGCCCAGCGCCTCGAAGCCGATTTCGTCGCGGACGGCGGTGTAGCGCTGCCAGATGTTCGTGCGGCCCGGCCTGTGCTTACCGAATCCGTAGAAGTGGCCGAGGGCGAACTGGAAGAAGCGGAATCCGTCCGTGCCGCGGCGCAGCGCCTCCTGCTGGTCGGGGTGGCAGGAGAAGCTGGACACCATGGCGATGTTGGGGTTGACGGCGTGCCCGATCGGCACGCACTCGCGCTTGAACGTCTCGTAATAGTCGGTGACCCAGTGGCGCGCCTCGTCCGGATCGACGAAGGCGAAGGTCAGCGCGCCCAGCCCCAACTGGGCGGCAAGGTGGATGGTGTCGCGGTTGGAGCAGGCCACCCACATGGGCGGGTGCGGCTTCTGCACCGGCTTCGGCACCACGTTCCGCACGGGCATCGAGAAGTACTGCCCCTGGAAGCCCGGGTACGGATCCATTGCCATCATGTTCGCGACCTGCTCCACGGCCTCGCGCCACATCGCGCGGCGCTCCGCCGGGTTGATGCCAAAGCCCTCCAGCTCGGACCGGCTCGCCGACTCGCCCGTGCCGAAGTCGACGCGGCCGTTCGAGACGAGGTCGAGCGTCGCGATGCGCTCCGCGATGCGCGCGGGGTGGTTGTAGCCGGGCGGCATGAGGACGATGCCATGGCCCAGCCGGATCCGCTTCGTGCGCTGCGACGCTGCCGCGAGGAAGACCTCCGGGGCAGACGAGTGTGAGTACTCCTCCAAGAAGTGATGCTCGACCTCCCATGCGTGGTCGATCCCAAGCTGGTCGGCCAGCTCCACCTGTTCGAGCGCGTCCTGGAAGAGTTGCTGCTCGCGGCCCTCGCCCCAGGGGCGCGGTAGCTGGTGCTCGTAGAAGATGCCGAATTTCATGAGGTGTTGCCTTTCCGTGATCGAGACGGCGCGTGGCCGTGGACCGCGCCTCCTGTGCCCGCCTACTTGCCGCCCGTCACGCCGCCGGATTTGATCAGCAGATCCTCGAGTTCCATCTGCCACTCGAGCGCCGCGCGTCGCTTCTCCGGCGTATCGGCCAGTTCCTCGTAGATCGCCTGGCCCCACTTCACATGCTCTTCTTCCTCCAACAAGATGTGGTTGAGGATGCGCACGGTGGGGGCGTCGCATACCTGATCGGTCACGAGGGCGTGGTGACGGTAGTACACGACGAGATGGGTCTTGAGCACGCGGTACAGCCCGACGAGGCGAAGGAGCTGGTCGCCCTGGAGCTGCATCGTCTCTACGAACTTGAGGAACTGCTCGTTCGGGGGCTCAGCCTTGTTCGACCAGCGGAGCGTCGGCGGCAGCGTCATCTCCATGTCGTCGGTCACGCGGAGTTCGGGCAGGCGCTGGCCGAGCCAGAGCGAATGGACCGAATCCTCGTAGCAATGTCGGCCGAGTGTGAACTTCACCTTGATCGCCGGGCACGACGACGCCCAACCTCCGGCCGTCGTCATGCAGACGTTCTCGGCGAACTTGTAGTGGATGAGGCGGCGGGCGTTCTCATCGACGCCGAACGCGCCGCCGACGGTCTGCAGATCCGGGGCGAGCTCAGGCATGCGCCACGCTCCGCGCCGCGAGCCTGGCGATCGTCGCGCGTGCCACGTCCTCGCGATCCAGCTTGATCTTGCGCTGGCGTGCGGCGTAGGCCTTCGCCTTCAGCTTCGCCGCCGCCAGCTTGTCCGGCGCGACCACATAGTCCGCGACGGGGTAGATGCAGTTGACCGGGCACACCTTCACGCAGATGCCGCAGTCGATGCAGCCGTCCGGGTCGACGACGTGAGTGCGGCGTCCGGTGGCGAAGTAGCGGATCGTCTCCGTGGGGCAGGTGCGCCGGCACCAGCCGCAGTTGATGCACTCCGCGAGGTCGATCGTGACGACGGCCATGCGCTAGCCCAGCGCCGCCGTCGCGCGCGACATCTCTTCGGCGAAGAACTCCTTCAGTTCGTCGCTCTGCTGGCCGCTCAGGCGGGCCCGGAACATCTCGGCGAGCGCGTGCACGCGCAGTGCCTTCGCTTCTTCCTCCGGGCTGTCCTCCGTCAGCAGCTTCACGAAGAAGTCGCCGATGGCGGTGTGCGTCACCTCGTCCGCCCAGTTGTAGTCGTAGCAGTGCGCCATCAGGTGGTCGCCGATCTTCTCACCGACCGCCGACGTCTCCTGGAACAGCGTGAGCGCGCCGCCCTCGAGCGACACGTTGGTCATCGAGAGGCTCACGACGGGCTCGCGCATGAGTTGCTCCGCCTGGGCGCCGAAGCCCTGTTGCAGCGGCCCCTGCGGCGCCACGCCGGGCGGGGGCGCACCACCCGCCAGCGTGTCCGGATACTCACCGATCTCGCCGCCGTACGACTCGATCAGGCCAACGGCCAGTGCCGCGTGACGCACCTCGTCCCACGTCTGCCGCGCCATCGCCATGATCAGGGTGTTCGGTACGGGCCACTCCTGCCATTCGACGACCTTGCGGCTGAATGCGTCGATGCCGGCGAACTCCGCGCTGGCGATGCCGCTCACGAGCGCCTTGCGCAGATCAAGGTTGTCGGGCTGCTGGCGCACGAGCTCCCGCATGGTGACCAGGTCCTGGTAGAGGTTGGCGTCACCGATCTTCTCGTCGAGCGCAGCCTTCTCCTCTTCGGACATGTAGACCGCGGGCCGGTAGGCCGGCTCGCGACATGATGGCGTCTCCCGGACCTTCTCGGCGAACCTGCTCATCTTGCGAGTCCTCCTATGCGTTGCCGCCTGTTGAAACGGCGTAGCGCATCGACTATACTCTGGCCGGATTGCTTTTGTAAAGGGCAAATATTTTCGCGCGGGAAAGCATCTGATGACGCGGACTGAAGTGGACCTCAAAGAAGACCTCGCGCTCGCCGATCCAGGGCGGCACGATCTCCTCCTTCACGTTGCGAAGCTGTACGGCGACGCCGTCGGCATTATCGACACGCTGCGCATCCAGAGCTGGTCAGAGGACGGACTGACGATCCCACAGCTGCGGCTGCTGTGGGCGCTGCGCGACGAGGACGGGTTACCCGTGGGGTCGCTGGCGGAGCATCTTGGCGTGAACCCATCGACGATCACCGGCCACGTCGACCGCCTCGTGCGGCAGGGGCTGGTGCGACGCGAGGAGGATTCGATTGACCGGCGGATCGTGCGAAACTACCTGACGGACGAAGGCGCGGTCACCGTCGGCGCCGTCCGCCGCATCGCCGGCATGTACATGATCAACATCCTGAAGCGGCTGGACGACGACCAACTCGCGCGCCTCGAAGCGGCGCTGGCCGACCTCAACCGCGCCGCCGACGCCGCGCGCCGCGAGGGCGTCTGATCTGTCCGCCCCCATACCTGCCGACGAAGGCACCGTCAGCCCGCTCCCGCCGCCGCCTCCATCACGCCGTACGCGTCGAGCTGCGCCTGGAAGCCGTGCACGTCGTGCGAGTACACCAGCAGGTCGTGCTTCTTGCCGTCCCGGTCGCGGACGTGGTCGATGAGCAGCGCCTCCGCCTTGAAGCCCAGCTCCTCGAACGTGGCGATGGCGCCCTTCTGGTCCACCGTCATCTGCGCGACCATCTTCTCGATCCCGCGCTCGAGTGC
This sequence comes from Dehalococcoidia bacterium, assembly GCA_035632115.1. Classification (GTDB taxonomy): domain Bacteria; phylum Chloroflexota; class Dehalococcoidia; order DSTF01; family JACRBR01; genus DASQHL01. The sequence goes on along the minus strand of DASQHL010000058.1, from coordinate 39,150 downwards.
CTGCGCGAACACCGACTCCGTGAGCGCCCGTCCGAGCCCTTTCCCGCGCATGCTGCCATCGATCAGCACGCGCAGCTCTCCGACGTGCTGCGACCACGGCGCGTTGCTCATGTGCAGGCTGCCGTAGCCCAGGATCGTGTCATCGCGCTCGGCGACGATCGTGATGATCCGCTCCAGGTCGATGTTGTCGAGCCAGCCGTCGATCACGTCCGGGTTCGTGATATCGGTGCGAAGGAAGAGGAGGTCGTGGTCGGAGCGGGTCGTGGTAAAGGCAAGGAAGTTCTCGCGGTCCAGGCGGCCCAGCAGGCGCAACGTAATCGTGCTGCCATCGGAGAGCTTGGCCTGGCGCGGCAGGGCGAGGGTGCGGGGTGTCATACCGACCGCACCGCCAGCCACTGGTTTAGCTTCGGCCACAGCCGCGTCACAGCGTTCATCCCGGCGACCAGGCTCACATGCCCCCCCTTCAACACGACATCCTCCTTGTCCTCGCTTCCCACCAGCGCTGTCAGCTTGTGCGTTGCCTCGTACGGCGCGATGTGGTCGTGCTGCGCCATGGCGTTGAGTACCGGGCAGGTGATCCGGCGCAGATCCACGCGCTTGCCTCCGACGTCCAGCTCTCCCTTGAGCAGCTTGTTCTCCCACATCAGCTCTTTAGTGGTCTGGCGGAAGCATTCCCCCGGGAACGGGATTTGATCGCTGGTCCACTTGTTGAACAGCCGGTAGTGCTTGACGTACTGGTCGTTCCAGAGGTTATCCCATAGCCGAACGTAGGCCACGAGCCGATCGGCAGGCCGCAGCAGTTCGAATGAGCGGTACATCAACTCGGGCGGGATGTTGCCCAGCGAATCGACCACGCGGTCCACATCGAACCAGCGTCTGTCCGTCCACTGCTTGAACAGGCCCATTCCCTCGTAGTCCACGGGGGTCGCGATGCACACGAGGTTCGCCATCGGCGCGTCGGCAACGAGGCCGCCGTAGATCAGCGTCAAGAGCCCGCCCATGCAGTAGCCGATGAACGACACGTCGCGCTCGCCTGTTGTCTCCTGCACTCTGGCGATGCACTCCGGGATGAAATCGAGGGTGTAGTCTTCGAGACGCAGCTTCGAGTCTTCCGGCCGGGGGACGCCCCAATCGATCATGAACACGTCGAACCCCTGCTTCAGCAGGAACTCGACAAAGCTCACGCCGGGCGTCAGGTCGAGGATGTACGGCTTGCTGATCAGCGACATTACGAGCACGACGGGGACGCGGTAGACCTCGTCGGACTGCGGCAGGTAGTGATACAGACGGAGGGTACCCCGGTGGTGCACGACCTCCTTGGGCGTCATCGCAACCTCGGGCTCGTCGCGATTGAGGAGGACGTCGATGCCCCGGACCGAGCGGGTGATCGTGCGCTCGACCTCGCGCTGGACGACTTCGGCGATGCTGGCGGGTTCGGAGGAGGTCTGCGTGGTCATGGTGCCGGGCCTCCACTCATCGGTGTGCGGCGGCGCGCCAGACGGCGGGTCGCGTCCAGGCCCGGCCAGTATGCCACCACGGGCCCGGGAATTGAAGAGGCGTACGCGCCAACCGGCGATCCGCCGCGCAGTCTTCATGCGGACGACGCGGGGCTGCCGGTATCTTGCGGCGGCGGTCAGGCGGCCGTCGGAGGGCGCTTCGTGCGGGCGGGCTTCGGACGTGCTTTCACCTGCGGCGCCGGGGCACGTCGCCCGGTGGCGATCGAGCCCTCGATCCGGGCGAGCGCCTCCTCGATGGCCTTCATGCGCTCGCCAAGCGCGATGAGGTCCTGGTGGCTGGGGATGTTGAACGTGTTGTAATAGCGCTCCAGGTTGTCCGCGACCATGCGCTGCACCGTCAGCGCCGCCTCGACCCAGGTGCCCATGGCGCTGGACACGGTGTCGGTACCGAGGACGTCCTTGAAGAAGCCGTTCCACTGGCGTTCGGAATCGGTGATGAATTGCCGCCAGGCGTCCAGAGGATTCTGTGGGGTCTGCGTCTGGGTGTTCTCGGGCATGGTGCTGCTCCTTTGCTTCCCTGCTTGCGGTTCAGCCCCGCGCGCGGTGGCGGGGCGGCTGCGGCTGGTCATCGTCGTCGCCGCCGGGCTCCGGACTAAGGCCCTCGATCGTCTTCTGCAGCACGGCCTGGTAGCGGCCGAGGACGTCGATGCAACTGGAGAGGAAGAGGTCGCCGGCCTTGGTCAGCGAGTACATCCGCCGGGCCGGGCCGGACTCGGACGTGTCCCAGAACGACGAGACCAGCCCCGTGCGCTCCAACTGTCGCAACGTCCGGTACACCGTCCCGGAATCGAACGCCGGCAGGCCCGCTTCCGCCAGCTGCTGGGCCAGCTGGTAGCCGTAGGCGTTCCAGTTGCGGAGGAACGCCAGCAGCGTCGTCGTGAGAAGATCGCCGTGCATTCGAAACGGCGTCTCTCCACCGCCCTCCTGCGCACTCCGCCTGGTCGCCACGTCCCCTCCTTCAGCCCGTCGGGCACCGCGTTCCAACTGACCATCGACTGCGCTTTATGTCAATTTCTGTCGCGCTGGCGCTCTTGTGCATTCTTGCACTTGACAGCGTCCCGCCACTAGGTGTACTTTACACATAGCAGCGGGGTGAACGCAAGGCCGCCGGCCGAAATCTCACCATAGTTTTCAGGAGGACACGAGACCACCATGACGACGAAGACCCCAAGCGCACTCGACAAGTACTTCGAGGCCCTCACGGAGAGCTACGACGCCATCATCGAAGCGGTGAAGGCGGGCAACGAGCGCGGCTACCGTATCTCCAGCAACCTCATCACCGAGGCCCAGAAGGGCCAGAAAGATGCGCTGGAGCTGGGCCGGAAGTTCGCGGAGGACCCGACGGACCTTGGCGGCTTCTACCGCTCGATGATGGAGGCCACGACCACCGCGCAGGGCCGCGCCTTGGAGCTGGCTCGCCAGATGTTCGATGAGATGTCGGAGTCTCGCACGGAGACGCGCGAGGTCATCGAGAAGGTGATCAAGGCGCAGCGGACGGCGGGTGAGGCCGCGGTCGAAGCGGCGCGGGGCGTCGCCTCCACCACCGCCGAGCGCGTCCGCACCGGCGTGGAGCGCGTGACGACGCGAGCCGGCGTGCAGGCAAAGCCTGCGAACGGTGCCGCGACCGAGTAAGCTACCGGCAACAGGCGCCCGAGCGACGGCGGCGACCGCGGCAGCGGCGCCGCCGTTCTCTATCTGCGGCGGACACAGGATCTGGTGTGGCGCGCGGGCCTTCGACGGCGCCGCCTCAGGCGATGCCGGCAAGCAGGTTCGCCACCGTGCGGTACACATCCGGATTGAACGCCATGCCGATGTGGGTAGCGGTGACCTCGCGGTTCAGGGTCTCATCGTCGTCCACGCATGAGCGCCAGTCGACCACGCCGTCGACCTTCGAGTAGATGGCGTTGTAGCGCACGTCGTCCGGCTCTTCCTCATCGCGGAGGGCGGTCACGAAGCTACAGCCGCACTGGGGCGTGAAGCAGCTGCCGCCCACCTCGCGGCGATGGCGCCGCTCGCGCAGGATGTTCGCCCGCACGAAGTTCGCCGCACTGAGCACAAGCGGGTGGGCGCGGACGCCGCGGAACGGCGAACCCATCGTGATCACCTGCTCGACCTTGTCGGCATGACGATGCGCGGCGGCGCGGGCTAGCATGCCTCCGAGGCTGTGGCCGACGATGGTCACCTTGCGGTGCGTCTCTTCGTAGGCCTGCTCAATGGTCATGATGAGCCGCTGCGTCAGCAGCTCCGGGCAATCGACGTTGCGACCGATGCCAGAGAAGAACGGCCGGTAGCCAATGCGGCGGAGCCAGAGGTGCATCTCGGTCAGGTAGCGATCATCGCCGAGGAAGCCTGGCACAAGGATGACGGGCTGGCCGTGGCCGCGCGGTACGCCAAAGCCGTAGTAGACGGGGGATACGTGCAGGGCGAGCCAGTCGAGCGGGAAGAAGGCTTCGAGCCAGATCGGGCGGCCGGTGGGCTGGTAGCCCGCGAGGTCCGGTACCGGGGCGGTTCCATTACGCACGGGTCCCCCTCGTTGTATCGCGAAGACGGCGACCTGCATGGCCGTCATCTTGCCCCCGCCTCATACATCATACAATGTCTCCACGGAGCCCGCCGTTGCAGGGCCAGCCACAATCGGAGCCTTCCGTCCTGAAATTCGTAGCGGACCTTTAACGTCACGCCGCAATGTCCGGGAGTATAATCTCCCCACGGGGCATCGGTCTACGGGGGTGGCGGCAGCGCTGGAGGCGATCCTGTCATGTCGGCATCACGATTGAACAGGCGCATGAGCGCTGAGGATGCCTGGTTCCTCTACTTCGAGAAGGCGGACGCACCGCTTCACATTGGCTCCGTGTGCATCCTGGAAGGCGACGTCCCGGTCGAGGACGTCCGCGCCAACATGGAAGCACGGATGCACCTGATCCCGCGCTATCGCCAGCGGGCGGTGATCCCGCCGCTGTTTGCCGGCCACCCCACCTGGGAGGACGACCCGCAGTTCTCGCTGGATCGCCACGTCCGGCAGGTGACGCTGCCCGCGCCGGGCACGCGGCAGCAGCTCATCGAACTGGCGAGTGAACTCTTCGCGCCGATGCTGGCGCGCGACCGGCCACTGTGGGACATCACGGTTATCAACGGGCTGGAGGGTGGCCAGACCGCCTACCTGAACCGCGTCCATCACTGCCTGGTCGACGGGGTGTCCGGGATCGAGCTGCTCCTGGCGACGTTGGACATGGTGCCGAACCCGGAGCCGCCGCCGCCGCCCTCAGAGCCCTGGCAGCCGAGCGCTCCACCGAGCCCGGTGGAGTCGTGGGCCGACGCGATGTTCGAGCAGTGGGCTGACAGCCTCCGCCTGGCGACGGAGTTCCAGCAGCAGATGCTGGACCCGCGCGCACAGACGAAGCGGATGGTGGAGTTCGCGAGGGCGTTGGAAGTGGCGCTGCCCGCCGCGTTCCGGCAGCCCGCGAGGGCGATCTGGAACCGCCCGATCAGCGGCAAACGACGCGCGGCGTGGGCGGAGATGTCGTTCCAGGAGGTGCGTGGCATCCGGGGCGCGCTGGGTGGCACGGTGAACGATGTGATGCTCACGATTCTCGCGGGAGCGCTTGGCCGATACCTTCGCGACCACGGCGAGAAGACTGACGGGGTCACCGTGCGCCTCCAGATCCCGGTCAACGTCCGGCGAGAGGACCAGCGTGGCCAACTCGGAAACCGCGTATCGATGATGCTGCCGGAGTTACCGGTGGGCATCAGCGACCCGGTGCAGCGGCTCCAGGCCGTGCGGGCCGAGATGGAGCGCCTGAAGGCAGCCGACCAGGCGAACGCCTTCGATGCGCTGCTGCGGGTCGCATCGAACCTGCCGGCGGTGTATCACGCGCTCGCGGGGATGGGCGGGGTGCCGCAGGGCGCGCTCAATCTGATCTGTACGAATGTCCCCGGCCCGATGATCCCGCTCTACTCCGTCGGCCACCGCATGCTCGCGCACTACCCGATGGTGCCGCTGGCGGGCGACCTCGGCATCGGCGCGGGGATCACTAGCTTCGACAAGCACCTGTATCTCGGCGTGATGTCCGACCCGCAGATCGTCCCGGACATCGAAGCGATCGCCGAGCACGCGGCGGCGGAGTTCCGATCGCTACGGGCGGCGGCCGGCGTCGAAGTGAGCGACCTGCCGGAGATCGGTGTCATCCGCAACGGCCACGGTAGCAACGGGCATGCGCGAGAAGCGGTACCGGCCGAGTACACCGCCGGCGCGGCGAAGCAGGAGCCTACGTCCGCCGCGGAGTCCGTCCCAGTCACGTAGCGAGGCCCTGCGAGGGGCGATAGACAAGGACACAGGGCGGAGCATGGCCCCGCCCTGTGTCTCGCACCGCTGCTCCAAGCCGCCTCTACGGCGACTTCGTCCACGTGGTGCCGCCGTCAGAGGTTGTCCACGTGCCTGCGGGTGTCGTGAACGATCCGTGCGTGCTGTCGGTGAAGGCGATCGCCGTGACGGGCACGCTTGCCGGCAGATCCGCGACGGGCACGTTCGTCCAGTTCGTCCCTCCGTCGGTCGACTTGTAGAGGTTGGCACCTGGACTGCTCAGGCCGAGCCAGCCGTGGGTCGCGTCCTGGAAGAAGAGGGCACTCACGCCAATCCCGTTCGGCAGGATGCCGACGCCTGCCTCGGGTGGCGGGCTACCGAGCGTCGTACGACTGGTCAGCGTCCACGTTGCGCCGCCGTCCGCAGTCTTGAAGAGGAACTTCTCGTTGCTGCCGGCAGCGGCACTGCCGTAGCAGAACTGCCATTTCGTACTGGCGCTTAGCGCGAACGTCCGCCCATCCGCGAGCGCCTGGCCGTCGATGGATTTGCGCAGCGTGCACGGATCGACGAGCGCCGCGCCGGACGCGGACCACGTGACGTCCCCGCAGCGGCGGATGAAGTGCTCGCCGGGGTAGCCCGACAGTTCGCCGATGTCGATCAGCGCCCAGTGCGCCGCCCGGTTGGCAGGTGTGTCTTGCATGGTCAGGAACTGGTTGACGCTGCCGTTCGTCACGGTGACGATGCCGGTGATCGTCACGTCCGAGAGCCGAAACGTCTCGGGCCGTCCTTCGGACATGGGGCAGGGCAGCCCCGTTCGCACAAGGTAGACGTAGCCGTTCATGCCGTAGGACGGCGGCGAGCCGAGGTCATCGCCCTTGACCCACAAGTTGACGAAGCCGGCAGGTGGCCATGCGTCGCCGGGGCCGGGCGCGAAGGCACGCAACATGGTGTTGTCGGCGGCAAGGCCGCTGAGGTCGTTGGCGACGTGCAAGTTTCCCTGGCCGACGAGCGTGCAGGATGCGGCAAGCAGGCCGATGCCTACGGCTGCGAGCGCGGCGATGCGAAGCGATCGGACGTGGGACAACGAATGGAGCATGCGGGATGCCTCCTGGGAACGCGCCCTCGAGTGGACCCCCGCAGTATGCCCGACGGTGGCGGTGGGTGCCCAGCCGGGCGCCGCGCCTCGCCACCACGCTCAGTCGTGGAACCCGTCGATGTCGTAGGACATGATGAGCATGTCGTGGGTGCGGCCGGCCGTGTCGACGACGTGGTCGGCGAGCAGCGCCTCCGGCCGAAAGCCGATGCGCTCGAACGTCGCGCGCGCACCCTTTTGGTCGGAGGTCATCTGCGCGGTGATCTTCTTCAACCCCAGCTCCTGAGCGATGGTGAAGATCTCCTCGGCCAGCCGAGCGCCCAGCCGGATCCCACGATACGCGGTGCCGACGATCGTACGGATCTCGCCGACGTGGCGGGTCCACAACACGTCGTTGTAGTGGAGGCTGGCCCAGCCCGCGAGTGTGCCTGCGTCGTAGGCGAGCACAGTCACAGTGCGGCCCGCCTCGATGTTGCGCACCCATTCGTCGACGTTGCGCGAGTCGGAAATGTCCATGCGGAGGAAGAGCACGTCCTGCTGCGGCAGCGTGCGCGCGAGATCGATGATCTCGTCGCGGTTGGCGGCGGACATCAGGCGCAAGTCGAAGGTCTTGCCGTTTCCCAGCCGCGCCTGGCGGGGGTAGAGCCGCTTGAAGGCTGGCGCCTGGACGTCGGTGGTCATGGTGTCCTCCGCGGGGAGGCGCGGCAATCCGGGCGGGGAGGCCGCGTGCCGTCCCGGTTCACCCGATCCTATCACAGCCCGAACCGAAGCGGCAGACAGCTATGTCACGCGACGTACATGGCGCGAGCGGCACGCGGCTCCTAGAGTGTCCTGTGCCCGCGCTCCCGGAGATTGGAGGGATCGATGCCGCAGCCAGCGATGCCGCAGAGTGACGACCCGGATGCCTGGAACGCCGCCATGGACGCGGTCATCGGGCAGGCGCTGCCCATGCGCCTGGAGGAAGTCTCGAAGGATCGGGTGGTGATCGGCATGGAGGTGACGCCGCGGACGCACCAGCCGTGGGGAATCCTGCATGGTGGCGTGTCGCTGGTGCTCGCCGAGACCGCGGCGTCGATAGGCGCGAATCGAAACGTCGCGCCGGGGCTGGTGGCGGTGGGGCAGGAGATCAACGCCAATCACATCCGGTCGAAACGCGACGGGTGGATTCGCGCGGTCGCGGTGCCGCTGCACGTAGGCCGCACGAGCCAGGTGTGGGCGATCGAGATCCGGGACGAGGAGCAGAAGCTCGCGTGCGTCTCTCGCTGCACGCTGGCGGTGATCCCGCGCACCTGACGCTATCCGCAGATGACGCAGATGGACGCCGATGTCGAGTCGCATGTTGCCGGATGCGTCCGAACGTCGTCACTTGCTGACATACGGACGCACTGGCCCGCTGACCCACGCCTCCGCTACGGCCACCAGAGCGCGTGCGCCTGGGCGCGCAGCTCGTCGCGATGGTCCGGGTGGGCCACGGCAATCAGCTCTTCGGCGCGTTCCCGGTGGTTCTTTCCCCACAGACGCGCCACGCCGTACTCAGTGATGATGGTGTCAGCGTAGAAGCGGGGGATGGTGACGTAGGAGCCGGCGTCCATCTGGGCGACGATGCGGGACACGGCACCGCCCATCGCGGTGGAGGGCAGCAGGGTGATGGCGCGGCCGTAGGGAGAGAAGCACCCGGCCAAGTGCATCTCCGGCTGGCCGCCGGTGCCGTTAATCATGCGGCCGCCGAACACCGTCTCCGCGTTGATCTGGCCAAGAAGGTCGACGGTGATCGCGTTGTTGATGGCGATGAAGCGGTCGAACTTCGTGAGGGTACGCGGGTGCAGCACGTACTCCGGGTCGTACAGCTCGAAGTGGGGGTTGTCCTCGATGATGTCAAGGTCGTTGGGGTCGCAGCCGGTCCAGGCAGCGGCGACTGACTTGCCGGCGTGAATCTCCTTGCGGCTGCCATCCACCACGCCATCACGCCACATCCGCGCGAGCCCTGGCCAACCAAGTTCGGTGTGGATCCCCAGGTGCCGGCGGCCCTCGAAGGCGCCGAGCCGCACGATGCCACGCGACGGCTCGCCGACGCCAATCTGGATCGTGTCGCCATCCTGGATGAGGTCGTGGATGTAGCGGGCGATCGGCTCGGCCTCGGGCGGGGGGTCGCCGATGCCGAGCAGGCGGCGGACGTCGTCCGGCGCCAGCGCGGGGATGATGGCGGCGATCGAGCTAATGATCTGCAGATTCGGCAACTCGTCGCCCAGCGCCTTCCAGCCCGCCTTGCGCGCCGGGTCCGCGATGGCGCCAAGCGCGCGGTCGAACTCCGCGCGCCCGAACGGCGGCGGCGTGTGCTCGACGAACCGATCGATCTCCGAGACGTGGATGAAGACGTCGCCGTGTACGGGGGTCAGTGTGGGATCGACCTCGGCGATGACGAGGGGGCAGCGGCGGGCGTAGGAGCGCTTTACCCAGTGATGGGCGCCGAAGTGGCAGAAGCCGGCACGGTTCGGCGGCGAGACGGTGCAGAAGAGCACGTCGGGCACGCGCACGTCCGGCCGCTTCTGGTCGTACGCCTTCATGCCAAGCGAGAAGAGGTTCGGGAGGTATGCGCCGCGGCGCTCGTCCGTGATGAAGCGAGCGTAGTCGCCGATGTACAGTTCGAACTCGATGCTGAACGTCGATTCGTCGGGGAGGCGCATCCAGCCGGGGTCAGAAGCAGGCGCGAGGAGCCGGATGCGCACATCGCGCAGCTCGTCTTTGCGCGCGGCGAGCGCCGCGGGCAGCGTCGCGGGCGGGAAGATCGGCACCATCACAATATCGCCCGGCTTCACGGCCTTCACCGCCTCGGCCGGCGTTGTCAGCCTCTGCCGGTACAGCTCCTGCCAGTCCATGGATCCTCCCGTCGTCGGCACCCACAGCGTATTCAGCGGCGATTATCAGGGACGGGCGATCGAGGCGGAAGAGCGCAAGGGCAGGCGGGCGCGCGACGGCCGTGTTGGCACGCAGGAAGGCGAGCGCCCACGGCTGCCTCAGCGCACGTGCATGTCCAACTTTTCACAAGGCGTGCGGATGGTGCGTTCGTACCATTCCGGCGGCTGGCGGGAGGCGATCTAGGCTGCGTGCATGAACAGCGCATCGCGCATCCCGGCAGCAATATTGACGATAGCGGTGATCGCCGGAGCGGCGGTACTCATTGCGTGCGGAAACGCGACGGGCCTGTCGCAGGCGCCGCGGGCGACGTTCAGCCAGCTCGCGTGCCTTGACGTCAACGGAGACCATCGTTTGAACGCAGCGGATGCGGCGGTTCCCGCGAAGGTGCCGGACTTTGACGCGGACAGGCAGCACGACGCGCAGGACGCGGCGTTCTTCCAGGGGATCGACATTGCGCTGAACCCAACGCGGGAGGCCGAGGCGTGCGCCCGAGGGTCGACAACCGCGCCGGAGTACCTTGTCGCGCACGGGTACTTCGAGCCCGCGGCAGTGAGCTGCAGCGGCGACAAACAGGCTGTGCTGCTGGTAGGTGTAGGCGGCGGGGTGGTGAACCTGAAGGATCGCGGCGACGCGGCGGGTGTGCGGAGCATGATCGACGGCATCCAGCGCGCGTACGACGACCGTGGAGTGCAAACGATCGCGGTACTGGCCGGTCCGGCAGTGGCCGGCGGGCAGAACATCCACACGGCCATGGAGCAGTGGCTCACACACGCGGTGCAGGTGTACCTGGAAAGATACCCGTGCATGCGGGTGCTGCTGCTGGGGCACAGCCACGGCGCTGTGACCGTGGACGTCGTCGGGGCGGCGCTGGAGGCACGATATGCGGCGCGAATCGTGGAAGTGGTGGACGTGGACCGGGTGACGGCTCTGTACACGGGAAACACCACGTCTCGACCGCGCACGGTGCACGTACTCAACATCTACGAGCAGAATCGCGGCGTGCTGCGGGGCGCGCCGTATGATGCGCCAAACGCGACCAACTGGGACGCGAGCGATCAACTCGCGCCCAAGGACGGCGACAAGGGCGGACCGCCGGCGCCGGTCAACCACACGACGATCGATAACTCAGCCTCGGTGAAGGCGCTGATCATCGCAGACGTCATGCGGCGGCAGTGAGGGAGCGGCGGCGATCGTTGGTGCGCGCCAACACGGCGGCAGGATCGAATGATTGGAGCATCGTTGACCTTGTCCAACTCGGGCCGGATTCGCTTGAGTCTGACGAGCGCCGCTCCGTACGCTGCCGCACGTGCCACGATTCAAGGCCGCCGCGCACACCAGCACACCCGGTCAACGCCGGCTTGTGCTCGCGATCGTCCTGCTATTCACGCTGGCGTCGGCGTACCTATCGCTGGTGGTCGTGACAAAGGCGGAGGCGCTGCTGTTTCCGGGGAACCCGATCCGCCTCCCGGTGTTGGGGCAGGCAAGCAGGGTGTTGCCAGGCATCGACCTGAGCGGAGATACGTCGTCTCAGGCGCGGATCAACGTGCTGATCGTGGGGATCGACCGGAGGCCGAGCGACGGGCCTACACTGACGCGGACGGACACAATCGAGATTGCAACGATCGACCCGAGGACGAAATCGGCAAGCATCATGGGCATCCCGCGGGATCTCATCGTGAAGATCCCGATGCTACACGGCGGCACGTACGAAGACCGGGTGAACACGCCGCTGGTGGTCGCACAGACGGAGCACTATCCCCAGGGGCCTATCGGGCTGATGGAAGAGGTGATCCAGAACAACTTCGGCATCAAGATCGATCATTACGTGGTGATCGACTTCAGCGGGTTCCAGAAGATCATCGACGGGTTAGGGGGAATCGACGTCAATGTGCCGACGGAGGTGTACGACCCGTACTACTCGGCATCGGAGCTGCCGGGGGATTACAACCCGCAACACTTCTATCCGGGCGTGCAGCACATGAACGGAGCGACGGCGCTAGCGTACTCGCGCATCCGGTTCAGCAGCGACGACCTGGACCGGATCCAACGGCAGCAACGGGTGATCTTCGCGACGATTGCGAAGGCGAAGTCACTGAACGTGTTGAAGAACGCGCCGACGTTGTGGGCGAATTACCAGAGCGCTGTCCAGACGGACATTTCGGACCCGCAGATCCCGGGGCTGGCGCTCCTGGCGAGCCAGGTGCAGTCGCGGCTACAGGCGGTATCGCTGGGGCCGTACACGCAGCCGTACACGACGGCGCAGGGCGCGGACGTGCTGCTGGGCAACTGGGACGCGATCCACAAGGAAGTGCAGGCGGTGTTCACGGACCAACAGGCGCCGGCGCAGACGCCAACGCCCGCGACGAACGTGCGGGTGGAAGTCGAAAATGGCGCCGGCATCAACGGCCTGGCAGCGCACGTAGCCGACTATCTCGAATCGAAGGGGTACGCGCGCGCCGAACTGAGCGCGGGGAATCCGTTTGACAAGCAACCGCACGCGACCTCGGAGATCCTGACGGTGGGAAGCGCGAGCCAACAGACGGCGTACCTCCTGGCGAACTGGCTCGGGATCGCACCGGCGAACGTGCGCAAGGCCACGGCGTCCGAGACGACGCAGCTTGGCGCGGGGAGCGCACCGATCGTGGTGATACTCGGGACCGATCAGGACTTCAGCAAGTTGGCGCCGACCGGAACGCCGTCGTCGGGCGGCTGACGCGCGGCCGTGCGAGCGCGACCGTGCGAGGACACGCATCGCAGGCGGCAGTACGCATCATGGCGCAGGCGCCTGCGGCAGGGCAAAGCGATAGCGCACGGCGCGAGGCCGTGCAGAAAGATGGTGACGCGACGGCAGCGAGCGAACTTCGGGACGAGTTACAGGCGAACGTCGAGCAGTACGGCATCGGCCGAATCGCACGCCACATCTTTCTGTGCGCTGATCAGACTGAACCGAAGTGCGCGCCGGGCGAGCGCACGCACGAGGCGTGGGAGTACCTCAAGCGGAGAATCGAGGAACTGGGCCTTGGCGTAGGCGGGCGCGTGGTGTACCGCACGCGAGCGAACTGCCTGCGCGTGTGCGCGCGCGGGCCGAAAGCCGTCGTATACCCGGAGGGCGTGTGGTACCACTCGGCCGATGCGGAGGTGCTGGAACGGATCATCCAGGAACATCTCGTCGGCGGGGTGCCGGTGTGGGAGTACGCGTTCGCGGAGAACCCGTTGACGTAGGGCGGGAGGCCGGCGGTGTCGCGCCTGTTCCCCCGGTCAGACGCCGGGCGCGGCCGGAGCGGCGGCACCGGGCACCGCAGCGGCAGCTTCGGCGCCTTCGACCGGTACGGCGGCTTCCTCCTCGGCGGCGGCGAGACGCGGCGAGGCAACGCGCGCGACGACGACATCAAGGTCCGTGTGCAACGTGACCTTCGAGGCGTCGATGGCGAGATCGCGGACGTGGAGTGAGTCTTCGAGCTGCGCCAGGCGGCTGACATCGACTTCGAACTGCGTCGGGATGTCGCTGGGCAGCGCCTCAACGTGGACCACCTCGAGCGTCTGGAGCAGGACGCCGCCGTACGTCGATACGGCATCCGACGTGCCGATAAGCACGACCGGCACTTCGGCGCGCATCCTTTCGGTCATCGATACCTGGTAGAAGTCGACGTGCAGTAGCTTGCCGGATACGGCGTCACGCGAGACCTCCCGAATGACGACGGTGCGGGGCGCGGGCTCGCCGGCGACGTTCAAGTTGATGATGGCGTTGCGGGTCATGCCGCGGAGCAGGTGGGTGAGCTCGGCGGTATCGGCCTGGACGGATGTCGAGTCGATGCGATGGCCGAAGACGTTGGCGGGCGTCTTGCCGTCACGACGAAGCTGCGCCACTTTCTTGCCGAGCACGGCGCGCGGCGCCACCTGAAGTTCGCTGTTAGCCATGTTTCCCGTCCTACCGGCGGCGGAAGCGCCGCACTATGCCGATGCCGACGACCGCGCCCAGCCCGAAGGCGAACGCCGCCGGCGGCGTGATTACGTTCCCGACGTCACCCTCCACGCTGCGGGCGAAGAGGAAGACCGTGCCGCTGCCGTTCAGCCGCACGCGCTCGCCGACGACGGCGAGGGTCGCGCAGTCCCTCATGTTCACCTGATCCGCGCGCACCGAGAGCATAGCGCTCTCGGCCACATCGAGTGTGTCGCCGCGGACGTGCTGGGCGGCGGCCTGGCGCAGTTCGACGCGCCCGGCATCGACCGACCGCACAGCGCTCTGGTCGATCTCGATGCTGTCGCCGGAGACGGCCGCGATGACGCTGCCCGATTCACGGGACACGTGGAACCCCCTGGGTTGCGGGTGCGCCCGGAGACCCGGATGAGCGTAGCAGAGGGCTTGTGGCCGGTCAAATTCAGGGGATGCCTGAGTATTCACATCGGCTATTTGTCGCGCAGGGCAGCAACACCGGGCAGGATGCGGCCCTCGAGGAACTCAAGGGAGGCGCCGCCGCCGGTCGAGACGTGGGCGAAGCGATCGGCGATACCGAGCTGGTGGACCAAAGCGACGGTCTCGCCGCCGCCGATGACGACGGTCGCGGGGAGGGCGGCGAGGAAGCGGGCGAGGGCGTGCGAGCCGCGGGCGAAGGCGGGCCACTCGGCGACGCCGAGCGGCCCATTCCAGACGACGGTCTTCGCGGCGGCAAGCTTCGACTCATAGTCGGCGACCGTCGCGGGGCCTACGTCGAGGATGAGCCAGGCGTCGGGCACGGCACGCACGTCGACCGTGCGGACCTGCGCGTCGGCGGCGAAGCTGTCGCCGATGACGGCATCGACGGGGAGGCCGAGCGTGACTCCGCGATCCCGCGCGGCCGCGAGGACGCTGCGGGCAGTGTCGAGCTGGTCGTCTTCGACGAGCGATGCGCCAACAGCGAGGCCCTGTGCCTCGAGGAACGTGCTGGCCATGCCGCCGCCGATGAGAAGCACGTCGACCTTTGACAGGAGATGCTGGAGGACGTTGATCTTCGAACTGATCTTGGCGCCGCCGATGATGGCGGCGACGGGTGGCTGCGGGTCGGTGACGACGCGGCCGAGGTAGTCGATCTCCTTCTCCATGAGGAAGCCAGCGACGGCTGGAAGGCATGCTGCGACTCCGGCCGTCGAGGCGTGGGCGCGGTGGGCGGTGCCGAACGCGTCGTTGACGTAGACATCGGCGAACGCGGCAAGTTGCTTCGCGAGGGCGGGGTCGTCGTTCTCCTCGCCGGGCTCGAAGCGGACGTTCTCGAGCATAGCGACGGCTCCCGGCTGGATCGCGGCGACGGTGGCCTGCGCGGACGGACCGACGACGTCGGTGGCACAGGGCACGGGCGCGCCCAGCAGTTCGCCCAGGCGCACGGCGACGGGCGCGAGGCGTGCCGATTCGACCACCTTACCGTCCGGGCGGCCGAGGTGGGAGACGAGCACAGTACGGGCGTTGCGCTGGCGCAGGTAGTTGATCGTAGGAAGGGCGGCGCGGATGCGCGTGTCGTCGAGGATCTGGCGCGTTGCTTTGTCGAGCGGAACGTTGAAATCGACGCGGACGAGGACTCGCTTGTTGTCGACGTCGATGTCACGGATCGTCTGCTTGTTCATGGGCGGTCTCCGCGAAGGGTTCAGGCGTTTGCGGGGCGATGGTGCCCGCGTCGCGGCGCAGCGCGATCGTCCGGCGCACGATAGCGCGTGGCGCGGCGGAGGGCGAAGAAGCGTCAGGCCTGGCGGTACACGAGGAACGAGGCGAGAGCCTCGAGATCGGTGCGGGGAGCAGGCGCGAGGGGCAGTGGGCGGACAGCCGCGATGGCGGCCGCGGCCCAGCGGGCGGCGGCGGCGGTCGCCGCGGCGCGGGCGCCGGCTTCGTCGAGCAGCGCGAGTACGCGCGTCACGTCCGACTCGGCAACGGAGGCGGCGGTGTAGATGCGCTGGAGCGTGGCGCGCTCGTCGGCGGGGAGGTGGTCGAAGGCATAGACGATCGGGAACGATTTCTTGCGCGATCGGATGTCATCAGCGACGGGCTTGCCGGTGACCGCGCCCTCGCCCCAGATGCCGAGGACGTCGTCCTGGATCTGGAAGGCGAAGCCGAGGAGGCGGCCGCACTCGCCGAAAGCGGTGACGGTAGCGACATCGGCATCACCGGCGAGCGCGCCGATCGCGGCGGACGCGCCGAGCAGCGCGGCGGTCTTGCCGGCGATCATCGCCTCGTACTGCGGCAGCGTGACCTCGGCGCGTGTCTCGAAGCCGATGTCGGCGTACTGGCCCTCGCAGAGCAGGACGCAAGCGTCGTCGAGCAGGCGCGCGGCATCGAGCACGCGGCGATCGGGCACGCCGGCGTCCGCCATGGCGAGGAGGGTGCGGCGGGCGAGGACGAACATGCCGTCGCCGGCGTTGATCGCCTGGGGGATGCCGGCGACGCGCCAGAGCGTCTGGCGGCCGTGCCGGGTATCGCTGGCGTCCTCGATGTCGTCGTGGATCAGCGTGAAGTTGTGGACGAGCTCGAGGGCGGCGGCAGCGGCCACGGCACGTGAGGGGTCGCCGCCGACCGCCTCGCAGGCGAGCATGCAGAGAGCAGGACGCAGCATCTTGCCGCCGGCTGGCGAGAGCGGCGCGCCGACAGCATCGGCCCAGCCGAGGTGGTAGCGCATGAGCGCGACGTGGCTGATGCCGGGGAGTTCGAGCGCAGCGCGCATGGCGCTGAGCACGGGGTCACGGTGGCGGGACAGGACGGCTGCTACGCGGGCCGGGTCGAGCGGGGGGAGGACCGCGGTCACGCGTCGCCTTCGGTCATCAGCTCAATGCGGTTGCCGAAGGGGTCGTAGATATCGAAGCGCCGGCGGCCGAAGATGGTGGGCTGGGGGCGCATCTGCACCCCGAGTTGCGCGCAACGGGCGCGCCAAGCGTCGATGTCATCGACGACGAGGGCGGGGTGGCGGTCGCCGGGGGGCGGCACGTCGTCGCGCGCCTGAATATGCAACTCGGTCGCGCCGAGGGTGTACCAGATGCCGGGGCGGTCCTGAATCTCGGGCGGTCGCGGCGTCTCTGCGAGGCCAAGGACGCCGGAGTAGAAGGCGCGCGCGCGCTCGAGGCTGGCGGTCGGGACGGTGACAGCGACGTGTTGGAGGCGGATAATGGTTGGCATCGCGGAGCGCCCTCGTGAGAGAGGGTAGATCAGGCGCGGTGGTGCGGCCAGCGCGGTGGACCACAGGCGTGAGTTTGCGCACGGTATCACTGCGGCGGATCACCACAGATGGGCACGGATCGTCGACCGCGCCAGCAAGCAGAGGAGGCAGGCATGGAGCCACGCAAGTACGCGGAGCAGGTTGAGCGGGCGCCGGCGCTTCCGGCCGGCGGCGACGAGCGCTTCCAGGGGTACGGCGTGATGGGGGAGCCGTTCGCCTCTGGGCACGTGCTGGCGCTGCGGCGGTTCACAGCGTCGTCGCTAGGGCCGGGGTACACGTCGGTGTGGCACCGTGACCCGTCAGGGCGTTGGACGTTCTACGCCGATGTCGAACCCGGGCAGGCGTGCGCGCGGTACTTCGGCAGCGCTGTGGAGCAGGCGGTCGCGTGCCCAATCGAGCTCTCGTGGCCGGGTCCACGGACGCTCCACGTGTGCATCGAGAGCGCGGCCCTGGACTGGACCGTCGAGGTCGCGCCAACCCTGGCGACGCGCGCGATGAACGTGATGAGCCGGCGCATGCCAGAGCGGCTGTGGAAGGAACGGCGGGTGCTGGCGCTGATGGCGGCGCTGGCCGGGCCAACGCTCCGCGCCGGCCGCCTGGGGGTGTACGGGCGGGCGCCGAACGGGCAGCAGTTCATCGCGAACCCGATCGTGCTCTGGGCAATCACGGGCGGCCGCGCGACGATCGCGGGCGTGGACCTCGGCCCGCAGGGGCCGCTCGCACATCAGGCGCGGCTGGGCGACTTCTGGATCCCGCAGCGCGGCCTGCTTGCCGTTGGGCGTGCCTACTTCGAGCCGTTCGACCCGGCGCTGCACAGCGCCGCCGTATCGCAGCAGCCAGCCACTCCCTAGCGCGCCGGCGAACCATCAGGCCTCGAGCACGGCGACGCCGGCGAGGGCCGCGGCGAGGGCGGCGCGCGAAACGGTGCCTTCGCGGAGGATACGCACCCCGCCCGGGCGGCTGCAGTCGACGACGGTGGAGGGGGTACCCGAGGCGGCGACCGGCGCATCGACGATGAGGTCGACGGCGCCGGCGAGCTGGGCGCGCACCTGGGCGGCGGTGTGGCACTCCTCGCGGCCGGCGATGTTGGCGCTGGTGCCGGTCAGCGGGCCGAGCTGGCGCGCGGCCTCGCGGAGGAACGGGTCGGCGGGGATGCGCAGGCCGACGGTTGAGGCGCCAGCGGCGGCGCGCGTCTCGTAGTCGGGCTTCTTCGAGACGACGATGGTGAGCGCGCCGGGCCAGAACTTCCCGGCGAGGACGCGTGCGGCGTCGTTGAGGTCGGCGATTAGCTCCGCCTGTTCGATCGAAGCAACGAAGAGGGGCATGGGCTGGGCGGGGTCGCGCACCTTCGCGTGGTAGACGCGCTGCACGGCGGCGCGGTCGGCGGCGACGGCGACGAGGCCGTAGACGGTGTCGGTGGGGAGCGCGACGATGCCGCCCTGGCGGAGGACGTCGATAGCGCGGTGGTACTGTTCGTTCTCGTGCAACTGCTTATGTCGATGCGCAGAACTCGTTGACCGGCGGAAGCTGCGGCCGGTACACTCAGGCCACCGCCCCCAGTTCAGGCAGGATACGCCATGGCAGAACGACAGGGTTCCCGCAGGGTCCAGGCCTCGGGCGACGCCGAGGTGTCGACGTACCTGGAGATCGCGCGTGAGAAGGCGGGCGAATCGCCGTCCGGAGCGCCGCCGCCGGTGCCGGTGCAGCCGGAAGCAGTCGTTGTGGTCGACTTCGGTTCGCAGTTTTCGATGCTGATCGCGCGGCGGGTGCGGGAATGCCGGGTGTACTGCGAGCTGGTGCCGCCGGACACGCCGTGGGAGCAGATCGAGAAGCTGCGGCCGCGCGGGGTGATCCTTTCGGGCGGGCCGGCGAGCGTCTACGAAATCGACGCGCCGCTGACGCCGGCGTGGGTGTTCGAGAAGAAGCTGCCGGTGCTAGGCATCTGCTACGGGATGCAGGCGCTGGCGCACCAGCTCGGTGGCAAGGTGGCGCCGTCGGAGCGGCGGGAGTACGGGCACGCGGTGGTACACCAGGGCGACGTCGAGACGCCGCTGTTCGCGGGGCTGCCGGCATCGATACCCGTGTGGATGTCGCACGGCGACCGGATCACGCAGCTGCCGCCGGGGTTCGAATCGATCGCGTACTCCGACAACTCACCGCTGGCAGCGATGTGGGACGGGGGCAGCACGATCGCCATCCAGTTCCACCCCGAGGTGGTACACACGCCGCACGGCAAGCAGATCCTGGAGAACTTCCTGTACAAGATCTGCGGCTGCCGGGGCGACTGGACGGCGGGCAACTTCGTCGCGGACAGCATCAACCGCATCCGGCGGCAGGTGGGCGAAGGGCGCGTGATTTGCGCGCTCTCCGGCGGCGTTGATTCGGCGGTGGCGGCGGCGCTGGTGCACAGGGCGGTAGGCGACCAGCTAACGTGCATCTTCGTGGACAACGGGCTGATGCGCCGCGAGGAGCCGGAGCGCGTTGTCGAGACGTTCCAGCGCCACATGGAGATCCCGCTGGTGCACGTCGATGCGGGCGAGCGCTTCCTGACGCAGCTGCGCGGGATCACCGACCCGGAGCAGAAGCGTCGCATCGTGGGAGAGACGTTCATCCGCGTGTTCGAAGCGGAAGCCGACAAGATCGGCAAAGTGGACTTCATCACGCAGGGGACGACGTACCCGGACGTGATCGAGAGCGCGACGGGGCACGGGACGGCGGCGAAGATTAAGACGCATCACAACGTCGGCGGCCTGCCGAAAGAGATGACGTTCGAGCTGATCGAGCCGTTGCGGTATTTGTTCAAAGACGAGGTGCGGCAGGTGGGTTCGGCGCTGGGCTTGCCGGACGAGATGGTGTTCCGGCAGCCGTTCCCTGGGCCGGGGCTGGCGATCCGCATCATCGGGGAGGTCACTGCGGAGCGCGTCGCGGTGCTGCAGGCGGCCGACTGGATCGTGATGCAGGAGGTGAAGAAGGCGCGGCTCTACCACGAGCTGTGGCAATCGTTCGCGGTGCTGACGGACACGCGGTCGGTGGGGGTGATGGGCGACTATCGCACCTACGGGCACGTGGTGGCGCTACGGGCGGTAACGGCGGAGGACGCGATGACGGCGGACTGGGCGCGGCTGCCGTACGAGGTGCTGGCGCGGATCAGCAGCCGCATCGTGAACGAGGTGCCTGGCGTGAACCGCGTGGTGTACGACGTCACGTCGAAACCGCCGGGGACGATCGAGTGGGAGTGAGTCGGTTGTCGGTGGTCGGTGGTCGGTTGTCGCCGGAGGGCTGCGGCTGGACGTCGGATCTCGATTCGACCGAGGACGAGTCGCCTCGCGCGATGGCGGCGGGATGAACGTCCTGTTGATCGGCTCCGGTGCGCGGGAGCACGCGATCGCGTGGAAACTGCGGCAGTCGCGTCGGCTGGGGGAGCTGACGGTGGCGCCGGGGAACGGCGGCATCGCGGCGATCGCGGAGTGCGCGCCGCTGACGGTGCCCACGGCTTACGCGGCGGCAGCGGAGGTGGCGACCTTCGGCAAGGCTGTCGTGCGTCTGGCGCGCGAGCGGCGGGCGGAGCTGGTGATCGTGGCGCCGGACGACCCGCTGGCACTGGGGCTGGTGGACATCGTTCAGGGGGCGGGGCTGCGCGCGTTCGGCCCAACGCAGGCGGCGGCGCAGATCGAGGCATCCAAGGCGTTCGCAAAGGGCCTGATGCGGCGGCACGGCATCCCGATGGGCGAAGCGGTGCGGTTCGACGCGTTCGAAGCGGCGCGGGCGTACGTGGAGTCGCGTGAGCGCGACGTGGTAGTGAAAGCAGACGGGCCAGCGGCAGGTAAGGGGACGATCGTGCCGGCGTCGCGGGCGGAGGCAGTGGATGCGCTGCGGGCGCTGATGATCGAGGGGTCGGTGGGGGATGCGGGACGCAGTGTGGTTATCGAAGACCGGCTCACGGGGCCGGAGACGAGTGCGCACGCCTTCACGGACGGGAAGGCCGTCGCGCATATGCCATTCTCGTGCGACCACAAGGCCGTGTTCGACGGCAATCGCGGGCCGAACACCGGCGGCATGGGCGCGTACAGCCCGCCGTCGTGGCTCGACGAGGCGACGGCTGAGCAGATCCGGCGCGACGTGACTGAGGCGACCGTGCGGGCGATGGCGTCGGAGGGTGCGCCATTCCAGGGGGTGCTGTATCCGGGGCTGATGGTGACGGCGGACGGACCGCGCGTCATCGAATTCAACGCGCGGTTCGGCGACCCGGAGACGCAGGTGCTGCTGCCGCGGCTGGAGAGCGACCTCCTGGACATCATGCTAGCGACAACGGACGGCACGCTCGGCAAGGTGGACGTGCGCTGGAGCGCGCAGGCGGCGGTAACGGTGGTGCTAGCGTCGGGCGGGTATCCAGGAGCGTACGCGACGGGGAAGGTGATCGAGGGGCTGGAGGACGTCGAGGCGGATGTGCTCGTGTTCCACGCGGGGACACGCCGGACCGACGGCCGGCGCGTCGTGACGAGCGGCGGCCGCGTGCTGGCGGTGACGGCTTTGGGGGACACGATTGCGGCAGCGCGAGAGAAGGCGTACCGGAACGCCGCGCGGATCCGGTTCGAGGGTATCCACTACCGGCGGGACATCGGAGCGAGCGAGGTGGCAATCAACGTATGAGCGCGCTTGTGGCGGTGCTGATGGGCTCGAAGTCCGACATGGACGTGATGCGGCCGTGCATGGAGACGCTGACGACATTCGGGATCGCGCACGAGGTGCAGGTGCTGTCGGCGCACCGGACGCCGGACAAATTGCGCGCGTTCGTATCGACGGCGCGCGAGCGGGGGTTCGAAGTGATCATCGCGGCGGCGGGCGGAGCGGCGGCACTGCCGGGCGCGTGCAAAGCGTACACGTCACTGCCCGTGATCGGGGTGCCGCTGGCATCGAGCGAGCTGAAGGGCATCGACGCGCTGTACTCGATCGTACAGATGCCGCCGGGGATGCCGGTGGCGACGGTGGCGGTGGGCGCGTGGGGTGCGCTGAACGCTGCCTGCCTGGCGGCGGAGATCCTGGCGCTCTCGCATGCCGAGGTGCGGGCCGCCTACGACGCGTACCGCGCGTCACTGGCCTCCGGGTGAGGGGACGCGAGGGGAATCCCCATATTGCACGGATGGGGTGAGGCAGGCTGCTGATGGGCATCGTCGCGGCGAACACGGGTTCGCGCGGTTCGTTCCCGGGCGGTCACCGGGGTTCGTCGGTACCGAACGCGCTGCTACACTGAGCCGCCCGAACGAACACGTCCGAGCAAGGGGACAGTGCGGCGGGCTCACCGTGGCACGAACGAGGATTTCTTGATGATCGAGCGGTATTCCCGGCCGGCGATGGCGGGGATCTGGACCGACGAAGGGAAGCTCGACCGCTGGCTAGCGGTCGAGGTGGCGGTGGTGGACGCGTGGGCGGACGCGGGGCGCGTGCCGCGGGCGGACGCCGCGAAGGTGCGCAAGGCGCGCTATAACGCCGCCGACGTGGCGCGGTACCAGGTCGAGACGCACCACGATGTGACGGCGTTTCTGAAGTCGGTGGCAGACAGCCTGGGCGACGAGGGGCGCTGGGTGCACCTGGGGCTGACGTCGCAGGACGTGTGGGACACGGCGACGGCGCTGCAGCTCCGCGATTCGGCGACGCTGCTGGAGGAGGATCTGCACGCGCTGCGGGAGATCGTCGAGCGGCGGGCGGTGGAGTTCAAGGACACGCTGTGCATCGGGCGGACGCACGGCGTGCACGCGGAGCCGACGACGTTCGGGCTGAAGCTGGCGGGGTGGGCGGCGGAGATCCGGCGGGCGCAGGGGCGGCTAGCGGAGGCGAAGGCGCAGATCTCGTACGGGAAGATCAGCGGTGCGGTGGGGACGCACGCGACGGTGCCGCCGGAGATCGAAGAAAAGGTGTGCATCGGTCTGGGGATCAGTGTCGAGCCGATCAGCACGCAGGTCGTGCCGCGCGACAGGCACGCGATGTTCGTGGCGACGCTGGCGGTGATCGCGGCGGGGCTGGAGCGGATGGCACAGGAGGTCCGGCACCTGCAACGGACGGAAGTGCTGGAGGCGGAGGAGCCGTTCGGCGAGGGGCAGACGGGGTCGAGCGCGATGCCGCACAAGCGCAACCCGGAGCTGTGCGAGCGCGTGTGCGGGCTTGCGCGCGTGATCCGGGGGTACGCCGTGACTTCGCTGGAGAACGTGGCGTTGTGGCATGAGCGCGACATCTCCCACTCATCGGCGGAGCGGATCACACTGCCGGACTCGTGCATGTTGCTGGACTACATGCTTGCGGTGTTCACCGAGGTGGTGCGGGGCTTGCAGGTGTACCCGGAGAACATGCGGCGGAACGTCGAACTGACGCAGGGGTTGGTGTTCTCGCAACGCGTGCTGCTGGGGCTGATCGAGACGGGGCTGTCGCGGCAAGAGGCGTACGGGATCGTGCAGCGGCACGCGATGCGAGCGTGGAAGGAACGCGTGCCGTTCCGCGCACTGCTGGAGGCTGATAGCGACGTGACGTCGCGGCTGGACGCGGCGGCGCTGGACGCGATCTTTGACTACGGCGTGTACACGCGGCATGTCGACGACGCCTTTCAGCGACTCGGGCTCGCGTGAGGCCGACCGACCGCCACCCAGACCTGCGCGCGCCGCACGACGCCAGCGAGATCATCGGGTACGCGTACCGGCTGTACGCCCGGAACTTCCGCGCGATGTTCCTCATCGGCCTGACGACGGCGCCGCTGCAGATGCTGGGGGCTGTGGTGCAGGACCGGATCGGCACACCCAACGGTGCGACGGCGGCGCTGCCGTTCGAGGTCGCCGGGGCGCTGGTCACGCTGATCGCGAGCGGGGCGCTGATCTTCGCGGTGAACGACGTGGCGAGCGGGCAGGCGCCCGATTTCGGGCGATCGCTGGACGCTGCGTTCGCGCGCTTCGGTGCACTGCTGACGACGAACCTGCTGAGCGCCGTGCTGACGCTACTCTCCGTCATCGGGATCCCGTACTTCGCGGTGCGGTGGAACTTCAGCCCGCAGGCGGTGATCATCGAGGGTAAGCGGAACTGGGCGGCGCTGGACGCCAGCTCGTCGATCGTCAAGGGGCGGTGGTGGCGGACGCTGGGCGTGCTGTTGCTGATCGTGATGGTGGCGTTCGTGCCGCTGATCGCGATCGGCGCGGCGTCGCTGCTGCCGACGCTGGCGGCGACGACGATCGCGAGCGCGGGGTTGGCGCTCGTGCTGCCGTTCATCGTGAGCGGGCAGACGCTGTTGTACTACGACCTGCGGGCGCGGACGCTGCTCGCGGCGACGGCGGGCGGCGTGATGCCGCCGCTGGAGCAGCCCGAGGAGGCGCCGAGGCAAGCGGGGGCGGACGGCGGGGATCCGCATCGGCCGGACGAATAGGCTGCACCCCGTGGCCACCACCCGGGCGGGCATCGAAGCAACGTCACCCTGCCTGGCCGCATCTGTCCTGATTGCGCAGTAGAGCGTTGCGCGCTGTACTGTATTGCACGGGAAGCGAACGGTGGATCAGATACCCAAGGAAGGTGGCCACGTATGGCGATTAGCCTAACCGAAGCGCAGAGGACGCTCATCGAAGGGAAGAACTTCGCCAGCGTCGCGACGATCAATGCGGACGGGTCGCCGCAGGTGACGCCGATCTGGGCGGACTTTGACGGGGCGCATGTCCTGCTGAACAGCGAGGAGAAGCGTCGAAAGGTGCGGAACCTCAAGCGCGACCCGCGGGTGTCGGTCAGCATCTTCGACCAGCAGAACCCGTACGACTACGTCGAGGTGCGGGGGCGCGTGGTGGAGATCACGAGAGAGGGCGCCGCTGAGCACATCGACAAGATGGCGAAGAAGTACCTCGGCCAGGACAAGTATCCGGGGAACCGTCCGGGCGACGTGCGGGTGATCATCAGGATCGAGCCGGAGCACGCGCACGGCATGTAGGCCGCGGCACCGTTAGGCCGCTGCACCGTCGGCGACTGTCAAGGTCTGGCGCAACGCCGTGGGGCGATGCGGTATCCTTGCGCCTGCAACCGGGGGGGCTGGCCAACAGCGGTGACGACATGACACGAGCACTGATCACGGGGATCACAGGCCAGGACGGCGCCTACCTTTCGGAGCACCTGCTGGGGCAGGGGTACGAAGTGTACGGGTTGATCCGCGGCCAGGCGAACCCGAAACGGACGACGATTGAACGGACGCTGCCGGACGTGCGGATCGTCGACGGGGATCTGCTGGACCAGGCGTCGCTGATCAACGTGGTGCAGAAGGTGCAGCCGGACGAGGTGTACAACCTGGCGGCGATCAGTTTCGTGATGCTGTCGTGGAATCAACCCGAGCTGACGGGCGAGATCACGGGGCTGGGGGCGCTGCGGATGTTGGAGGCGATCCGGCTGACGGCGGGGGCGTCGCCGTCGCGGAAGACGTCCGGGCAGGGGATCAAGTTCTACCAGGCATCGAGCAGCGAGATGTTCGGCAAGGTGCGAGAAACGCCGCAGAACGAGCGGACTCCGTTCTATCCGCGGAGCCCTTACGGCGTGGCGAAGGCGTACGCGCACTACATCACGGTGAACTATCGCGAGAGTTACAACCTGTTCGCGTGCGGGGGCATCCTGTTCAACCACGGGTCGCCGCTGCGGGGGCCGGAGTTCGTGGAGCGGAAGATTACGCTGGGCGCGGCGCGGATCAAGCTGGGGCAGCAAAAGGAGCTGGTGCTGGGCAACCTGGAGCCGCGCCGCGACTGGGGCTTCGCCGGGGATTACGTGCGGGCGATGCACCTCATGCTCCAGCAGGACGAAGCGGACGACTACGTGATCGGCACCGGGGAGACGCACCAAATCAAGGACTGCGCGCAGGTTGCGTTCGAGCACCTGGGGCTGAACTACGAGGACTACGTGCGCACGGACCCGCAGTTCATGCGGCCGGCTGAGGTGGATCTGCTGATCGCTGACGCCGCCAAGGCGCGCACAAAGTTGGGCTGGGCGCCGACGGTGACGTTCGATGAGCTGATCCGGATGATGGTGGACTCCGATCTGGCGGCGGAGGCGCGCGCCCAGGCGGCCCACGCATAACCGCACGGCGTCGCCTTCCCGCGGCCGATCACTCCACGATCACGACGGGAATTTTCGCGTGGCGCGCTACCCTCTCCGAGACGGAGCCGAGCAGCGCCTTGGTCAGGCCCGCGCCGCGCCGACCGAGCACGATCGCGGCCGCATGCTCCTCTTCTGCATAGCGAAGGAGCTCCTCGGCGGGGTCGCCGTAGCCAACGACGACGCGCACGGGGTGGCCGGCCACGGCGAGGATGCGCACCGCCTCGCCAGTGGCGGCGGTGACGCTGCGGGCGTGCTCGGCGGCGGCGCCGGCCCAAGCGTCGCCGGGCCGGGCCTCGCGCGGGAGGACGGTGCAGAGGACGATATCGGTGCCGGGCGCGGCGGTGGCGGCGAGATAGCGTGCGGCGGTGGCGCTCGCGGGCGAGCCGTCGCACGCCACAATCACCGGTGGGCGCGCGCCCGCGGGGGCGCCGATACGCTCGAACGGGAGGGCTCGGCGGACGCGGTCGGACTGGTGCGCCCCCACGAGGCCGACGGGGGCGATCGGACCCATGACGGCGGCAAGGAGCGCCCAGCCGAAGGGATCGCGGCCCCAGCGCGTGGCGAAGTAGGCGACGAGCAGTATCGACGCAATGACGACGATCGCCCATACGAGCGCTGCGGCGGCGATGCTCATGGTGCTGCCTCCGGTTGTTCTCGCTGGCAGCATGACACGCGCACCGCGGCCGACGGCAGGGCCGTCCGCCGGAAAGCGTGAGGCCGGCGGTCACATTCGCTCGCCGCAGGGGGACGATGTCGCGTAGCATGGGGCGGGGCGAACACGCCCCGCAGTATCGACGCGACCCAGCCGAAAGAGCGTAGCGATGACCGCGACGGACGTCTCCACGAAGTACCCCGTGCAGATCATGGACGGACTCTTGCAGCTGCGGGTGCCGATCCCGAACAACCCGCTCGGCTGGGTGCTGCCGTACCTGATCGAAGGAAGCGACGGATGGACGCTGGTCGATTCTGGCTGGAATGTGCCGGAGGCGTTCGACGCGCTGGAGCAGCAGCTCAACGACGCCGGCGTGGGCTTCCGCAACCTGCGTACGCT
Source organism: Dehalococcoidia bacterium (assembly GCA_035632115.1). GTDB lineage: Bacteria > Chloroflexota > Dehalococcoidia > DSTF01 > JACRBR01 > DASQHL01. Next base: position 12,002 of record DASQHL010000058.1, on the reverse strand, counting down.
GCTCGTGACACACATCCATCCGGACCACTACGGGCTCGCCGGACAGGTAAAGGAGCGGAGCGGCGCGAGGGTAGTGATCCACCAGCGGGAACGCGACCTGATCCGCTCGCGGTACCGGAACCCGGAGCAGCTGCTGGCGACGATGGCGGACTGGCTGATTATGCAGGGCGTGCCGAAGGGCTCGATGCAGGACCTGCAGACGTCGGCGATGCCGGTGCGTGGGTACGTCGATCCGGTGGAGCCTGACGAGGTGGTGTGGGGCGGCGAGCGGCTGCCGATAGGGCGGTTCGAGTTCGAGGTGTGGTGGACGCCGGGGCATTCGCCGGGCCACATCTGCTTCCTGGAACGCGGCAAGAAGTTCATCTTGACGGGCGACCACGTCCTCCCGACGATCACACCGAACATCAGCCTGCATCCGCAGCAGCAGGGCAACCCTCTGGGCGACTACATCGCGTCGTTGAAGCGGCTGGAGGAGTTGGACGTGGACATCGTGCTGCCCGCGCACGAATACACGTTCAGCGACCTGCGCGCCCGGCTACGGAGCATTGAGCGGCACCACGAAGAGCGGCTGGGCGAGATGATGGCGTGTTTCGCGGGACAGCCCCGCACCGCATACCACGTCGCGCGCAGTGTGAAGTGGGTGACCGGCACCTACGACAGCTTCTCCCCGTGGATGCAGCGGGCGGCGCTGGGCGAGACACTCTCGCACCTGGACTACCTCGTGCTGGAGGGTGGGCTGGCGAAGTTCATGGAGGGCGGCGTGCAGTACTACAAGCCGAGCGAGGCGCCGCTGTGAAGCGCGCGGCCGTGGCCGCGAAGCGGGTTGCTGCGCACTACGGGCTGACGGACACGGCCATGGGACCGATGCTGGTGGCCGTCGCGGGCGATCGGCTGATCGCCGTGAAGTTCAACGTGGACGAAGGGCGGCTGGCGCGCGCGGTCGAGGACCTCCATCGCGAGACACGCGGGACGTTCGAGCTGGTGCGCAGCGACGCGAAGGTGCGGCCGTGCGCGAAGCAGTTGCGGGAATATCTTGCCGGGAAGCGGGCGGGCTTCGACCTGCGGCTCGATGTGTCGTGGGTGACGCCGTTCCGGCGGGCGGTGCTGGAGGAGTGCGCGCGCATCCCGCGCGGCACGACGGCGACGTACGGCGACCTGGCGCGGCGCGTCGGCCGGCCGAACGCGTACCGTGCGGTGGGGCACACGATGAGCGCGAACCCGATCCCGATCGTTATCCCGTGCCATCGGGTGGTGGGCGCGAGCGGTGACCTGACGGGCTTCGGCGGCGGGCTGGAGATGAAGCTGCGGCTGCTGGCCTTGGAGGGCGTGGCGCTGGCGGTGTAGCGAGCGCGCAACGCGTGTCCAGCCGCCGGACGTTCAGCGACGATATGCTTCGCGCATGGCAGACGTCACGATCGACGACATCAGGGGTGCCGCGGCAGGGTTCGACGCGAGCGTGCGACGGACGCCGCTGCTCGCTTCGGGCACGTTGAGCGCGCTGACCGGCGGCGACGTGCGGCTGAAGGCGGAGAACCTGCAGCGCACAGGCTCGTTCAAGATCCGCGGCGCATCCAATCGCATTGCGGCACTGAGCGACGATGAGCGCCGGAGCGGCGTGATCGCAGCGAGCGCGGGCAACCACGCGCAGGGCGTCGCGGTGGCCGCGGCATCGCGCGGCATCCGGGCGACGATCGTCATGCCGGTGACAACGCCGCTGGCGAAGGTGGAGGCGACGCGCGGGTATGGGGCGGACGTCGTGCTTCACGGCGAGAGCTACGACGAAGCGTTTGCGGAGGCACAGCGAATCGGCGCCGACCGGGCGCTGGTGCTGATCCCGGCGTTCGACGATGCGCGGGTCGTCGCGGGGCAAGGGACCGTGGGGCTAGAGATCGCCGGCGACCTGCCGGAGGTGGACGTGGTGGTCGTGCCGGTGGGAGGCGGCGGGCTGGCAGCGGGCATCGGCGTGGCGCTGCGGTCGCGAGCGCCACGGGCGCGGGTTATCGGCGTGCAGGTGGAGGCGGCGCCGGGCGTGCGGCGCTCGCTGGACGCAGGGCGGCGGATCTCGGTCGCGTGCGGACCAACGATCGCCGAGGGCATCGCCGTCAGCGGGCCGGGCGATCTGACGTTCCCGTTGCTGCAGCGGGTGCTGGACGACGTGGTGGTAGTGGATGACGACGAGATCGCACAGGCGATGGTGCTGCTGCTCGAGCGGTCGAAGCTGGTGGCGGAGGGAGCGGGGGCGGCTGGGGTGGCGGCGCTGATGTCGCGGAAGGTCGACGTGGTGGGGAAGAGCGCGGTGGTGGTGATCTCCGGAGGCAACGTCGACATCAACATGCTGGCGCGGGTGGTGGAGCATGGGCTGATGCAGGCGGGGCGGTATTTCAGCCTGACGGTGGGGTTGGACGACAAGCCGGGACAGCTGGCCCTGCTCTCGGCGTTGCTGTCCGAGACGGGTGCGAACGTACTGAGTGTGGCGCATCACCGGTTCGGCATCGACTTACCGGTGGGGCGCGTGCAGGTGGTGCTGCTGCTGGAGGTGCGCAATCATGCGCACGCGGAGGACGTGGCGGCGTCGCTGGAGCGGGCGGGATTCGCGCGGCGCGCGGAGGGTGGCGGGCCGGAGTTTGTACCGCGGACGTGGGCGGCGGAGTAGGTCAGGCGTCGATCGACGGAGGGGCGGCAGGCGGCGTGTAACGGGCGGTGCTGCCGGGTTTCGGCCGCGCGGGCGCGACGGGCGCCGGAACTGTCGCGGCGGCATCCGGGCGGGCCGCCACCGGAGAGACGCGGTTGGTGCCACAGAAGGGACAGAGCACCCACGACGACATGAGGGGCTTGCCGCAGTCGTCGCAGGCGGTGCGCAGCGTGGCACGGCAGTAGGGGCAGACGATGAAGTCGGCTTCGACCTTGCGGCGGCACGCCGCGCAGGTGGATTGCTCCTGAATCTCGTGCAGCAGGGCCTCCGCCTCGAGCTGGCGGTCGTACATTTCGGCGAGGGTGCTCTTCGGGCGGAGGACGATGTAGAGGAGCAGGCCAGGGAAGTTGAAGATGAGGACGAGCAGGACGGAGATGGCCTGCGTGGCGTGGTCGCGCGTGCGCTCCTGAATGTCTCGGTAGGTCCACACGAGGGCGGCGATCCAGAGGACAAGTGCGTAGGCGACGAGGCCGACCACGGCGATGATGGCCAGTTGCTGCCAGTTGTCCTGGATCACGGCGCAGTCCCCCTGTACCTGCGGGAGTATACCACGCAGGGCAACATCGCCGGCCCGATGTCAAACGGCGGGCGCGGGTCGCGCGGGCTGCCCTCCGGCAGCGGCCGCCGCTAGGCTGAGACCATGCGCCTGCTGGACGACCTGAACGAGCCGCAGCGAGAGGCCGTCACGACGGTCGAAGGGCCACTGCTGATTCTGGCCGGGCCGGGAAGCGGGAAAACGCGCGTGATCGCGCACCGCATCGCGTACCTCGTCGACGTAGAGGGCGTCGCGCCGTGGCGCATCGTATCGGTGACGTTTACGAACAAGGCGGCGCGGGAGATGCGGCAGCGGGTGGTGGCGCACCTGGGGGACAGGGCGGGCGACCTGGGGTTAGGGACGTTCCATTCGATCTGCGCGCGGCTGCTGCGGGTCGAGTGGGAGCGCGCCGGGCTGGCGCGGTCGTTCACGATCTTCGACGACGCGGACCAGATGGCGGTGGCGAAGCGGGCGGCGGAGGATTCGAATGTCGACACGCGGCGGTTCAAGGAGCGGGCGATCCTCTCCGCGATTTCGCGCGCGAAGAGTGAGCTGCGGACGCCGTACGACTGCGCGAAGGGCGCGCGCGACTACTACGACGAGGTGGTGGCCCGCACGTACGAGAGATACCAGGAGCTGCTCGGCGAGAACAGCGCGGTGGACTTCGATGACCTGATCATGCGGGCGGTGCAACTTTTCCAAGGGAACAGCGAGGTGCGCGAGAAGTACCAGGAGCGCTACCTGCACGTGCTGGTAGACGAGTTCCAGGACACCAACATCGCGCAGTATCAGCTAGCGCGGCTGTTCGCTGCAAAGCACGGGAACATCTGCGTGGTGGGGGATCCAGACCAGTCGATCTACTCGTGGCGATCGGCGGACATCCGCAACATCCTCAACTTCGAGCGCGACTTTCCGGGCGCGCGGATCGTGCTGCTCGAGCAGAACTACCGCTCGACGCAGACGATCCTGGACGCGGCACACGCCGTGATCTCCGGCAACAAGGAGCGCAAGGAGAAGGCGCTGTGGACGGACCGGGGGGCTGGCGAGCGGATCGTGACGTACGAGGCGTACGACGAAGAGGAAGAGGCGGGGTTCGTGGCGAGCGAGATCCTGGCGCTGACGAGGGATGGCCATAGCAACGGCGACATCGCCGTGATGTACCGGACGAACGCGCAGTCGCGGGCAATCGAGGAGGCGTTGATCAGCGCGAACGTCCCGTATCAGCTGGTGGGCGGGACGCGGTTCTACGAGCGACGAGAGATCAAGGACGTGATCGCCTACCTGCGACTGGTGCACAGTCCGTACGATGCCGTGAGCTTCGCGCGCGTTGTGAACGTGCCGGGGCGCGGGATCGGCGCGAAGACGATCGCGGAGTTCGAGCGGTGGGCGAAGCGGCGGAAGCTGCCCCTATACAGTGCGCTGCAGGTCCTGGCGGCGCAGGAGGCGGCGCGGGTGGGCGATGTGGAGGAGGGAGAGCGTCACCCGGTTGCGGGACGGCAGGCGAAGGCGCTGGTGGAGTTCCTGCGGCTCCTAGACGAGTTGATGGCGGTCAGCGGGAAAAACACGCTCTCGACATTGCTGGACGGCGTGCTGGAGCGGACAGCGTACCGCCGCTACCTGTTCGGGGAGTTCGACGAGCCCGATGCGGAGGAGCGGTGGGCGAACATCCAGGAGCTGCAGAACGTCGCCGCGGGGTACGACGGGCTGGCACCAGAAGAGGGGCTCGTATCGTTCCTGGAGTCGGTGGCGCTGATCTCGGACGCCGACACGATCGCGGAGGGGGACGGCGGCCGTGATGAGCGGGTGACGCTCATTACGCTGCACTCGGCGAAAGGGCTGGAGTATCCGGTGGTGTTCATGACGGCGATGGAGGAGGGGATCCTTCCGCACATCCGCTCATTCGATGACGCTGCACAGATGGAGGAAGAACGGCGGCTGTGCTATGTGGGGATGACGCGCGCGAAAGAGCGGCTGTACCTCCTGCGGGCGTTTCGGCGCTACAGCATGGGGTCGTCGCAGCATGCGCCGCCATCGCGGTTCTTGCGGGACATTCCGGAGGAGCTGGTGGTGCAGCGATCCGCGGTAGCGGACGAAGGCGCGGCCGCGGCGCGCGGGCCGCAGCGGTTCCGTGAGTCGTTCGCGCGGCGAAGCGAGCGCGCAGCGGCTGACGATCGGCCGGACGGCGCGTTTTCTGGGGGCGAGAAGGTGCGGCACGCGCGGTTCGGGGAGGGGATAGTGGTGGCGTGCGAGGTCAAAGGGGACGACCAGGAGATCACGGTCGCGTTCAAGGGCGCCGCGGGCATCAAGAAGCTGATGCTATCGTTCGCGGGGCTGGAGCGGGTGTGAGGGCGGATCGACGGCTTACGGAAGGTCGGGATAGAAGCGCAGATTCCGCGGATGTCACGGATGGCTTGGGAGCAACGGGCGGTGGGGCTGCCTCAACCATGTGCGGGTGACGGTCGTGGGCGACGGGGGATGGCCAACGCGTTGGGGCCGGCGCCGGCACGCACGCGGGCGCAGCGGGCTGCGCCCCTACGTTAGGGGCAGCTGGTAATCGAGGGGGTTGAGGCCACGAAGGACGGCGGCACCGTGGCGGGCGGCGCGAGTGCAGGCGTCGTCGAGCGGGCGGCCGCTAGCGATGTACCAGGTGAGGGCGGCGGCGAACGTATCGCCGGCGCCGTACGCGCCGACGGGCGACGGCGACGCCGGTGCGGCGAAGCGCGCGATGCCGCCGGCGACTTCGATCGTGCCGCCACGTGGACCGTCGGTCATGATGAGCGCGCCGGGAGGCACCGGGTAGCGGTCGAGAGCGCCCGCCTCGCGCGGATCGACCGCGCTGCCCACGACGACATCGGCGCGGACGCCGGAGCGCGCGAGCGCCTCGATCCGCCGTGCCGTGACGACGAGGAGGCGCGCACGGCGGGCCAGCTTGAGCAGGTGGGGATCCTGCGCGGTGAAGTAGACGGCGTCGCACTCGGCCAGGGTGTCCCACGGGAGCGCATCGTCGTGGCGGGGGTGCAGCGGCTCCCCGACGACAACGATTGTGCGTTCACTGTCCGGCGTCACGAGCACCAGGTCGCGGGTGTGGGGCGCGCCGCGACGAGCAGCGTAGACGCGGGCGCCGGTGGCGACGATGCGCTGCTCGACGGCGCGGGCAGCTTCGTCGTCCCCGAGGGCCGTGAAGAGGTGCAGCTCGGCGCGGCTGCGGGTGAACTGGAAGAAGGCGATGCCGCCGCCGCCCGCTGCGATGACGAGGGGGTGGTCGAGGTGAAGAATGTCGCCGGGCGCGGGCAGGGCCGGCACAGCGGCGACCGTGACGTGCTCGACGTGGCCGATGACGGCGATGCGCATGCCGGGCGCAGTGTAGCGGAGGGCAGCGGCTCAGGCGGCGGCGGTGGCGGTCTGGACGTGGAATACGGGGTAGAGGTGGGCGATGCGCTGGAACTCCTCGACCGGCGCGTCGAAGCGCAGGGGGACGTGCGGACGCGCGCCCGCCGCCACGCGGATGTAGGATCTGATGATCGGAGCGCGTCGCTCCACGGGCACCTCCACGAGGCGCACGGGCTCACGACGGCCGTGGCGGAGGACAGCGTTGCCACCGGCGGCGCGGACGTTGCGGACCCACGCGGAGCGTTCACCGAGCATGGACACGAGGTAGCGCTCGCCGTCGTGCTTCCCGATGACGAGAGCAGTGGCGCGGATCTCGCCGGTCTTACGGCCGGGCACCTCCAGTGTCGCGAGCAGCGAAGGCAACACTCCAAGACCGAAGACGTGCGCCCAGAACGCGTTCAGTCGGCGGCCGGCGGGCGTGGGGCGCCCGGCACGGTAGAACAGCCGGTTGGGGAGGGCGAAATAGCCGACAACCGCGGCAACGGGCACGAGGAGGAGGACGCGCGAACGCTTCATGGGACGATGGTACGCCGGCAGAGAGGACTGGCGTGAGGGCCATCTGTCACAAATTGATGGTGGCCGGTAGGCTGGAAGCATGAAGGCAGAGATCGTCTCGATCGGCACCGAGATCCTGCTAGGGGAGATCATCGATACGAATGCGGCGTACATCGCGTCGCGGCTGCCGCCGCTGGGCATCGATCTCTACTTCAAGGCGGTGGTCGGCGACAACCTGGAGCGGTTGACCGAGACGATCGCGCGGGCACGCGAGCGTTCGGACGTGGTTATTTGCACGGGCGGGCTGGGGCCGACGGAGGACGACCTGACGCGCGAGGCGATCTGCGCGGCGCTGGGCGAGGAGCCGCGCGTCGACGAGGCGCTGGCGGACGAACTGCGCGCCTTCTTCGCGCGGCGCGGTTATGCGATGCCCGAGCGCAACGTCAAGCAGTGCTGGCTGATCCCGTCGTCTCGGGCGATCCCGAACCCGCGCGGGACGGCGCCCGGCTGGTGGGTGGAGCGCGACGGTAAGGTGATCATCGCGATGCCAGGCCCACCGACGGAGATGACTCGCATGTGGGAAAAGGAGGTGGCGCCGGAGCTCCGGCGCCGCAATCCGGGCTCGGTGCTGATCACGCGCACGTTAAAGACCGCCGGCATCGGCGAAGGTACGGTCGACGAGATGGTGAGCGCGCAACTCAAGTCCACGAACCCGAGCATCGGCATCTACGCGCGGGCCGACGGCGTTCACCTTCGGCTTGCGGCGAAGGCACCGGACGAGGCAGCGGCGTGGCGGCTGATCACGCCCGTGGAGGCTGAGCTGCGGACGATCCTGGGACCGGCGATCTGGGGTGCCGATGACGACACATTCGAGAGCGTCGTCGGTGACCTGATGCGCCAGCACGGTATCTCACTGGCCACGATGGAGTCGTGCACGGGGGGGTTGCTCGCGAGCACAATCACGGACGTGCCGGGGTCATCGGGTTACTTCGCCGGCGGCTACGTGGCGTACCAGACCAAGCGGAAGATCGAGCTGGGCGTGCCGGGCGAGGTGATCGAAGCGCACGGCGTGGTGAGCGCGGAGTGCGCGAAGGCGATGGCGAAGGCAGCACGCGAGCGCCTGGAAACGAGCGTCGGCGTGGGGATCACGGGCGTGGCCGGGCCGGACGAGCAGGAGGGGAAGCCGGCGGGGACGGCGCACATCGCGGTCGATGCGATCTGGGCGGCGCCACAGGCGATGAGCTACGTCTTCCCGCAAGGGCGCGCCGCTGTCAAACGCCGGGCGGTGACGACGGCGCTGGTGCTGCTGCGACAGGCGCTGTTGGGGTACCGGCCGGACGCGCTGGTGTGAGGAGCGAGGGCGGGCTGTCGCCGACGGGCGGCGATCGCTAGGCTGAAACGTGACCTCCAGTCTCGAGACACTGTATTCGCACAAGGAACTCCCTATGACCATGCCCGAGACCGACAACAAGACAGCGCTCGTGATCGCCGCTCATCCGGACGACGCTGATTTCGGCGCCGCAGGCACGACGTATCTGTGGAGCCGCGAGGGGTGGACGTTCTATTACCTCGTGTGCACGGACGGGAGCAAGGGGACGGCGGACCCGGGCATGGCGCCGGGCGACCTGATCCGCATCCGCCGCGAGGAGCAGCGCGAGGCGGCACGGCGCGCCGGGGCGAAGGGCGTCTACTTCCTGGAAAACGTGGACGGCGAGCTGGAGGTGACGCGCCAGTTCCTGGGGGACGTGGTGCGGCATATCCGGATGCTGAAGCCCTATGCGGTGTTCACGCACGACCCGGAGGCGTTCATCGTGCGCAATAGCTTCATCAACCATTCAGACCACCGCAACACCGGGCACGTGGCGATCGATGCCGTCTATCCGTCGGCGCGCGACCGGCTGAACTTCCCGGAGCAGATCGCGGAGGGGCTGGAGCCGCACAACGTGAAGGAAGTGTTCATCTGGGGCTCGGAGAAGGCAAACTTCGACGTGGACATCACGGACGTGGTGGAGCAGAAGGTGCACGCGCTGAACGCGCACGTCAGCCAGGGGCTAGGCGCGGAGGATCCGAACAGCGAGTTTCTAAAGTTCGTACGGGAGCGCTGGCGCGGTGAAGATGGGCGCTACGCCGAGCGGTTTCGGCGGGTGATCCTCTTCCGCTGATCGTGCCGGCGAATGCCGCGATCGGCCATGAACACGGGCCACGATCCCACTGCGGTGGCAGGCGGAGCGGCGCGTTCGCCTTCCGGACGCTGACATGCGCCGCGCGGCGTGCTACTATCCGCGTCGGCGGGGCATGGAAACGGGGTTGTGGTGAAGTGGTTGGCGTCTGCCGTCGCCGTCGCGCTGGCATGTGTGTGCGCACTTTCGATCCGACCGGCCGCAGCGCAGGTCGCCCGCGACCCGCTCATCGTGCCGGAGGAGGGCGGTAAAGGATCCCGGTTCCAGATTGTCGGACAGTTTGGGTGGGCGCCGGGAGAGACGGTGACACTGTCGTTCGCGTTCACGACCGCGAACGACCCGCTGGCGTACAACGGGCCGTTCGAGCGTGATCGGCGGGTGACGGTGCTGCGCGACGGCACATGGAGCTTCCCGATCAACGTCAACGATGATCTCCTGTCGCACCCGCTGGACGACACACCCGGCTACATCGTGGTGCGGGCGCAAAGCGCGGGCAGGACGGCGATCAATGCGTTCATCTTCAGCCCCAACGGGCAGCGGCCAGCCGGTGCCGCAGCGATCGCACACCTGGGGTTCGGGCCGCAGAACGCCGACCCGACGCTCGTCGGGACGCTGGCGCTGTTCGTCGCTGGCGCGGGGGCACTGCTGATCGGGAGCGGGATGGTACGGCGGCGCGGGGCGCTCGCGACGTAGCGGCTCAGCCGGGTTCCAAGCCGATGTCCTTCAGGAAGGCATCCATATTCGGCTCGCGGCCGAGGAATGAGCGAACCAGTTCGTCTCCATCGACGGTGCCACCACGCTCAAGGATCGTCTCGCGATACGCGCGCCCGGTCGCCGGATCGAGCAGGCCGGCGGCTTCGAAGCGGGTGAACATGTCATCGCCAAAGACGCGCGACCAGAGATAGCCGTAGTAGCCAGCGTCGTAGCCGAAGAGATGGCCGAAGCCGGACTGGAAGTGGGTGCCGGGCGGGTACGGGAAGCCGGTGAGCGGGTAGAGGTCGGCGACGGCGCGGGTCGTATCGCCATCAAATCCGGCGGCGTGCAGGGCGAAGTCGAGGCGCGCGAAGAAGAGCTGGCGGCGCTCGCGGATGCCGGAGCTGAGGTTCTTGGCGCGGACGAGCGCATCGAGGAGAGCGGCGGGCAGCGGTTCCCCCGTCGCGTAATGGCGGGAAAACCGCGCGAGGATCCCGGGGTCCCACACCCAGTGTTCGAGCATCTGCGAGGGAGCCTCGACGAAGTCGCGCTCGGTCGATGTTCCGCTGAATTCTAGGTAGCGGGCGCGGGTGAGGGTCTGGTGCAGGATGTGGCCGAACTCGTGGAAGAAGGTGACGACCTCTGTGTGGCGCAGCAGCGACGGCGCGTCGGGTGTGGGGCGCGTGAAGTTGGCGACGATGGCGCTGACAGGCTGCTGGTAGGTGCCGTCGGGCAGGAGGCGACCGCCACGCAGGGTGAAGGCAGCCGCGTGGCCGAACTTGTTGGGGCGAGGGTAGAGGTCCATGTAGAAGCGGGCGAATGGCACCGCACCGTCTGCCTCATAGATATCGAACGCCTGGACGTCATCGTGCCACGAGGGGGCATCCGGCGCAGGCTGGTAGCGGATGCCGAGGAGCTGCTGGGTGACGAAGAACAGGCCTTCGATACAGGCGTCGAGCGGGAAGTACTTGGCGACCTCGAAGTCGTCCACCGCATACTCCGTCTTGAGGAGACGGTTGGTGTTGTACCACCAATCCCAGATTTCGAGTGTGCTATCGCCGACGTGGGCGCGCTTCGCCTCGGCGAGCTTGGTCATGTCGGCTACAGCTTTGCGTTGGAGGCGCTCGTCGAGATCGCGGAGAAAGCGGTCGACCGCGTCCGGGGTCTTCGCCATGCGCTTCTCCAGGACGTAGGCGGCCCATGAGTCGTAGCCGAGCAGGGCCGCGATCTGGCCACGGACGCGGATGGCGGCTTCGAGGACGGCGACATTCGCGTCGCCGCCCTTGTTCTGGTTCTTGAGGAAGAGCTCGCGGCGCCATTCGCTGGAGTCAGCGTTGTCCATGAACGGCATGATCTCGGGGTAGTCGAGGGAGACGCGGTACCTCGTCTCGCCAGCGACGTCTTCGGTCTTGAGCGCATCAATCCACTGGTCAGGCATGCCGGCGAGGGCCTCGCGAGAGACGACGATGGCGTCGTCCCACGTGTCGATCGTCTTGCGGAACTCAGTACCGAGTTCGACGAGGCGATTCATCAGGGACTGGACCTGCTCGCGCTGATCCCGAGGCAGGTCGAAGCCGTTGCGGCGGTAGTCGCGGAGGGTGCGTTCGAGGAGGCGGGCCTCTTCGCCGGAGAGCGCGGCCGCCGCCGGGGTGGCGGCAAACTCCCTAACGGCGGCGTAGAGATCTTCACGGAACCCAAGCTCGACGGCGTACTTGCTGAGCTTTTCGTCCCACTCCCGCGCCGTCTCGCGCACCGCATCGTCCGTGGCAACATATGCCATGAAGGCGTAGCTCCCGTTGGCTTGCATGACGATGTCGGAAGCGGATTCAAGTGCGACGAAGGTGTTCTCGAACGTGCGCTGCGCGGCCGGGGTGGCGACGATTCGGGCGATCGCGCGGTCGCAAGCGTCCATGGCTTCCTGGCACGCGGCGGCGATGCGCTCTGGCGTGAGCTGGCGGTAGTCGATCATCGCGTCTCCCTGACTGGTCGTACGTATCGCATCAGGCTAACGACGATT
>DASQHL010000057.1:0-4481 GCA_035632115.1 Dehalococcoidia bacterium | reverse complement strand
GCGGCGCGGAGGGCGTCGATGCGGGCGTCGTCATAGCCGAGCTCCCGCAGCACCTCGTCGGTGTGCTGGCCCAGCGTGGGCGAAGGGCCCTGCGCGGCAAGGGGCGTCTCGCTCATCTGGATCATGGGGCCGACCATGCGGACCGAGCCCATCAGCGGGTGGTCGACGCTGGTGACGAAGTCGTTTTCGAGCACCTGGGGGTCGTCGAGCAGCTCCTCGGTGAACTTCAGCGGACCGGCGGGGACGCCGGCGTCGTCGAGGACGGCGAGCCAGGCGCCGGTCGTGCGTCCGGCGAAGATCGCCTCTGCCTCGGCCACCAGCCCTTTCGCCCACGCCTGCGTCTCGGGGTCCGTGACGTCGATCTCGTCCGGGCGCTTGCCGATGCGCCAGTCGTCCAGGCCGATGGCGCCGAGGAGCTTCTTGCGCAGTGGCGTGCTGAGACAGCCGACGGCGATGAAGCCATCGGCGGTCTTGTAGCAGCGGTAGTAGATGTTGCCGATGACGGGCCGGACGTTGTGGACGGTATCGAGCTGCTCCTTGTAGGTGCCGCCCCGAGCGCGCAGCTCCAGCACCTTGCGCATGGCGGCGTGGCGCGCGTCCGTGTCGGTGGCCTCGATGGACATGAAGCGCGTGTTCTGGAGGGAGAGGGCGCTGGACATCAGCGTGGTATCGACGCGCTGGCCGCGGCCGGTGCGCTCGCGCGCGTAGAGCGCCGCACAGATGCCCCATGCGATGGCGATGCCAGTTGCCAGGTCAGCGGAGGGCAAGGCATTGACGAGCGGGACGCCGTTCTCCTCGCGCCCTTCGACGGACATGAGGCCGGTCACCGCCTGGGCGACCAGGTCGTAGCCGGGGCGGTGCGCGTAGGGGCCACGGCGGCCGAACGCAGTGTTGTCGCAGTAGACGAGGCGCGGGTTCTCGCGCGACAGCGTGGCGTAGTCGATGCCGAGCTTCGCGGCGACGTCCGGCCGGTAGTTGACGATGGCGGCATCGGAGCGGGCGGCGATGCGCTGGGCGATCTCCTGGCCCTCGGGCGCGTTCAGGTCGACGATGATGCCGCGCTTGCCGCGGTTGAGGGAGATGTAGCCGCGTCCTTCGCGCAGGCCGAGCGGCTGGAAGCCGCGCCACGGGTCACCGGCGGGCGGCTCCACCTTGATCACCTGTGCGCCCATATCGGAGAGGAGCACGCCAGCGAACGGGGCGGCGATGATCTCGGAGAACTCCAGCACCTTGATGCCGGCCAGCGGCCCCGAATGTCCGGTCTCCGTCATACAGTCACCTCCGTCCGCGGGGCGGCGACGATCGCCGCAGGGTGGGAGTAGTATAGAGCGCGGGCTACGCTGACCGTATTGGCGGGCGCAACGGCGACGGAGGCTAGATGGCCACCGGAGCCGGTCATCGTGGCGTTCACGGAGCGCGGCGGCGCATGGCTGATCTCGGCGATCGGCGTCGACCGCGGCGGCGCGCCTTAGAGGCGCTTCTCCATGGCGACGTGAGGGATGCCGACCTCGTCGTACACGTCGCCGACGGCCGTGTAGCCGCAGCTCTGGTAGAAGCCGCGGGCGTGGAGCTGGGCGCTCAGCCTGAACTCACGGATGCCGCGCGCCACACCCTGCTGCTCGAGCGCCTCCAGCAGCCGGGCGCCGATGCCACGACCGCGATGGCTGGCGAGCACCGCCATGCGGCCGATCTTCGCGTAGCCCTGCGCGAGGACGAGGCGACCCGCCGCGACCGGAGTCGTGCCGTCGTAGCCGACGCAGTGCGCCGCGGCGGCGTCCTGGTCATCCAGCTCGTCCTCGCGCGAGATCCCCTGCTCTCCAACGAAGACGGCGATCCGGACGGCGAAGGCGTCCTCGCGCTGACGCGGCGTGGCCGCTACGACGATCTCCGTCACGGTGCCGTGGGCGCGGCACCGGGGGCAACGGACGCGGTGCCGATGATCGCCGGCATCCACGGCTCCATCTTGAGGTGCTTCACGTCATCGACGGTGAAGCCAGCGGCGCGGAGGGCGTCTTCGGTCCGGCGGTTCGCGTGGCAACCCGCGGAGCACCACCCCCAGACCGGCTGCACAACATCCTGCGCGCGGCCCAGCATGCCATCACCGCGCACGTGCTCCAGGAACACCAGCTTGCCGCCGGGCCGCAGCACGCGCCTCGCCTCCGCAAGCGAGCGCGCGACATCGCGCACGGTACAGAGAACAAGCGTCGTGACGACGGCATCGAACGAGGCGTCGGCGAACGGCAGCACCTCCGCAGGCTCGCGCCGAATGTCGATGTTCGTCGCGCCCAGCGCCACGAGCCGCGCTTCCGCGCGTTTCAGCATGTGGGGATCGGGCTCCAGCGCGATGACGCGGGCGGCGGACGTGTAGTGCGGGAAGTTCAGCCCGGTGCCGGCGCCGATCTCCAGCACGTCGCCGGTGAGCCCGCTCAGGAGCCGCTCCCTCATCGGTCCGAGGCGCTTCTCGGTCAGCCGCGACATCGCGTCGTACGCGGCGGCGAACCAGCGGTGGCCTCTCTCGTCGGTGGTATCGCTCATGGCGCTGCCATCATAGCGCGACGTGCGCCATGTTGGCGCGCTTGGGCAGCTACGAGAGCTTGATCTGGATCGCCTTCGTCTCCATGTACTCTTCCAAGCCCTCGTGGCCCAGCTCGCGGCCGATGCCGCTCTGCTTGTAGCCACCGTAGGGCATGTAGGGCAGGCCGGCGCTGTGGTACGCGTTCACCCAGACCGTGCCCGCCTGCAAGCCCTTCGCCATCTTGAACGCGGTATCGATGTTGCGCGTCCAGACGGCGGAGGCGAGGCCGTACAGCGTGTCGTTGGCGAGGCGCAGCGCCTCGTCCGCGCCCTTGAACGTCAGGACGGAGAGCACCGGGCCAAAGATCTCTTCCTGCGCGATCGTCATGGAGTTGGTGACCTTGTCGAAGATGGTCGGCTGGACGAAGAGGCCCTTGTCGTAAGTCTCGCCCGTGAGGCGGCCGCCGCCGCACAGCATCTCCGCGCCCTCCTCCTGCCCGGCATGGACGTAGCGCACCACCTTCTCGAGCTGGGCCTCGTTGATCACCGGGCCCATCGTCACGGCCGGGTCGTCGGGGCTGCCCACCTTCACCGTCGCGGTGAAGGTCTTGAGCTTGGCGATGAACTCATCCTTGATCTTCTCGTGCAGGAAGAGGCGGGAGCCGGCCTGGCAGACCTGGCCGGTGTTCAGGTAGATGCCGAAGAACGAACCTCCGACGGCCTGGTCGATGTTCGCGTCCTCGAAGACGATGTTGGGGGACTTGCCGCCAAGCTCCAGCGAGATCTTCTTGAGGTTGCCGGAGGCGGCCTGCATGATCGTCTTGCCGACGGCCGTCGAGCCGGTGAACGCGATCTTGTCGACCGAATGCGACGCCGCCAATTCGGCGCCAACGACCGCGCCGGCGCCCGTCACGACATTGATCACGCCCTTCGGCGCGCCCGCTTCGCTGATGATGCGCGCCAATTCGAACGTGGTTCCGGCGGTGAACTCGGACGGCTTGGCGACGACGGTGCAGCCCGCCGCCAGCGCCGGCGCCAGCTTCCACGAGATCAGCAGCACGGGGAAGTTCCACGGCGTGATCACGCCGACGACGCCAACCGGCTCGTGCACCGTCAGCCCGACGGCGTCGGGCACGAAGTTGGTGATGGCGTCGCCCTTCATGTCGAGCGCGAGGCCGGCGTAGTAGTCGTAGACGTCGGCGGCCATGGCCACCTCGGCGATCGCCATGTTCACCGGCTTGCCGACCTCCTTCGAGAGCAGCTGAGCCAGCGGCAGCAGCTCGGCGCGGATGCGCGCGGCGGTGTTGCGCAGCACGGTCGCGCGCACGGTCGCCGGCGCCTTCGACCAGGCGCCGCTATCGAAGGCGGCGCGGGCGGCGGCGATGGCCCGGCGCGCGTCCTCGGCACCGCCCCACGGGATCGTCTCGACGGGCGTGCCATCGGCGGGGTTGCGGCGCTCGTACGTCTGGCCGTCGGCGCCCGCGACCGGCTCGCCGCCGATGAACTGCTGGTAGACGCGCGCCTGGGCGGCGTCGGGGCTCTTCGTTTCGACGACCATTGGAAAAACACCTCCGTGAGATGACGTTGGCCGGTCCCGGATCGTTATGCTCGTGACAGCATAGCGTCACGGGGCCGCACGATCTAGCCTTAGCGCTCGCTAAGTTTCATCGTACGCCGAAGCCGGAAGGCGGTCAACGAACGCCGGTGGGCGCATAGTGCGCCGCCGCCTTGCCGCCATGACTTCGCAATTGCCCCGCCCGGACGCGCCTTCTACACTCCCCGCTATGAACCTGACCATCCGCACCCACCACACGTCCACCTTCGCGGACTTCGAGGAGCACGCCGAGCAGAAGCTGGCGAAGCTGGAACGCTGGCTGCCGCGCGTCGACGAGGTGATCGTCGAGGTGGCGCACCAGGAGACGCGCGCGGCCGCCGACCGCTACGCCGTGCAGGTGACGGTGCACTCG
>DASQHL010000056.1:0-13621 GCA_035632115.1 Dehalococcoidia bacterium | reverse complement strand
CAGCTCGGCCTGCGCGACTTCTCGGGTCTCCTGGTGAAGGTCACCGCCGTGCTCACGATTTCGATCTTCGTGATCAACACGGCACTGCAACGGCCGATCCTTGAGTCGGCACTGTTCGCGCTCGCCATCGCCGTCGGTCTGACGCCGCAGCTGCTGCCCGCGATCGTCACGATCAGCCTCTCCACGGGAGCACACAGGCTTGCCCGAAAGGCCGTCATCGTCAAGCGCCTCGTCACCATCGAAGACCTCGGGAACATCGAGGTCTTGTTCACAGACAAGACCGGGACGCTGACGGAGGGGCACATCACTTTCAACAGCGCCCTGGACGCCGTCGGTCAGCCTTCGGAGGAGGTGCTGCAACTCGGCTTGCTGTGTAACTCCGCAGTGATGCAGACCGGCGTGCCGGTGGGCGGCAATCCGCTGGATCGCGCGTTGTGGGAGGCCGAGGAGGCGCCGGGCCTCGATCCCAGCGGCTTCACCAGGCTCGGCGAAGCGCCCTTCGACTACGCGCGCAGACTGATGTCCGTCCTCGTACAGGACAAGAGCGGGCGACGCATCCTGATCACGAAGGGCGCACCGGAGTCCGTGCTCGCGCGGTGCGGGGCGATCCCGTCAGAACTAGCCGCCACGCTCGACGCTCAGTTCAACGCCGGCAAACGCATCATCGCGATTGCTACGCGCGACGGAACCGGCCTGTCTGCGGTGACACCTGGCGATGAGTCGCAGCTCAGCATTGCCGGACTGCTCACGTTCGATGACCGCACCAAAGCGGACGCCGGCGCGTCGCTGGCCAGGCTGAAGAGGCTTGGAGTCGATGTGAAGATTGTCACCGGAGACAACGATCAGGTCGCCCATCGCCTCTGCCTCGACCTCGGCATTCCCGTCGCCGGCGTGCTCACAGGCACCGCGGTCGAGACGATGAGCGATGCCGAACTCGTACGGGCGCTGCCCGAGACGACGATCTTCGCGCGCGTGACGCCCGAACAGAAGTCGCGAATCATCCGCGCTCAGCGGACACTGGGGATCGACGTCGGCTTCCTGGGTGACGGCGTGAACGACGCCGTCGCCCTCCATGACGCCGACGTCGGGATCTCGGTGGAGTCCGCCACAGACGTCGCGAAGGACGCGGCCGACATCGTCTTGCTCGCGAAGGATCTCAACATCCTCGCCGACGGCGTCGCGGAGGGGCGGCGGATCTTCTCCAACACCATCAAGTACGTGCTGATGGGCACGTCATCGAACTTCGGCAACATGTTCAGCGCCGCCGGCGCGTCGCTGGTGCTCTCATTCCTGCCGATGCTGCCGCCGCAGATCCTCCTGAACAATCTACTCTACGACGTGAGCGAGATGACGATCCCGACCGATAACGTCGACGAAGAGTTGCTCCAGCGCCCGGCCCATTGGGACACGGCCTTCATCCGCAGGTTCATGATCTTCTTCGGGCCGATCAGCTCGCTCTACGACTTCCTCACCTTCGGCGTGATGCTCTGGGTATTCCACGCCGACGCGAAGCTGTTCCACTCGGCGTGGTTTGTCGAATCACTCGCGACGCAGACGCTTGTCATCTTCGTTATTCGTACCCGACGCGTGCCCTTCTTTCGCAGTCGCCCGAGTCTGCCGCTGGCGATCACCAGCATCGCGTGTGTGGTGATCGGAATCGCACTGCCGTTCTCACCGCTCGCCGGAGTGCTGGGGTTCACATCCTTGCCGATCGGGTTCCTCGCCATCCTGGTCGTGATGATCGTCACGTACCTCGCGCTCGTCGAAGCTGGAAAGGCGAGGTTCTTTCGCCCCGAGAAGGGCACGCAACCCCTGGCGCGGCCGCGCACACACCTGCAACGCCGCGTCGCTCGCCTGGTGACTCGGTGGATTCGGCGCGGGGCTGGCCGAACATAGTCGGGACCCAGATCCGGTCCGGACGGGCAAGGGGACTGCCGGGACGCCGACCGGGCTTTCCGGGCGTGGCCTCGTCAGCGGACGATTACTGCCACGAACCCGGACCACCTGGTCCACCCCGCCAAACGAATACCCCGCCGCCCGCAGCTCGTCGATCACCCCGGCCAGCGCCGCCGCGTCCTGCGGGCCGGCCCCCGCGCTCATCTCGTAGATCGCCCCCGGCTCCGCCAGCGAAAGACATCGCCACACGATGGCGGCCGCCGTCGCGCCGCGCCACCCCAGCGTGTCGACCGTCGACATCACCACCGTCCTGTACCCGTCCGCCCCCGCGTCCCGCAGCACGCCCGCATCGACATCGCCGTGTGGCGGCCGGAAGTATGGCCGCGTCGTCCGGCCCGAAAGATGGTACACCGTCGTCTCCGTGCGCGACAGCTCCAGCGCCCGCTGCGCCGCCGTCAGCGCCGCCGTTCCCGTCGATGCGCCCGTGAACGACGTGCCGTGATAGCCGCCATTGATCAGCAGGTGCCCGCCCGCCGCGATCGCCAGCAGCAGGTCGCGGTGCTGCTCCGCCCACACCCCCGTCACGACGAAGCTCGCCCGCACCCGCTCGCGCCGCAGCGTCGCCAGGATCTCCGCAACGTGACCGGCGCCGCCCCCCACGTCAAACGTAAGCGCCAGGGTCCGCCGCCCCGGATCGCCACGGTACACCGCCACGGCCACCGCCGCCGGCCGCGCGCTCGTCGCGGATGGCGTTTCCGTCCCGCCGCCGCGCCACGCGCAGCCCGCCGGCAACAGGCCGGCCACCGCCAGCAAGAGTCCCACGCGCCGCATCACTACGATCCGCCTCACCCAACGATCATCCGCCGTGTGGACGCCAATCGCCAGCATCACCACGCGCTGGAACCGCGACTGGACGGCAGCAGGTGCAGGAATCGATACGGAGGTCCGCATCGCGACCAGCCGCGCCACTGACCGCGCCCCCAACCAACATCATCCCCGCGCAAACAAGCTCCCGCCTGTCCACATGTGCTGTCCACATGTGCTGTCCACATGTGCAGAGGGGGTCACACGTCGTCGGAGTCCGGATTCAGCGCAAGGATTGAGATCAGGCACTGATACGCGTCTTGGATAGACAGCGCCAGTTCGGCCGTGATGACGTGCGGGAGCGGGCGAATGAGGCAACCGCGCCTCAGACTGACCTCGTCGGCGGCGCGCGCCCGCTCCGCAGCTCCGCGTAGTAGTGCCGCCAGATCAGCCGGTGCACCGGGATCCAGCGCGGGATGTCGCGCAGACCCGGGATGAACGGCACCAGCACCAGCATCGCGCTCAGGAACGTCATCAGCACGATGATCGACAGGTCCGCGTTCGCCGCGTTCACCCCCAGGAACCCGTGGGCGCGGTTGAACGGCGCCACCTGGTACCACATCGTGAACAGCCACAACCACGTCTGGCCCGGGTACCGGCCCGTCTCGTTCATCATCCCCCACTGGCTGCCCGTCAGCTTCTGCTGCTGCGCCAGCGTGCCGATGTAGCCGCCGTCGCCCATGTACAGCAACGGCTTCGTGTAGTCCGTCTCGTAGAAGTTGCCGTTCACCAGCAGCAGGCCGTCCAGCGCGCCGCTCTGCGCTAGCCCAAGCAGCCGGTTCATCAGCACCGGCAACGGCCCGTAGTCGCCCGCAGCCACGCTCACCGCACCGTTCGCCGCCGTGGCGTTGGCCAGGGCCGCGGTGTAGGCGTCGTACCAGCCGCTCCGTTGCGTGTCGTTTGCCGCGTTGAAGGTCGAAAGCGCGCTCGCCACCGCCGCGTCTCCGGCCGCCGCCTGCTGCAGCGGCTGCAACACGAACTGCTGCGCCGTGTCCAGCGTGTAGTGCACGCCCAGCCACTCCTGCGGGCGCAGGAACCACAGGTGCTGCACCGCCCCCGAGCCGTTGTTGTACGGCGGCCCGTACTGCGCGCTGGTGCTCGATCCCGAGAGCTCGGCCGTCGCCGTGGTCACGAAATCGACCGGGTCCTCCGCCGACCAGCGCGCGATCGTCAGCGACGGCACGTCCGGCGACGACAGCGCCGCCGCCAGCACCACCACCACGATCAGCACCGCCAGGCTCGCCAGCACCAGCTCCTTCACGAGGTCGTACGGCACCATCCGCACATCGCGATAGTACGTCGCCTTGTCGATCCGCTGGCTCACGGTCGTTGCTCCCCGTCCGCCCCCGATGCCGGCGCGGCGCCCGGCGGCGGCGCGCCGATCGGGCGTACCACGCCCTTGATCCGCACCATGACGATGTGCATCGCTACCAGCACCACGATCGTCACCGGCAGCAGCACCACGTGGATCCCGTACGCCTGCCCGAAGTTCAGCGGACTGAACACCGCGCCGATGCCCGACGCATTGAGCGCGTCCTTCGCGTTCACGGCGATCCACTGCGCGTCGAAGTTCTGCTGCGAGATGTACCCCGTGAACGCCGCCGGGATGCTGACGAAGAACAGCGCCGTCCCGATTACCCAGGTCAGCGACCGGCCGTCGCGCCATGCCGCCCCCCAGAACATCGCCCAGAGGTGCAGCACCATGAACACGAAGAACACCTGCACGCCCCAGTAGTGCAGGCTGTTGACGTACTTGCCCGTCGTCGAATGGTGCCACCACTGCGGTCCCCGCAGCGCCAGGATGCTGCCGCTCACCAGCAGCCAGATCAGCGCCGCGATCGTCACCACCCCGAACACGTACGTCCACGACCGCACGTACGACGGTTGCTGCGTCGGCAGCAGCTCGTCCAGCGGCAGCCGTTGCGCGATACTCCGGCGCGCCGCGCCCGTCCATCCCCCCGCCTGGTCGTCCGGCGCCACGTCCTGCCGCGCGCTCATCGCTTGCGCCGCCTCGCCGAGTCCCCGTGCCCGGGGAACGGCGCCAGCAGCGCCAGCGCGAACAGCGCCAGCATCACGATGATCAGCACCAGGTTCGGCAACGAGATGAGGATGAAGTACCAGTGCACGTACGGGGCGGGCGTATCCATGGCATCTCCCCTGCTTGACCGTCGGCGCGTGCGGCGCGTCCTGCGTCGCACACCGGCCATGAAGCGAGCGTAACACCACCACCTCGCGCCCTGTCAAGCATCTTCTGGACCACATCCTTGTTTGCGAACTACAGACTGCTGCTTGTCGCGTTTTCTCTTGGCCGGGTTCGTGCCGTATCGCTTGAAGGATCTCCACCGCTTGTCCCGGCGTCGCCCCCCACGTCGAACGGTCAGCGCCACAATCCGTCGCTCCGAATCTCCCGGTATGCCACCCACCCGCCTTCGAACGCCTGCCCGATGACCAGCGCGCGCTCCGTAACCCGCCACCAACGGCCACCCCGCTTCCCGGCTAGACCTTCGTGTCGTGAAACCTGAACGCAGCCCACCGGTGCCGCCGGGACACCGGCGCCTTATGTTCCTCCGCTAAGGGTCAACTTACTGACAGCCTTCTTGGCCAAGTCGGCAAGTTGGATCAAGTCTGTCGGCCGAGAGTCGACGTAGTCGAACAGAACAACGAAATCGCCCTTTCGCACCACGGCGATGGCCGCATATACGAATTGGAGCTGCTGGGTGTATCCCACGGATTCGTCACCGAGTGACAACGGCCAGGGCGAAACATACGCGGGAACGGCACACGACGCCAATGACGTTCGCTCGTTCGCCAACACGCGAGATGCATCCTGCGGCGAATACTTGGCGATTGCCTCGACGAGACGCGCTGAACCGGCCTGAAAGGCTACATCGGCTTCAGCGATATAAGGACGTGTGCCGGTCTGCGGATCACATGGCCCGACACCCATTATCAGCGGCACGCTTGGCCGCTTGATCCATGTCCCGGTCAGGTCCGATTCCTCCAAGAGGAACGCCGACAACCGGGGTTCGTCGGTCGCCGTTCGAACTAGACGTGACTGGGTCGTACTGGCTGTGGTAGAACAACTCGCAATAATCGTGGCGACTACTGCGAGTAGTAAACAGACGGAAACCTTCGCGCGTTCCGCGCCCAGCGTCATTGGCGCACCTCCCCAATGGGCTCGGTCGGGACAAGGGGGGTCTCTCGGCTCAGTTTCTAGTCTAGGGCGTTAGCACGTCCCGCGGCAGCGCCTATCTGGTACGCCGTTGCCCTGCCGCTCTACCCCACAGCACCGCCGCGCATCATTGCCGCCGTGACACCGCCCGCTTCGACCTCCCGCGCAACGGGCGTACCCTCGCCCCATGCGCACCCAACACGCCGCCCGTAGCAGCGCCCCCGCGCCGGCCAGCATGCGGCCCGCGCCCGCCGGGAAAACACAAAACTGCCGAACGATAATGTGTCAACAACGTCAAGCGGCCCGTTTTCAGATTCGGATTTCGGCCGCCTGGCGCCCTCGCGCGGAGAATCGCGGCGAAAATGTGCACGAAAAGCGCACGAGAACCGCTACCACGCGCCCGTTTCCGCGCTCACGTCGTCGCCGTAGCGCGCTGCCTTCGTGCTGCTGCTCGCGTGCTCCGCCACCGCCCCCCGCAGATCCGCCACGAACTCGTCGACCACAAGGAGGTGCCGCGGGCTCGCCATCAGGTGCAGCGCCGCCGGATGCTCCTGCCGGTCGAAGTGCCACCGCCGCGCCTCCAGCGCGTCCCCGATCGCAAAGATGTCGTGCGCCTCGGATCCGATCGCCACGACGGTCATCTCCGGCTCGCCCCACACCCGCAGCCCCGGCGTCGCCTGCACGCCGTCGATGAGCCGCCGCGTCGCCTCCATCGCGTCGCGCGCCAGCCGCAGGTAGCCCTCCTCGCCCAGGTACTGCAGCACCGCCCACGCCGCGCCGATGGGCGCCGCTGGTTTCGTCCCCTGGAACGCCTGCGACCCGTAGATCCCGCCCGGCCAGTCCGCGAACTGGAACACCTGGTGCCGCATGTTCCCCTTCGGCCGGTGCAGGATCACCGATGCGCCCTTGATCGCGTAGCCGTACTTGTGCAGGTCCGCCGAGATCGAGCTGACGCCCGGCACGCGGAAGTCCCACGGCGGCACCGCATAGCCCAGCCGCTCCAGGAACGGCAGCAGGAACCCGCCCAGGCACGCGTCCACGTGGAACGGCACGCCGCGCTCAGAGGCGATCGCCGCCATCTCCGTGATCGGATCGATCATCCCGAACGGGTACGCTGGCGCCGATCCCACCGCCAGCACCGTGTCGTCCGTCAGCAGCTCCGGCAGCGACTCCGCGCGCGTGCGCAGGTCGTCGCCCAGCGGCAGGTGCACCCACGCGACGTCCAGCAGCTCCGCCGCCTTGATGAACGCCGGATGCGCCGTCCGCGGCAGCACGATGCGCCCGTGCCGGATCCCCTTTTCGGCGCGCATCCGGTCCCGCGCCGTCTTCACCGCCATGAAGATCGATTCCGTCCCGCCGGAGGTCATCGCGCCGCCCACGTCCTCGCCGCCGTGCATCAGGTCCGCGGCGATGCTCACCACGTCGCGCTGCATCACGCGCAGGCTGGGGAACACCGCCGGGTTCAGCGCGTTCTCCAGCAGCACGTGCCCGGCCGCCGCCTGCACCATCGCATCGACGTCCGGACCGGCGTTGTAGATCAGCCCCCATGTGCGCGCGTTGTGGTAGTCGCCGTCGTGCGCCTGCAGCGCGCGCAGCCGCTCCATCACGTCGTCCTGGCTCGAACCGTGCGCCGGCAGCTTCATGGCGGATCTCCAATTCGGGCGTCATCGCGAGGATGCGACCAGCATAGCAGCGGCCGCCGCACAATCATGAATCCGCAACCGCGCCCCGCGAGCGCTACGGATCCGCGCGGGCTAAGATGCCCAGACGCCCCTTTCGGCGCGACCAGGCGAGGAGCACGCGAGATGACCACCGTCATCGAATGCACCGACCTCGGCAAGGTGTACCCGGACGGTGCGGAGGCCCTCCGCGGCATCTCCTTCGCCGTGGAGGAAGGGGAGTTCTTCGGCTTCCTCGGCCCCAACGGCGCCGGCAAGTCCACGACGATCAAGATTCTGATCACGCTCCTCCGCGCCACCAGCGGCACGGCGAGGGTGTTCGGCCGAGACGTGGGCGGCGACCCCAACCTGATCCGCAGCCTCATCGGCTACACGGCCCAGGAGGTCGGCGTCGATGACGAGCTGACCGGCCGCGAGAACCTCTCGCTCCAGGGGAAGCTCTACCATCTCGACGCCGCCACGCTCCGCCGCCGCGTCGGCGAGCTGCTGGAGCTGGTCGATCTGGCCGAGGACGCCGACCGCCCCGCCGGCTCCTACTCCGGCGGCATGCGCAAGCGCCTCGACCTCGCCACCGGCCTCATCCACCGCCCGCAGCTCCTGTTCCTGGATGAGCCCACCACCGGCCTCGACCCGCAGAACCGCGCCGGTATCTGGAGCTACCTGGAGGACCTCAACAAGCGCGAGGGCCTCACGCTCTTCCTCACCACGCACTACCTGGAGGAAGCCGACCGCCTGTGCGGCCGCCTCGCCATCATCGACCACGGCCGCATCATTGCCAGCGGCAGCCCGGCCGCGCTCAAGGCGGAGCTGGGCGGCGACATCATCAACCTCGCCTTCAAGGGCGATGAGCCGGCCACCCGCGCCCAGCGCGAGCGCGCCGCCGCCGTCCTCTCCGGCAGCGAATACGTCGCCACCGTCAGCGACGCCAATGGCAAGCTCGTCGTCACCGCGCGCGAGGGCGGCCGTTCGCTGCCCCGCATCGTCCGCGCCCTGGACGAAGCCGGCATCTACGTCGACGAGATGACGCTCACCAGCCCCACCCTGGACGACGTCTTCCTCAAGTACACCGGCGAGCGCATCCGCGACGATGCGCCCGTCCAGAACTGGCGCAACCAGTCGTTCGCGCGTCCCGGCATGATGGGCGGCGGCACGCGCCGGCGCCGCTGACGGAAGGGGACAGCACCATGGCCGACGAAGCGATCGCCGTCCCGCGCACCGGTAGCCTCGTGCCGCTGGACACGATGCCGCGCGGAATCCACAAGCTGCTCTCGGAGACGGCGCCGCTCTACGTCCGCCAGCTCCGGCGCCTCTCTCGCCAGCCGACGATCGTCGTCTTCTCGCTGCTGCAGCCGCTGATCTGGCTGGTGCTCTTCGGCCAGATGTTCTCGCGTATCGTCCACTTCCCAGGCGCCGCGGCGCAGTTCGGCAACGTCAGCTACCTCCAGTTCTTCATCCCGACGGTGATGCTCCAGTCCGTGCTCTTCGGCGCGGGCCAGTCAGGCGTCGGCATCATCACAGACATCGACAGCGGCTTCCTGGACAAGCTGCTGACCACGCCGATCAACCGGCTGGCGATCCTGCTGGGCCGCGTGCTGGGCGACCTCACGCGCATGACGCTGCAGATCACGCTTGTCGTGCTGATCGGCTGGAGCATCGGCGCCTTCCAGACGCCGCACGTCGCGTTCCACTACGGCATCGCCGGCGTGCTGGGCGCGCTGATCATCGCCATGCTGTTCGCCATCGTCCTCACGGGCTTCAACGTCTTCATCGCGCTCACCACGCGCAGCACGGAGGCGACGTTCCTGCTCGGCAACTTCCTGACGCTGCCGCTGCTCTTCACCAGCTCCGCCCAGCTGCCGATCTCGCTGCTGCCGGGCTGGATGCAGGCGGTCGCCCGGGTGAACCCCGTGACGTACACCATCAACGCCATGCGCGTGCTGCTGAACGGCCCCGCCGCCGCCACGGACCACAGCGTCGGCGTCACCATCCTGCTGGCGCTGGCGATCCTGACGGCGCTGGCGGCGGTGACGCTGACGCTGGCGACCAGCCGCTTCCGCAACGCCGTCTCGTAGCGCGGGCACGGCGAAGCCCGGGCGCGCACCCGGGCCTCGCGATGTGTCGACTGGAGCCGGCGATGGGATTCGAACCCGTGACCTGCTGTTTACGAAACAGCTGCTCTACCGCTGAGCTACGCCGGCGAAGCGAAGCGCCCGTCTCGGGCGCCGGCGCAGTATAGCGAATCGCAGTCGCGGGTTTCTGGCGTCAGAAGCTAGACCAACGAAGGTCGGTTGAAGCGGAACAGGCACAACCGACCTTCCTGCCCCCAGCGGCAAGCGAGTAATCCGTCGGCGTTGCACGGGGTGACTCCGGGACTACGCGAGAGTACGATAGACCAAGCCAGGTTGTCGGCTCAACACCTGCGGTGAGGCTGGCGAGATTGGGAGGACATGCGATTGTTTGGCACGATTGTGCGCCTCGCAATCTTCGCTTTGGTCGCGGCGGTGGCCGTCTGGCAGATGGCACTTTGGATAAGCCAAGGGCGGAAGCGTCCCGAGTACGGCACGACTAAGTTCCCCATCATGCTCGCCAACAACGTCAGTATGTGGATGGTCGTGGTCGTATTCGCGGCGGCAGGTCTGGTCTTCGGCGACCTCTGGGAGCTGTTGCTTGTCCCTATCGGAGTGCTGGTCGTCTTAGACCTGACGAACTTAGCAGAGTGGTGGGTTCTAGACCTTGTTGACGAGTACGGTGATTCGATTAACGGGTATGAGGCAAGGAGCAACCACCGACTTTTCGTGAAGGTCGTCCCAATGCAGTTCGCGAGCCTTATGGCGGAGTTTGCGTTGCTCGGCACCGCCGCGCACCTAACGGGCAACGGGGAACTGCAGTTCGTTTCGTGGGTAATTGCCGTAGGTTGTGGGGTGGTGTGGATACTGGCGTATCCGATAGGGCTCGTGCTGGCGGCGCGGCGGCGCGGCTAGCGGTCGTCTGGATTGGCAGAACGGGGCGGAAGCCGCCCACACCAGAACCGACTTCGCATCGGCCAACCGCCGGGAGTGTGTTATGCCCCTATTCACGCGGAAGCCCGCCGTTACGGTCGAGGACTTCTGCCGAGAGTTCTATGATCGATCGATTTTTCATCCCGTCATCTCAGGCGCGGACCTCACGAACTCCATGTGGGATGTAATGTATGACGAAGTGCTGAAGGTTGACCCGTCTATTGAGCAAGTCGATCGCGCGGCATTCTATGCGGAGATGACGGCCCTTCGACTTGAATTGTTCTCCCTCGCGTTTCTACACAACCTGCGGTCGGATGATTTTTCCGTGCGTCAGGTGATGTTCACGGACAAATATTTGGTGGAGGAGGGGCGCGCCGACCTTGAAGCTGCTCTACCCGAATATACGAACGCTGTCTCGGAATCGGCGATGGATACCGCAACCGGGGAGAAAGCACGAAGGGGCCGGGCCGCGTTCCTCAACGCGTACCACGTAGGCGTCTATAAGAAGTTGGCGGAGCGGGCAGAGAAGGCTGGGATCCGTGACAAGGCCTATTTCCAAGGGGTTGCCACAACGTTGAACCGGTACGACACGAACGGCGCGTGGCGACAGACCCTGACCCATCGGCGGTTGGCGTTCACGCTCGCAAAGAGGCTAGGGATTGAGCCGAATGAACAGGGGTGGCTGCGTCCTCAGACGTTCATCGACGGAATGTACGAAGGTGCCAGCGGTGCGATCTCGAGAGTTCGTCTGGTGTAGCACAGGCGCGTCGTCAAGGAAGCGGGAACTCGCGGTCGATCGATGCTTGGCGGATGGTTACCGCGATGCCTGAAATGAGGCCTGCCACGGACGCTGCGAGCTCGACGGAGGCGAACCATCGAAGTACTCCGCCGAATGGAAGGTAAATCATCGCCACGAGGAAACCGAGTGGCGCGAACGCCCCGATCAGTAAGACCGCCCAACGCTCGCTGATGGATACGCGTGAGTCGTAGCGGCGATTGACGTGAACGTAACCGATGGCAGGCAAGACGAGGATCCACGCTGCCGCGCACGCCGCGACTCCAGCGAACGCTAGTGTCGAGTTGAAATGCAACAAGACGGTCGCGAGCACGATAACAGCTGGGGCGAAGATATGGGCGACCAGGAAGAAGATGCCCATAACAGGCGCGGCGACGATCATCCACATGAACCGGCCGGCTACATTCATTTGGGTGAATGATGCCCGAATGGCGTTGTCGAGACCAGATAACTTTGCGGTTTACGGTGGTTGTTCCACGTCTGCCGCATAGCGCTCGGCATCGAGAGGCTTACGAAACAGCTGCTCTACCGCTAAGCTACGCCGGCGATGCGAAGCGCCCATCTCGGGCGCCGGCGCAGTATAGCGAATCGCAGTTGCCGGTTCTGGCGTCAAGGCGAGCATGGAGCGTTGCCCAGCGGTCATCAGACTTGAGCCCGGGTCACTGATCATCCACGTCGAGTCCGAGCTCGTACATTTCGAGAAGCTGGGCGAGTTCCACGAACCGATCATCGCGGTCCTCCGTGGCGTCTAGGAAGGGTTGGCACACTAGCCACCACTCCTTCTGCGTACCGTCGTTCCAAGGAAACGGATGTGCCTGCAGCCATTGATGTATCGCGGGGAGCTTACCCTGCACGTCTCGACCCCACTTGTCAATTCGCCGCATCTCTCGGCGCAAGGCGCGGCTTGAGATTGGTGCTAGAACGACATCAAGGCCTGCATCAGCGGGATCGGGTAGCGGACGTGAAATCAGGTTCAGGGCGTGCTGAGCGGTGAGAGGGTTAGGCGCCACGGTCTGACTCAGGGTCAGGTATTGCGAGTCCAAACCGGCTTGGAGCCGTTTGATCCATCTGTGGAGTGCAGTAGCGTCGTCACGCCTTTTCGCCCGGAGTGCTTCAAGCTGTCTCGCCTCACGTTCTAAAACGAGTCGCTGGTGCTGGCGTTCCGCTTCGCCCTGTTCATGGGTCTTGGCGATACGTTCACTGGAGAGCTGCGCAAGTCGTGCACCGAGGAGCGCCGCAGCTGGTGCGACGATGATTGCCACGACTCCAACCACTACGCTGCTCACGCGCTGGATTGTACCGCGCGGATGCGTCGCGCTCGCAGCCTGAGGAACGAATTAACTACGTAGACCCGGGCCACGAACGCTGGCCAAGGGCCACGGCCAGTTCAAGCGTACGCGCTCACACGACCGAGGCGCGCTCGGCCGTGCGCACGCGGAGACAGCACCAAGCCTACGCCGGAACCGCCGCCAGGATGCTCGCACGGTGTCCGATGAGATGCCCGATGAGCACGTTCTCGATGATCCGCTCGGCGGTCATCTCCGCTCCAAACGGCATTATTGCTTTGCCATTGAGCTGCTCGTCGCCGAGGCTGCGGACGATCGCGGCCGCGGGCCCGGTGGTCTCGCGAAGCAACGCCAGCGTCTCGTCACGCGAAACGTTCGCGTACCGCTTTGCGTGATCGGCGTTTATCTGATTGCGCACATCCATGGTGAGCGCGGGCATCGGCGCGCCGGTGCCCGCAGCCTGTGCCATCATCGAGATCGGGCGGAAGACCCTGCCGCATGATGCGCCACCGCGGCTACGGTCCAGCCTTCTTCGGACGTCGTCGCGTTCCATGTCCGGTCGTTCATGCCCTGGATCGTGGAGGCGAACTCCCGGCAGGCCTGTTCAAACCGTGTGGCGAGCGCATCTGCCTTCGTATTCATTGTCTGTGCTCCTTTGCTGTGCCGTTCCGCGTCGCTGATCCTCGGCGTATCATGTCGCGCTGCGCACGACCTCGGTGTGGTAGTGGGCCATCGTTCTGCCGATATCAGCCGGGCTGAGCAATCCCCGTTCATCGACGGGCAGCCGGCCAAGATCACGGAAGTACTCGACGTACAGGTCCGGCGTCAACGTGTTGATGAATGTCGCCTGCTCGTCGAAAGGGTTGGAGAACGTGTGGGCCGTGCCAAGGGGGACCGTCACGCAAGATCCGGCAGCCACGTCGACGCTC
>DASQHL010000055.1:0-23588 GCA_035632115.1 Dehalococcoidia bacterium | reverse complement strand
CGCCACCGCCGTCGTGTCCGAGCCGCCGCGCCCGATCGTCGCGACGTCCATCGCCTCCGTGAGGCCCTGGAAGCCCGCCACGATCACCACCCGCCCGGCCTCCACCTCGGCGCGTACGCGCAGCGGCTCGATCGCCAGGATACGGGCGTTGCGATGCACGGCGTCCGTGCGCATCCCCGCCTGCCCACCGGACAGGCTGATCGCATCCACCCCCGCCGCGTGCAGCGCCATGACGATGAGCGCGCTGGACTGCGTCTCGCCGGTGCTGAGCAGCACGTCCATCTCGCGCGCGTGTGGCGCGTCGCTGATCTGGTGCGCCAGCGCGATCAGCTCGTCCGTCGTGTCGCCCATCGCGGAGACCACCGCGACGATGCGGTCGCCCGCCTCGACGCGGCGTTTGATCCGCGCCGCGACGTGCTTGATCCGTTCGGCGCTCGCGACTGAGCTGCCGCCGTACTTCTGTACGACGAGTGCCATGGGCTCACCCCGGGATACGGCCAACGCCAGAGAAAGCGCCGGGGCTTCCGTGCCACCGGCGGGGTGCGCCTCGCGCGGTGGATGCGCGGGACGCACTGGGATGGTAGCGAATCCTCGCCGCGGCCGCAGTGCGCCCCGCCTCCAGCGTCAATCTGCCGCACCGGAGCCCCGCGTACGCACCGCCCCGGCGTGCGCGCTCGTGCGCTACGCTTCGGCGTGCCGTTTCAGCGATACCTCGAGGCCATCGATTACCTCCAGCGCCGCCTCTGGCACGAGCTGCCGATCGTGCCGGTCGAACGCGCCCTCCAGGGCCGCATCCGGACGCTGCTGGGCCACCTCGGCGACCCCCATACCGCGTTCCCCGTGCTCCACATCACCGGCAGCGCCGGCAAGGGCTCCACCGCCACCATGGCCGCGTCGATCCTGCGCGCCGCCGGACTGCGCACCGGGCTCTACACGTCACCCCACCTCCAGACGTTCATCGAGCGCATCGATGTCGATGGCCGCCTCATCGCCCCGGACGAATTCGCCCGGACGGTGCTCGCGCTCGATCCGCTCGTCCGCCAGATGCACATCGACGTGCTCGATGGCATCGGATATGGCCGCCCGTCCCTGGTCGAGGTCGCCTTCGCCGCCGGCATGCAGCACTTCGACCGCGAGCGCTGCGCCGCCGCCGTCATCGAGGCCGGGCTCGGTGGCCGCACCGACTACAGCAACGTCTTTGACGCCAAGCCCGTCAGCGTCATCACCAACGTCGATTATGAGCACCGAGAGCGCCTCGGCTGGTCGCTGCGCTCCGTCGCATCCGAAAAGTCCGCAATTATCCGTGGCACCGAGACGGTCGTCACCGCCGCGACGCGCAAGGAGGCGCTCGCCGTCATTGCCGCACGCTGCGCGGAGACGGGCGCGCCGCTCTGGCGGCTCGGCCACGAGGTGCGCGCCCGGGTCACCGCCTCCGGCGCCGCCGGCGCCGAGTTCTCGCTGGCGGTGCCGGACCTGCGCGCCGCACGCCTGCGGGTGCCGCTCGCGGGCGCGCACCAGGTGGCGAACGCTGCCGTGGCCGCCGCAGCCGCCGTTGCCTTCGCGCGCGCACGGGGCACCGCACTCGATGCGCACCATCTGCGGGAGGGGCTCGCGGCCGTCCGCATCAGCGGCCGCCTGGAGGAAGTGTCGGCGCAGCCCCGCGTCCTGCTCGATTCGGCGCATAACCCCGTCGAAGCACGCTGCCTCGCCGACGCGCTTCGACGCCACTGGCTCGCCGGCGGTGCCCGCCTGCATCTGGTCGTCGGGATCCTCGCGGATAAGGATCAGGCGCCGATGGTGCGCTCGTTCGCCTCCGTGGCCCACCGCGTGGTCGTGACACAGCCACCCCTCGGCGAGCGCATCGGCGACCCGGAGCGCATGCTCGCGCTCTTCCGGCGGGCGCTCGGCCCTGCGCGCGTGGCGTTCGAGCCGTCGCACGTGCGCGCCCTGGACCTTGCGCTGGGCGACGCCGCGCCCGACGATGTCGTCTGCGTAACCGGGTCGATGTTCCTCGTCGGCGCCGCGCGGGAGCGCTGGGTGCCCGAGGCGCGCATCCTGGAGCGGAGGTCCGCGGTGGCCGCGGATCAACCGTAGGCTCCGGCGCGAAGCGGTTGATCATCAGTTGTGAAGGAGACCATCATGGAGTTCTTTGAGGTGGCGCGCACCCAGCGGGCGATGCGCAGGCTAAAGCCCGACCCGGTGTCGGACGCCGACCTGTGGACCATCCTGGAGACGGCCGTCATGGCGCCAAGCGGCGGCAACCGCCAGCCGTGGAACTTCGTCGTCGTGCGCGATCTGGAGAAGAAGCGGCAGATCGGCGCCTGGTACCTGGAAGCGTGGGAGCGCGCCTACGGCCCCCAGCGCGAGGTCATGCTCGCCGACCCGGCGCTCGCCCGCACCTTTAACTCCGCCGACCACCTGGCGCGCCACATGGCCGAGGTGCCGGTGCTGCTCATCGCCGTGATCCGCAAAGACATGTTCGCCCTCGGCCCCACGCTCGGCGCGTCGATCTACCCCGCCGTCCAGAACCTGATGCTCGCCGCGCGCGCCCTCGGCCTCGGCACCACCCTCACCACGCTGCACAAGCTCCACGAGGACGACGTCAAGCGCCTGCTCGGCATCCCCGACAACGTCGAGACGATGGCGCTCATCCCCATCGGCGTGCCGAAGGGCAAGTTCGGCACGCCCTCGCGCCTGCCGGCGGAGAAGGTCGTCTACTGGGACGACTGGGGCGCCACTAAGCAGCGGCCCTGACGCACCCGTAGATGCCGCGCGTTACGAGATCCGCAACCTGGCCTCGCTGGCGCCGCCGCCGCCACTGATGCGACGATGTTTCGCGAGGTGGGCGCCCATGGATGCAACGGGTTCGATCAAGGAGCTGCGCAAGCTCGCCGAGGGCCGCGGCGCTGAGATCTTCGCCTGGGACGAGGGTAGTGTGCTGCGCCTCTTCCGCGACGCCCACTCGTCAGAAGCCGTCGATCGGGAGATGGCCGTCATGCGGGCCGTGAGCGATGTCGTGCCCTTCGTGCCCGCCGTACTCGGACGTGCTGAGGTCGATGGCCGGCCGGGAATCATCCTTGAGCGCATCGATGGCAGCGACCTGCTCACGCAACTCGAGACCCGGCCGTGGACCGTGCGTTCCGTCGGCGCCATCTGCGGGACGTTGCACGCGCGGCTGCACGAGGTGACCGCGCCACCCGTCCTGCCGGCCCTCGTCGAGGTGGCGCCCACGCTGCTCGACCGGCTTCCGCAAGACGTCGCAGTCCTCGCCCGCCGCGCCCTCGCCTCGCTCCCCGTCGGCGACCGCCTCTGCCATGGCGACTTCCATCCCGCCAACGTGCTTAACTCTTCTCGCGGTCCCGTCGTGATCGATTGGCCGAACGCCGTGCGCGGGGACCCCCACGCCGATGTCGCGCGCACGCTGATGCTGCTGCGTCTCGGCGCCCTCCCGCCGGGCACATCGATCGTCGTCCGCGTGGGCGCTGCGGTCGCGCGCCGCCTCGTGGCGTCGTCCTACCGGCGCGCCTATGCCCGGACGCGCGCGCTCGATGACGATCTCGTCCGCCGCTGGGCCGTCGTGGTGGCGGCCCTCCGCCTGCTGGAGGATCTGCCCGGCGAACGCCCGGCGCTCCTCCGCCTCGTGCGGACGGCAGCAGCCGAGCCGTAGCCTCGACGCCTCCCTCGCGCCCTACCCACCCTGCGCCGCGGCCACTGCGTGAGGCAGCGGCTCGCCGCGCAGGCCGGCCAGGCAGTTGTCCACCGCCATCGCCGCCATGCGCTCACGCGTCGCTCGGCTCGCGCTGCCGATGTGCGGCAACAGCGTGACGTTCGGCGCCCGCAGCAGCGCGTCGCCGGGTGGAACCGGTTCCACCTCCGCCACGTCCAGCCCCGCCCCCGCGATCACCCCGTCCGCCA
This sequence comes from Dehalococcoidia bacterium, assembly GCA_035632115.1. GTDB lineage: Bacteria > Chloroflexota > Dehalococcoidia > DSTF01 > JACRBR01 > DASQHL01. The sequence goes on along the minus strand of DASQHL010000055.1, from coordinate 19,673 downwards.
GCGCCCGGGCAAGCGCTGCCTGGTCGACCACGCCGCCTCGCGCCGTGTTGATCAGCAGCGCCCCCGGCCTCATCAGGCGCAGCTCCCCCGCGCCGATCAGATGGCGCGTCTCCCCGGTCAGCGGCACGTGCAGGCTGACGAAATCGGACTCCCGCAGCAGCGACGCCAGGTCGCGGCGCTCCGCCCCACCCGCCTCATCTGCCGCGTGACGGCTCGCGTTCAGCACCCGCATGTCGAAACCCGCCGCGCGTCGTGCCACCGCCTGCCCGATCTCACCGAAGCCCACGATCCCGAGCGTCGCCCCGTGCACGTCCGCGCCCAGCAGCAGGCCAGGATCCCAGCTGCGCCAGCGCCCCTCGCGTACGAAGCGCTCCGCCTCGACGATCCTCCGCGCCGTCGCGAGGATCAGCGCGAACGCCAGGTCGGCCGTCGTCTCCGTCAGCACGCCCGGCGTGTTGCCCACCGCAATGTTGCGGCGCATGGCCGCCCCGAGATCGATGTTGTCGTAGCCCGCCGCGACGTTGCTGATCACCCGCAGTCTGGGCGCCCCGCCGATCAGCGGTGCGTCGATGCGGTCCGTCAACAGGCAGATCAGCCCGTCTGCTCCCGCCGCGCGCCGCGCCAGCTCGTCGTACGGCGGCGGCACACCTGCTGGCCACACGTCAGCGTCGGCGGCCACCGCCAGCCGCTGCAGGGCGTCGCCCGGGAGCCGCCGCGTGACGAAGACCCGCATCTTGCGATGGCCGGCCGCGCTCAGAGCGCGCGCCGCAGCTCGGCGCCCGCCTGCTGCTCTTGGGCGTCGGGCTGCCCGGCGCGTCGCGACCGCAGCACGGCCGCCTCCATCGACGAGAGCTGCGCAAGCGCCTTCCGCGTGTCAGAGGCCACGCGTGCCGGCTCGCACGTGCGCACCCGGTACTTGAACAGCCAGTACATGAACTCCCGGAGCTCCGCCAGGGAGAGATGGCGCGGATGCGCCAGCGTGGCCGCCTCCCGGAACTCGCGCAGCAGTTCGGCGCGCGACCGTCCGTACACGCGCTCGTACACCGGATCGATCGTGGCGTCGTCGTGCCGCGGGTCGCGGATGTTGACCGTCGCGCGCTCCTTCGAGACCTCCAGCTCCACCGCGTACTGCAGCGCCTCCTCGACCGTCACGCCGTACAGGTAGTTCAGGTGTGCCCGGTGCTTCGCGTCGCCGATCAATGCGCGCAGCCGCTCGTCGTTGATGCGCCCGCCCGCCGGCGCGCCCTCGTCGCCCGGCGGTTGCCCCCGGAACAGCAGCCGCTCCGCCTCATCGGCGGGCACCAGCGCCGGCGCCGCCTCGATCAACCGCTCCGCCAGCAGCAGCCAGTCAAACGCCTCCCCGCCGATGAGATAGCGGTACTGCCGGTCGCGCACTGTCTCCAGCGGCGTCTCCCAGCGTGCGATCGCCTGTACCATCGCATCGAACCACGGCGTCCCGTCCTCAAGCGCCGCAACGTACGCCGCCAGCGGCTCGACAGCGTCGGCGTCGCCCCCGCCGAACGGTACGCCCCGCAGGTACAGCGCGTAGTCCTGCGATGCGAAGAAGTCGGCCAGCACATCGCGGTGGTTGTAGGCGATCGCCAGGCCGTCCAGGTCGTCCGGAGAGAAGAAGCGGAGGCCCCGGCCTTCGCCGCACGTCATCTCCGCGGCTGGCGTGCTGCACGGCGCGTGGAAGAGGTACAGCTCGTAGTCGGCGCCACGCTTTGCGGATGCCTTCGCTCCGGCGGCCGTGCGCGTCTCCTGGAAGTAGTACGCCCGGAACGGCGTGATCTTCGCCAGGACCAGCCCCGTCTCCTCCGTCACCTCCCGCCGCGCCGTCTGCTCAGGAGTCTCGCCCTCGTGGCCGGCGCCCCCCGTAATGCCCCAGTGGTCAGGGAACGGGATCCCCGGGTCGGCGTCGCGCAGTTGCAGCAGGACGCGCCCCTCCGGGTCGACGAGGATCACGCCGGCGCTGATCTTGCGTGGGACGGTGCGTGCTTGAGGCATTGCTCCGGTGTTGAAAAACGCCCGCTCCGGCAGCAGGCGACACGCGCAAGTATACCAGCGCCTCGCAGCCACCGATGCGCCGCGCGGCCCACGCGCCGGCGCCCGGCCGGCACTTCGTCAGCCGGGTGCGGCGATAGCGCGGGCCTGCGTCTCTGCGTACAGGCGATCGTTCGTGAATCGCTCGATCAACCCGCGTAGAGCGGGCACGATGCGCGCCGGCAGCGCCTCCGGCGGGAACACGTCCATCCCCGTGCCCTCTCCCAGCTCGAGCTGATGCAGTGGCACGTCGAGCGGCGAGGCATAGACGTAGATGAGCTGCGTCCGCGGATCGGTCGCGTCGAGCGATCGGTAGGAGAAGCCGTCGTACAGCGTGGCCACGCGCGGTTCCCAGTGCAGCTCCTCGCGCATCTCGCGCAGGAATCCGTCGTACGGCGTCTCCGGATCTCCGGTCTCGTGCGGCTCCACGCGTCCGCCGAACGATCCCCACAGCCCGGGGTTCACGATGTCCGGCCGGTCGTCGCGTAGCTGCAGCAGGAATCGTCCCTTGCTATCAACGATGAGACCCGTGGTGCTGATCATGTCCCATGCGCGCCGCACGCGTCCGTACGCGCGGGAGCGCGTGAACTCCTCGATGACCGGCGCCAGCCCGGGGACGATGCGCGCGGGGAGCGCGTCGGGCGCGAACAGCCCCATCGCCTGGCCCTCGTTGAGCGTCAGCCTGTCCAGCTCCACGTCCAGGTGCGCCGCGAAGACATGTGAGACGACGCCGAGCCCGTACCCGCCGTCCCCCGGCAGCGGCGGTGCGTCGGTGGTCAGGTAGTCCTCGAAGTGGGTCGGGCGCCAGCCCAGCTCTTCCTCCATCTCGCGCAGGAACGCGGCGGCGGCCCGCTCACCCGGCTCCAGGTGGCCCCCGAAGAAGCCCCACAGCCCCGCCCCGGACACGTCCGGGCGGTCATCGCGGTGCTGGAGCAGCAACCGCCCGTCCCCGGCGGTGATGAGCCCCACCGCGACCTCGCCGCGTGCCGTCGTGGAACGCCCCCTGCTTCTGGTAGTGATGGTTTACCGTCCCGTGCGAACCGCTGTTCCTGAACGAAGAAGGCGGCCACGGCTGGCCGCCCGGACATCACAGCTCCCGCCGAGCCCTGGCGCCCGGAGACCTACTCGGCGCCGTGGCACTTCTTGTACTTCTTGCCGCTGCCGCACGGGCACGGCTCGTTCCGTCCGACCTTCTTCGTCGCCACCACCGTGCCGCCTCCGCTCCCGTCGACGGGCTGGTTGGTGCGCAGGTTCCGCGGCGGCGCCTTGATGCCGGCCGCCGTTGCCACCGCACGCTGCGTCCGCTCGTCCTGCATGAGGTTCGGCCCGGTGCTCCAGTCGCTCGCCTCCGCGACGCCCGGCCGCGTGGCGATCGTCACCGGCGGCGGAGCCGGCTGCGGCGGCGCCGCGATCTCCACGTGGTAGATCGAGCGCGCGATCTGGTTGCGGATGTTCGCCTGGAGCTGCGTGTACATGTCGTGCGACTCACGCTTGTACGCCACCAGCGGGTCTACCTGGCCGTACGCCTGCAACCCGATCCCCTGGCGCATCTCGTCCATCGCCGTCAGGTGCTCGACCCACAGCGAGTCGATTGACCGGAGCATCACCAGCCGCTCCAGCGCCCGCATGATGTCGGAGCCGATCTCCTCTTCCTTGTCCTCGTACGCGTCCTCCGCGAACTGGATCATCGCCTCCAGGATCGCGTCCGGCGTCATGCCCGCCAGCGCCTCCGGCGTGAACTCGTCCGAGAGCGGCACCACCGCGTTGACTTCGGCGAGCAGCGCATCCAGGTCCCAGTCGTCCGCGTTGTCGCCCGGGAGGTTGGCATCCGCGACCACGGTCAGCTCCTGCCGCACCATGTCCAGGATGTTCGACTTGAGGTCGGCGCCCTCGAGGATCTTGCGCCGGTCCTTGTAGATCACGTCGCGCTGCGTGTTCATCACGTCGTCGTACTCGACGACGTTCTTGCGGATGTCGAAGTTGTGCCCCTCGACCTTCGTCTGCGCCGTCTCGATCGCCCGGCTCACCCAGCTGCTCTCGATCGGGACGTCCTCTTCCATCCCCAGCTTTGCCATCATGTTCGGCAGCCAGTCCGGCGCGAACCGCCGCATGATGTCGTCTTCGAACGACACGTAGAAGCGCGAGCGCCCCGGGTCGCCCTGCCGCCCCGCCCGCCCGCGCAGCTGGTTGTCGATCCGGCGCGACTCGTGGCGCTCCGTCCCGATGATCTCCAGCCCGCCTGCTTCGACCACGCGGTTGTGCTCGTCCTGCCAGTCGCCTGGGTCGCGCCCTTCCGGCTTCCCGCCCAGCACGATGTCCGTGCCACGCCCGGCCATGTTGGTCGCGATCGTCACCCCCGCATACCGTCCGGCTTGCGAGACGATCGCCGCCTCGCGCTCGTGCTGCTTCGCGTTCAGCACCTGGTGCTCGATCCCCTTGCGCTTCAGCAAGTCCGATAGATACTCCGATTTCTCGATCGACACCGTCCCGACCAGCACCGGCTGCCCCTCGGCTTTGCGCTCGGCGATCTCCTCCGCCACGGCCTCGAACTTCGCGCGCTCCGTCCGGTACACCAGGTCGTTGTTGTCCTCGCGGATCATCGGCTGGTGCGTGGGGATCGTCACCACCTCCAGCTTGTAGATCTTGAAGAACTCCTCGGCCTCCGTCGCGGCCGTGCCCGTCATGCCCGCCAGCTTGTCGTAGAGCCGGAAGTAGTTCTGCAGTGTGATCGTCGCGTAGGTGATCGATTCGTTCTGGATCCGCACACCCTCTTTGGCCTCCACCGCCTGGTGCAGCCCGTCCGACCACCGCCGCCCGAACATCAGCCGGCCCGTAAAGTCGTCCACGATGACGACCTCGCCGTCCTTCACCACGTAGTCGACGTCGCGCTTGTAGATCACCTGCGCCTTGATCGCCGCCTCCATGTAGCGGGTCAGGCGGTAGTTCTCCGGCGCGTAAATGTTGTCGATCTTCAGCAGCTTCTCGATCTTCTCCACGCCCGATTCCGTCAGCAGCACCGCGCGCGCCTTCTCGTCGACGGTGTAGTCGTCCTCCGCGACCAGCTGCGGGGCCAGCCGCGCGAACGTCTGGTACCGCGCGGCGCTGTCCTCGGCCGGACCGCTGATGATCAGCGGCGTGCGCGCCTCATCGATGAGGATGTTGTCCACCTCGTCGACGATCGCATAGTGCAGCTCCCGCTGCACCGTCGCATCCAGCGACACCGCCATGTTGTCCCGCAAATAGTCGAAGCCGAACTCGTGGTTCGTGCCATACGTCACGTCCGCGTAGTACGCGTCCCGGCGGGAGCACGGCTTCAGGTGCTCCATGTTCTCCGTCTCGCTCTGCTTCTCCTCCGTCACCAGGTACGCCACTTCGTGCTGGAGGACGCCGACGCTCAGGCCGAGCGCTTCGAACACCGGCCCGTACCACTGCGCGTCGCGCTTGGCGAGGTAGTCGTTGACCGTCACCAGGTGCGCCCCGCGGCCTTCCAGCGCGTTCAGGTACAGGGGCAGCGTCGCGGTCAGCGTCTTCCCCTCGCCCGTCTTCAACTCGGCGATCTTCCCCTGGTGCAGCACGATCGCGCCGATGAGCTGCACATCGTACGGCCGCTGCTTCACATGCCGTTTCGCCGCCTCCCGCACCGCGGCGAACGCCTCCGGCAGCAGCCCGTCGAGTGTTTCACCATCGGCCACGCGCTGCCGGAACTCGCCGGTCTTCGCCCGCAGCTCGTCGTCGGAGAGCGCCTCAAACTCCGGCTCGAGCGCGTTGATCTGCTCGACCAGCGGCAGGTACTTCCGCACCTCGCGCTCGTTGTCTCCAAAGATCCGGCTCAGCAGCTTCATCGATGCTCCAGCGTGGCCGCCCGCCGCCGTGGGCAGACGGAGCGCAATCGTCCCGTGCAGGTCAAGTGTAGCAAAGGGCTCGCCGCGCGCCCGGCGGCGCGCGCTGGGAGACGAACGTCGCCTACGGGCAGGCGCTCACGGACTGCCCGAAACGCAGCGCCTGCTTCCCCAGGTCGACGATCGTGATCTTCCCGTCGAAGTCCTGGTCGTACCGCGCCGGCGCCGGCGGGATCGCCTGGCCGAACACCAGCGCCAGCTTGCCCAGATCGTTGATCGCGACGACGTGGTCACCCGTCACGTCGGCGCGCATGATCGGGCAGAAGCTGAACGGGTTCCCGGGCGGGACCAGCGTCGCCTCCGTGCTATCCGTGTAGCCGTCGCCGTCGCTGTCCGGCCAGCCCGTCTGCACGCCGTACGGGACGGCGCCGCAGCTCGACGTGTTCGAGCAGTTGAAGCTGATCCAGCCGATGTTCTCTCCCCACGCGTACCCCGCGAAGATGCCGGAACTCTTATGTGGGATGCTGACGCCGAAGTTGTCGATCGTCACGCCGTAGCTCCCCGTGCTCGCGCACGTCGGTGGATTATTCTGACAGGAGAAGCTGATCCAGCCCGCGTTCTCCGACCATGCGTAGCCCGTGAGTTTGCCGGTGCCGTCGTTCTTCACCCCCCACGCGCCCGCCCCGCCGCCGCAGCTCGCGTCGTTCTTGCACGACAGATTGATCCAGCCGATGTTCTCGCCCCACAGGTAACCGGTGACATCCGTGTCCGACACCTGCACTCCGGCGCCGCCCGGGCCGTACGCCTCGCCCGTCGGGCGCGCGCTCAGCCAGCCCACGTTCTCGCCCCAGCCGTACCTCGCATTGCTGTTGTTCGGATCGGTGTTGTCCGCCGATACGACCGTCACGGTCGCGCCCAGCAGGGCAGCCAGGGCCATCGCGCGCGTCGTCCGCCGCCCCCGGGCGCAACAACCGCACGAAGCCGATCCACCCTCGGGCCCAGCGCTTCATCGGCACTCTCCCACGCACCCGTTCAGGTCACGTGTTGGCGAGCCAGCACGCCCGCTTGCGATCCTACGATAGAAGGGCGAGGATGGGCATGTGAAGGTCCCCATCTTCGCTATCCGGCGTCAATATCCTGCGCTGCGGGCGATGCCGTAGAGTGCTGCTGGCGGCCCGTAGATGTGTTCGAGCGGCCCGGACGCCGCGCGCCGCACGTGTGTTCGCGGCATTGGAGTGACGCATGACCGGGCGTCTGGTCTCTGCAGCCGTGCTGGTAGCGGTCCTCACCGCCTCGGGCGCCGCGCGGGCGCCGGGCACTGCCGCGACCGCCGCGGCCGCGCGGCGAAGCCTCAGCATCGGCACGTGCGCCAGCCTGGACATCGCGAGTGGCCTCGGATGGGACAGCGCCACCGCCTGGATCTCGAACGGCATGCCTCAGATCGCCTCCGACTGGTACGGCTCGCTGTTCACAGGCAACGACAACGCGTTCTTCGCCAGCTCCAGCGCGGCGTTTCGTTTCCCGGGCGTCGGCTTGACCGCGAGCGATTCGGTCCTGCGCGCCACGCTCACCCTGGATCAGGGCTCGATCGCCTACTCCACCGGCGGCGTCTGGACGATGCGGCTCGTCGGTGATTCCGCGGACGGCTCCAATTTCAGCGGCCTGACGCGCGCCGCCTTCCTCGCCCGCTTCGACGCGTCCCCGGCCGTGTCGTGGCAGGTCGCCGACATCAGCGCGACCCGCCCGGCCCAGAGTCCGGACATTGCGGCGCTGGTCAACGCCCGGCTCCAGGATCCGGCCTGGCAGGCGGGCGATGCCATCGTCGTCGGCGTCCTGAACGACATGACGTTCGGACGCGCGGAGACCGGTATCGTCAAGAGCGCCCACAGCGCCGTGCTCCACATCGAGTGGACAGATGGCGCCGGCACACTTCCGCCCTGCACGGACGACGCCGACGGCGATGGCTACACCGGCGTCCAGGAGCTGCTGCTGGGAAAGGATCCCTCCGTCTACTGCGCGATCATGCGCGCCGATGTCACCGGTGACGGAGCGGTCGCGATCGATGATCTCGCGAAAGTCGCCGCGTATTTCGGCCGGCCCGTGCCCCCGGCACCGCCGCGGTACGATCAGAACGCCGACAACGTTCTGACGATCGCGGATCTCGGGCGGCAGGCCGCCGTGTTCGGGCAACGCGTGACCGCGTGTCCGTAGCCGCTGCGCGCTGCCACTCGCGTGGCCGTCAGTGAGCCGTCGCGGTCGGTCGGAGCATCAGCGCCGTCTTCCCCACAGCCGCCAGCGTGGCGCCGAATGCCGGGTCCGGCCCCAGGTCGCGGTTCGTTGTTGCCACGGCGCTCGCCACCGACTCACCATCGGCGAGCAGATGCTGGAGCAGGTGCTCCGTCGCCAGGTCGGTGTGTCCGGGCGTGACCTGTTTGTCCCAGCTCACGAACGCCGATGCCCCGCGATCGAGAAACGCCTGCCCGGTCCCCGGGTACTCCAGCCCGTTGCATCCCATCATCACGATCGTTGAGCCACGGAAGCTCCCCGTGGTCGCGCGGCGGATGAACTCGGGCGTGATGGCGAAGAGCGGCGCCGCGCCCTCGTAGTAGATCGCCTCCGCAAGCTGACCGTTGCGAAGCTGGTCCGTGTGGTGTGCCACGCTGAACGGCTCTCCCGTGAACAGCAGCGCAAACTGGTGGTTGGCGTCCGCCTGTCGGAACGTGGCGGCGTGCGTGCGGAAGAGGATGAGGGAGTACCGCTTCGAAGGTAGCGTCCGGTAGTACTCCACGTTGACAAGCTGGCCCGGGACGTAGTCCACGCGATAGCCGGCGGCAGTGAGCAGGTTCGTCGCCTCGCTCACGAACGATGGGTTGGGCTGAGTCAGGCTCAACTGGTCGACGATCACCGCGGTGCGTGGGATCGCGCCTGGATCTCCGCCGCCCGCGCGCCACCACGCTCCCGCCGCCACGATGCCGACGACGAGGAACAGGGCTCCCGCGCTCGCCAGCATCACGCGTCCGCGCCTCGTACGCACTGACGGCTTGCGCAGCGCGTCGCCGTGACCACCCCGTGTCCGTTGCGGCATGGAACGCACCTGTATCAGATCATACGTGCGCGTCGGCCTGGGTCGCCAATGGCGCGGGCGCGGAGCGCCATCGTGCGCGTTTCAGCGCGAGCCCGACGTCAGGGGCAGCCGCCGATTCCCTGACCGAAGACGGCGGCGGCCTTGCCCAGGTCGTTGATGGTGATCTTCCCGTCGCCGTTCTGGTCGAGCCGCGCCGGTGCGGGCGGCACCAGGCGTCCGAACCACCCCGCGATCTGCCCCAGGTCCACGATCGTCACTACACCGTCGCCGCTGACATCCGCGCGCATCACCGCGCAGAACACCAGCGGGTTCTTGCCCAGGAGCACCTCCTGCCCGTCCGTGTAGCCGTCGCCGTCCGTGTCCGGGTTGCACGGGTCCGTGCCGAGCAGGTACTCCTGCACGTTCGTCAGTCCATCGCCGTCCGAGTCCATCGCAGCGATGTCCTGGGTCAGCGGATACCCCTGCAGGCAGGCATGCGCTTGCTTGTACGTATCCGGAATGCCGTCGCACGAGAGGTTGCCGTAGCACTGTGTACTCACCGTATAGGTCACGCTACCGCCGCCGCTGTTGCCAGCGATATCGGTGGCGCTCACCTGGAAGGTGTGCGGACCCGTCGTCGATGTATCGATGTTCGCGCCATTCGCGACCGGACCCGCGCAGGTCGCCGGGCCGGAGCCCGCGTCCAGGCACACGTACTGTGCCGGCACGGGCTCGCCCTTCAGGTACGTGGCGCCCGACGCCGGAACGGTGATCGAAGCCGTCGGCCCCACGTTGTCCACCGGCACGAGGACGCCCCCGCTGGACCCGTCGCTGCCGTTGGCGGTGATCACGTGCACCCCCGCGCCCGTCACGGGGAACGCGGCCGTGTACGCCTGCGCCGCGCCGCCATCGATGCTGTAGGTGAACTGCACGCCCGCCGCCCCCGTGATGCCGACCGAGGCGTTGAGGTACCACCCCCCGCCACCCTGCACGCCCGTGACGGAGAACGACAGCCCGGAAGGCAGCGCCGCCGCCACCGTGCGGTGGAAGTCGCCCTTATTGCTGCTGATCGCGACGTTGCCACTGGAGTCGAGCGCGTACACCGTGTACTGCACGTTGCCCGTCACGGCGGCCGAGCTCGTCCACGTATCCGTGCCCGCCGTCTGTACCAGGTCCAGGCTGACCCACTGGTTCGCCAGCGGTGGCTTGTACACCACCAGCACCCGCTTGACGTTGTTCGGCTGGTCGTCGGTGGCGTCCACCGCGAACGTCGTCACCCCTCCGACGTTCGCCGCGCGTGTGTCGACGATCGTGGGCGGCGTCACGTCCGGGCTGTTGGAGTACGGGACGAACCCGGTGAGCTGCGTGTAGCGACGTTCGGTGCCCGTGCCCACCGGCTGCGTTGGGTCGCCGAAGAACTGCGCCGGCATGAACATCGCCCGCTGCCGCATGCCCAACGACGTTTGCAGCGACGTCAGGTTGTGGATCGATGCCGGGAATGGCTCAGTGGAGGGCTGCTCCGGCACCGAGGCGTCCGTGGACGGCGCGCTGAACGCCGCGTTGAACGGCGACTCATCGGCCGACTGGAGCCCCGTGATCACGATGCCGCGCGCCGTCTCGCCGTTCGGCCCCGCCGGCAAGTCGAACCCCGTGACCGGCTGGATCGGGCGGCCTGATGTGGACTGCGACTGGCCATCGGCGGTGTAGTACGCCCCGCGCGCGCCTAGGTCCACCTTCTGGAAGTTCGGCGAAAGGTTGAACTGCACGCTGTCCAGCCCGGTCAGCGGGTCCTTGCTGAACGGCAGTGGTGGCGCTGGTGGCACCGGCGGCCCCAGCGGCGTGGGCAGCCGGAACATCGGCAGGCCGTAGAACGTCGTCTCGGCCAGCACCTTCTCGTCGTACGTCTGGTACTGGACAAGATTGCCGAAGTACGACTGCTTCGCCGCCGTCAGCGCCTGCCCCACCGTCATGTCCTGGTGGAAGTTCGCGGCGAATAGCGACATCAGCTCTTCGGAATACGCGACGCTCGTCGTGTCACCGTACCCGTATCCGGTGTTCGCTACGTACACCGCCGCCCCCTGGTTCGCGAACGCCTCCGGCCAGTCGAGCAGCCTCGCCGCCTGGTCTGCCGTCGGTGCCGGCGCAAGCAGGTCGGACACGTTCAACCCCGAGTGGCACCCCATCGAGAAGATCACGCGCCCCTGCAGGATCGCTGCGGCGTTCGCCGCCCGCGCGATGTTCGCCGTCGTGTACAGGTCGGATTGCGTCCCCGTGGTGTTGCCCGCCCCCGGCAACAGTTCGTAGTGGTTGAAGTGCGCGTTGATCGAGGCGATCCCCGGCACCGGCGTGTGCAGGTTGAACGCGTTCGACAGGTCTGTGCTCGTCCACGTGCCGTTGATCAGCCGCGCCGAGTTGAGCGGCCCCACCAGCCCGTCGAGCGAGTTCGCCACCTGCGTCGCGCCGTCCGAGAGGAAGTCGTAGCCCGTCGTCAGCGCCGTCGTCGGATCCAGGTGGCCGCTGAATTGCACGAACTGGTCCAACTGCGCCTTGATCTGCGCCGGCGTCTCCACCAGCCGCCCCAGCGCGACCTCCGGGACGTAGATCTCCCGGTTCAGCACCGGGATCGGGTGGAACGACCCGTAGGGATTGTCGGACAAGATGTTCGACGTGACGAAGCTGCCCACGAGCGCGTTGTTGCCGTTCACCGCCAGCGCGTCGTTCGTGTAGTCGCTCTCGTTGGAGATGTGCGTCAGGTCCGGCACACGCGCGAACGGGATCACATCGTCGGACCCGACGATCACGATGTTCTGGAGATTCGGCAGCGATCCGCGATAGCCATCCACCACGGCGTTGATCGCCGTCACGGCGTCGTTCGCCGCCACCGGCGAGCAGGGATTCGCATCCCACGTGGCCAGCTTCGCTGCGACGTTCGGGTCGCCCTCCACCGGCAGGATGGCGCCGTTGACCCCCAGGTCGCCGCGTCCCGCCAGCGCCGTCAGCGACGACATCACATCGCTCGCTGCCGTCGAGCCATAGAGATCGCCCAGTCGCCGCTGGTCGACGATGAACAGCGTGTTGGTGTTCCCCGGCAGCGACCCGGGCAACGCACCCGCCACGCCCTGCCCCGCGAAGGGGAACGTGCGCGCGCCGCAGACGGGGATTGGCGGCGGCGGTGTCACCTTCACGCGCAGCACGTACGGGTCGTTGCTGAACGCCCCGTTGTAGCCGGCCACCTCCAGCGTGTAGAAGCCGCTGTCATTCAGCGAGAGCGCCGCGACCGACTCATTCGATGTGCCGCGCTGCGCCGAGAGATCGCCCAGCGGCAATCCCGCCAGCTTGATGTCCTGCAGCGTCACCGGCGGCGGGTTGTTCGCCAGGATGTCCGGCTTCGCGTCCTGCAGCGGCACGCTGCCCAACCGCGCGCTCCCCGGTGGCCGCAGCTGCGTCGAGTTCGGCATGAAGAGCGCAAGGTCGTTGTCCTGCGCCTGGTGCGAGAGATACACCGAGACCCTCGCCCCCGGCGCGACCGTCGCCAGCCGGAAGAAATCCTTGTCCGTCGCGCTGCTGATGTGCGCGATGTAGAGCACATCAGGCGTGATCACCGGCGCCGTCGCCGGATCGTTGTTCGGCTCGAAGTTCTCCGTGACGTTCACCGGCGCCTGGTTCGTCGCCGTCAGTCCAGCGAACCCCGCGGCGCTGAGCGCCACCGACGATGATTGGATCCCCAGCCGCACGCCCGGCCGCACCTGGAACGCCAGCGTCACGTCGTCGCCGATGTTGAACCCGTGCAGCTGCCACGTCAGCACTGGCCCGCCAACCACCGGGTCCCCGACGGGCGTCGTCGTGTTGATCGCGCCGTTGACCACCGTCAGCACCGACGTCCCGGCCTCGTAGTGGAAGCCCGCGGGCAGCGTCACCGCGATCGTCGGCGGCACGGCGCCCCCCAGGTTGCGGAACCTCGCCTGGTACGTCACCACCCCCGTGCCCGGCACGTCCGACGACGTGAGTGCGTCCAGCGGCAGGTTCTCCCACGGGTAGTCGGAGCGGATCAGCACCGCGAGCAACAGTTGACCGAACGTCATGTTGCCCAGGTTGACCGTTGTCCCGTTCGCCACGTTGCCCACCGTGCCGTTGCCGTACAGGAAGCTCAGGAAGTAGCTGACGTTCGCTGGCGTTGCGCCCAGCGCCGTAAGTACGTCCTGCACCGTACCTGCTCCGTACGTGCCCAGGTCGCCCAGCTTGAACGCGCCCGCCGCCGCCGCGATCTGGCCCAGCGTGGCCCCCGGCAGGATCGCCCCGGCGTCTCCAGCCTGGCCCAGCGTGCCGGTCGCGCAGTTCACCTTCGTGCAGTCCACCACCGTGCCCACGTTCGGGATCGAGCTCAGCAGGATCGAGCTGAGCTGCGATGCGTTCGGCGCGATGCTGCTGAGCTGGATCGAGCTCAACTGGATCGAGCTGAGGAATGACGAGTTGATGCCGATGCTGCTCAGCAGGATCGAGCTGAGCTGCGTGCCGTTGATCGACAGCCCGTCCAGCGGGATCGAGCTCAGAAGAATCGATGAGAGCTGGATGCTGCTCAACTGGATCGAGCTCAACTGGATCGCGCCGATGGGGCTGGATGCGACGCTCTTGCCGATGCCGCTGAACGCCGCCACGACCTGCGCCAGCGTGCTCGCGTCACTGATCCCCAGCGCCGTGCAGTCGTATCCCTGCGCCGCGAAGTACGCGCACCAGCTCGGCTGCCCCTGCGGCAGCGTGATCGAACTCAATTGGATCGACGCCAGTCCGCCGCCCGTCAGCGTCGAGACCGGGATGGAGCTGAGTTGGATCGAGCTGAGCTGCAGGTCCCGCAGCGCGATCGAACTGAGCTGCAACGACCCGATGCCCGCCTGGCTCAGGTTGATGCTGCTCAGGAGGATCGAGCTCAGTTGGATCGAGCTGAGCTGCACGCCCTTGATGTTCAGCTCCAGCAGCGAGGCGCTGCCGATGTCGCTCACCGTGTGGCCGACCGCCGCGCAACTGGAGCCGGCGCTTAGCAGCACCTGGCACCAGTCCGTCGCCGGCGGCGGCGGCGCGATCGAACTGAGCTGCGTCGGCCCCAGCGCCACCGCCGCCAGGCTCAGCGACCGCAGCGCCGTGTTGCTCAGGTCCAGGTCGGCGAGCGTCAGCGGATTTGGAGACGAAGGGCTCAGCGCCGCCGGTGGCGGGTTCAGCGCCAGCACGTCGACGAGCCGTACTTCCTGGAGCGGCACCGACGCCAGCGGCGTGCCCTGCAAGATCGCTTCCCACCCGCCCGGCCGCGAAATCGGGATCGATGAGAGCTGGATGCTGCTGAGCTGGATCGATGACAGTTGGATGCTGCTGAGCTGGATCGATGAGAGCTGAATGCTGCTCAGGAGGATCGAGCTGAGCTGGATCGAGCTCAACTGCGAGGACGCCGGGCCGTTCGCCTGGGCGATCGCCGAGATCGGCACATCGGCCAGCGGGACGGCCGCGATGCCGGCCGGGGCGGACGACTTGTCGGCGGAGAGCGTCAGTCCATCGAACGACGGCAGGGGCGTGCTGATGGGGGTCGGCGTCGAGGTTGCCGTCGGCGTCGGGGTGAGCGTTGGCGTGCTCGTAGCGGTCGGCGTCACCGTCGGCGTGTTGGTAATGGTGGCGGTCGCGGTTGGGCTGTTGGTGCTCGTCGCCGTTGGCGTTGCGGTCGGCAACGGCGTGATGATGGCATCGACGACGCAGTCGTTGTAGTCGAAGTCGCTCACCGGCGCCGGAAGGTCTTCCCACGCGATCCGCACACCGCCCGTGATGGCGGTGATGCGCGCGTGCGCCGCGTTGTCGCTATTCCGTGACCCTGGCCCGGAGTACCAGGTGTTGTCGTCCGTCTTCAGGAAGAAGATCAACTCGACCGGGCCGGTATAGCTGCCGCCCTGCACGCTGTAGCCTGGACTGACGTCTCTGCACTTGAAGTACGGCGTCGCCGGCCCCGGCGAGCTGAGCCCGAACTGGTCGTTCATCGAAGCCGACACGCTCACGAAGCGCAGCTGCACCGATTCGTTCTGGAGGATGAGCGACTGGCCGGAGTTGTGCACCGTGTCCGTCGCCGGCCCCAGGGTAAACGCCTCGACGGGGCGCCCGCGTGCCAGGGCCAGCGTCAGGCTCAGCCCGACGACGGCGGTCACCAAGAGAACGCGCAACAGGTGTGGACGCATGAGCAAGGCCACCTAGCCGAAAACAGAGATGAACGCCGGACGCGCCGACCGGGTCTGGCGAGATGGGGCCGGAAACAGGACGCTGCCAGGCGCGCGCGCCGGGGAGCCCGCGACCCCCACCGGCCCTCCGTCGGTGGTCGCACATGTCAAGCGGGGCAGCCGATACAGCGCCCATCATGCGCCACCGCCGCTCGTTCTGCAACCCGTTTCCGCGTCCGAGCGTCAATCTTGGGTCAAGATTGGACCTTGGGGAGTGCGCCGCCCTGGGCCAGGGGTATGCCGCCCCGGATTGTCAGGGGTGGCGCTACTGGAAGAGCGCGCCCACAGACTGTCCGGTGTGGATGCGCGTGATCGCGTCTCCCAGCATCGGTGCCACGCTGAGCACCGTGACCTTCTCGTGCCGCTTCTCCGGCGTGAGCGGGATCGTATCGGTGACCACCAGTTCCTTGATCTCACTGCCGCAGATCCGCTCGACCGCGCGGTCCGACAGGATCGGGTGCACACAGGCCGCCGTCACGCTCTTGGCGCCGCGCTCCAGCGCGATCCGCGCCGCCGCCAGGATCGTGCCGCCGGTGTCGATCTCGTCGTCGGGGATGATCACGTGCCGGCCGTCCACCTCGCCGATCAGACTGAGCGCCGATACCCGCTCCTCGTTGCCGATCCGCTCCTTGTCCACAACCGCGAGCGGCGTTTCGAGCTGGCGCGCGATGTTGCGCGCGCGCTTCGCGTCGCCGACGTCCGTCGCGAGGACCGTCACCTCGCTCAGGTCGCGCTCCTTGAAGTAGCGGCTGAGGATGTACAGCGCTGTGAGTTCATCTACCGGGATATTGAAGAAGCCCTGGATCTGGCCGGCGTGCAGGTCCACGGTCAGCACCCGGTCCGCCCCCGCCGTCTCGATCAGGTTCGCCAGCAACCGCGCTGTGATCGGCACGCGCGGCTGGTCCTTCTTGTCGCTCCGGCCGTAGCCGTAGTACGGGATCACCGCCGTGATCCGCCCCGCGGACGCGCGCTTGAACGCGTCGATCATGATCAGCAACTCCATGACGCTGCGGTTCACCGGCGTGCTCAACGGTTGCACGATGAACACGTCCTGCGACCGGACGTTCTCCAGCACGCGCACGAAGATGTTCTGGTTGGAGAACTCGAACACCTCGCACTGCCCCAGCGGCATCTCCAGCGAGTTGCAGATGGCGTGCGCCAGGTCCGGGTGGGCGTTCCCGCTGAAAATGCTCAGATCCTGGTACAACGCGGCCTCCATCGTTGACAGCCTACAGCTTCCGGGCACAGCGTACAGCGCGCGCGTGAACACGACGAGCCGACAGGCGCGGCCCCGCCCGCCGCCCGCCTTGACGCCCTCGCCGTTTTCTTGAAGACCTGAAACGCGAACCTCCGTGCAGCCTGCTAGGATCTGCGCCTGCATCCCGTGTTCAATGGGGGTGGGACATGCGCCGACGCATCGCGCCGATCTCATTTCTTATAGCCGCTGTGCTCCTCGCGGGCGCCTGTTCCGGTGGCGGGGGATCATCCCCCAGGCCCACCGGCACGCCCGCGAACCGCGTATCCGCATCCCAGGTGACAAGCTCCCCCGCCGCCACGGTCAGCGCGAGCCCCGCAACCGCGGTCGCCAAGGCCACCACGGCGAAGGTTGCGTCCGGCGGACCGAATGCCCTCGCCAAACTGCCCGCGAACGCCCCCACCGTCGTGCTCCAGAGCGGCACGCCGCTTCCGTTCCCCACGTTCCCGCCGGACCTCGCGCCCAGTACGCCGGTCGGCGCCGCAACCCCGCAACCCTCCGTCACCGTCGTGGCGCCGCCACTGCCGACCGTGCCGGTGGACGCGCCCCCGCCGCCCGCACCCACCGCCTCGGCGGCCTTCTTCGTCAGCGCGCCTGCCACCGCCACGGGAGAGTTCACGGTGACGGTTGGACTTACCGGCAATGTGCCCCCGTACAAGGGGTTCGGCATCCTCCTGGAGTACGACTCCAGCATCGTCCAGGCGGAGCCGAACGTGACGGAGGGAAACCTCTTCCCCGATGCCGCCAACACCGCGTTCTGCCCGACCGCCGCCGTAAGTCCGACCGTGGGTGTCAAGGGCAGCATCCTCTGGGGCTGCGTGCGCGTTGGCCCGGACACGGTTCAGAACATCGGCGTGGCCGGCGTCTTCCATTTCAAGACCGTCGGGCACGGCGTGACCCGCCTCCATCTGGTTAGCTACCAGGAAGCGGGATCGGCCGGGACCTTACTGCTCAACCCGAACTCTGATCCACTCTCCGTGGACACGGTGGACGGCGTGGTGACGGTGCCGTAGGCTTCCGCCCGGTGCCGCCGGCGAGCAGCCGTGCCCTTGGCGGCTTGGTAACGGAGGGTGGAAGTGTTTATCTTGTCCCGCCATTCCCGCTCGTGTGGCGACGAGCCCTCACGCAGTGTTCCCACGCCGGCGCGAGGCCGCGCCGCTTCCGCGCTCGCCATCGTGCTGCTGTGCGCCGGCGCCGTGGCGGCGGCCTGTGGCGGTGGCGGGACCAGCGGCACAGCGCGCCCGAGCACGCCGCTCCCGCCGACCCCCGTCGTCAACGGCAACCACGTGATCGTCGCGCCGAAGGGCTACGCGGCGGACGTCCCCGCCGGCTGGTCGACGCACCCCGTGCCGGGGCCCGTTGAGGCGCCCACCCAGTTTCCGCCGGACGTCTACCTCGCGCCCACGACGCGGAGTCTGGCCGATCCCGCCACCATCCTCCAGCCGAGCATCACCGTCGCCTGCCTCACCCCGATCGCCGGCGCTACCGACCAGGCATCGGCACGCTCGCAGTGGGCGACCGTCGCCGCGGGTGCGGCGAGCGCGTTTCCCCCGGTTACGCCAGTCGCCGAGGCCAACCTGACCGTCGCAGGCGTGCCCGCAGCACGTTTCGACTACAGGCTCACGCTGTCCGGGGGCCATACGTTGGATCGGGCGGACGTCATCTTCGTCGCAGGGAAGTGCCGCTGGCTGATTCGCCTGGACACACTGCTGGGCACCGGCAAGACCGACCAGGGCTTCGCGGCGTTCCTCGCGTCCTTCAAGCTCATCTCCTGAGGCGCGGCGCACACGGCGCGCTTGTGACGCCGTGTGCGCTAGGCGCTGCCCACCGGCGGTTGAGCGTCCGGTGCGCGCCCGGTCCTGCGCGCCCACCAGACGCCGGCCGCCACCACCAGCACGACGATCGCGCCTCCCCCGGCGACGAGGATGATCCGGGTCGTCGTCCACCAGGATGATCCCGAAACGGACAGCTTGCCATCCTGCACGGTGATCGGTAGCGGGCTCCCGTCCCGGTGTACCAGGATCACGTTCTTCAGCGCGAGCGCGGTAGTGCCGCTGCTGACGGGTTGGAAGATCACGTTCGCCAGCGTGCCACCACCGTCGACACCCGCCGGCGTCTCCCGCAGCGTGACGCACGACAGGCGGACAGCCGCCTGCTCGAGCGTGGCGTCCGCGCAGAGGATCTCGCGCCCACTCTGTGCCAGGAACTGCGTCTTGTTCACGGCCAGCGGCTTCAGCACGCTGGCGTCGAACGCGAGCACGAACTGGAACCCCGCCAGGTCGTGGACGTTGCTCGCCTTGATCGCCACCACTACCTGCTTGGCAGACTTGGACACGCTCCCGGAGGGGCCTTCGGCGCGCACCGTGGCTGGGCTCTGCTGGGCCGTTGCGGCAGGTGTCGGGGCCTGGCTGGGCTCGGCCGACGGCTGCACCGTCGGTGTCGGTTGCTGGGCGTTGCCGGCAACCGGCCATCGTAAGCCGCTCACCGCTCCAAGGATCGTCAAGCAGAGCACTGTCGCCGTCAATGGACGAATGAACACACACCCTCCTCTCGCCCGCGACGGAGTATATAGCGCGCCCGCGCGAGGCGCTGTGTCACCCCGCTCACATCTCCGCGCTGGCCGGAAGCTGGGGCGCGATCAGCAGCGATGCTTCCCGAACACGAGCGCCATTTTCCCGAGGTCCGTGATCGTGATGACTCCGTCGCCATCCTGATCATAAGATGCTGGCGCCGGCGGGATCGCCTGCCCGAACCAGAGCGCGACCATCCCGATGTCCTGGATCGTCACCACGCCATCGCCGCTGACGTCGGCCCGCGCGATCGCCGCGCACAACGCCGATACCGTCGGCGTGGCTGTCGGAGTGGACGTCGCTGCCGGGCTCGCGGTGGGCGTCGGCGTGCCGACGGCCGTCAGCGTGCCCGTCGGTGTGCTCGTCGGCGTGATGGTGTCGGTCGCGGTCGTCGTAGGAGTTGGCGTGAACGTCGAAGTGGCGGTAGGTGTAGGCGTTGGCGTCTGGGTGGGCGTGGCCGTCGCCGTGGGCGTGCTGGTGGCGGTGGCGGTCGGCGTCGGCGGGTCGATGAATGTCACTGTGTACGTCGCCGCCGCGCTGGCCACGATCGCGTGCTGCTGCGCGCCACCGTCCGACCACGACCCGTACACCTTCGCGATCCCACCGGGCGACTGCGGCGACGCCGCGTAGATCACGTGCTGCGACCCCACCGGC
>DASQHL010000054.1:0-59292 GCA_035632115.1 Dehalococcoidia bacterium | reverse complement strand
TCGGCGTGCTGTACCTTCGCAAAGGTGTGCCCTTCGTCACGCAGCAGCACGGCGGCGGCCAGGAGCGGCAGCGGCGGGCGGGCACGGAGAACGTGGCGGGGATCGCCGGCGCGGCTGAGGCGCTGCGGATCACACAGGAAGGCGTGCTGTCGGAGGGCGGGCGCATCCGGGCGCTGGCGCTTCGGCTGCGGGAAGCGATCCTCGCGCGCGTGCCCGGCGCGGAGCTGAACGGCGACCCGGACGCGCGCCTGGCGAACAACGTCAGCATCAGCTTCGTGGGCGCCGACGCAAGGGACCTGGTGGACGGGCTGGATGCGGCCGGCATCGCCTGCAGCGCGGGAGCGGCGTGCGGAGCGACGACGGTCGAGCCGTCTCACGTGCTGTTGGCGATGGGGCTGCCGCTGGAGCGTGCAGTCTCGACGCTGCGATTCAGCCTGGGGCACGAGACGACGGACGCGGACATCGCGGCCGTGGCGGACAGGCTCCCAGCGATCGTCGCCTCTTCGCGGGAAGCGCGGCTGGTGGCGGCGGGCGGCTGATCGCCCGCGGCCGCGGCGCACTGCGCGGAGCGCACCCCCTGTTATCATGCGCCGATGAAGGCGTCCGAGTTGGCGGCGGCATACATCGGCGTGCTGCGGCACGAGCTGCAGGTGCCGCACGGCGCCGACGCGCTGGCGGAGTTGGAGCGGCGACTGGCGCCGGAGGAACCGGCGGAGCGGCCGCCCGCGCGCGCACCGGCGATCGCGCGGCTGGCGGCAGCGCTGCGGCGGCTCCGCACGCGACAGGCGCCGGCGTGCACACTGGAGCAGTTCACAGACGACCTACGGTTCCTGCGGATGTTCGAAGGCGGCGCGGGCACGTGGCCCGCGGACGCGCTTGGCAGGCTGCTGGCGGAGATCGCGGCAACGCCCGGAGCAGCAAAAGCGCGGCGCCGCGTTGCGCCGCGTGCGGCCGGCTCCGTGGTCCCGCTGCGCCCGCGCCGGCGACCGCGGGAGGACGGGTGACCGGCGTGTTGCGGCGTCTGCTCGGCCGCGGCGACGCGGACGACGAAGGCGAGCGGGCGTGGCAGATCCGGCTTGTCTTCGCGCTCGGCAATCCGGGCAAGGAGTACGCGGGGAACCGGCGCAACGTCGGCTTCTGGGCGGCGAACCGGCTGGCGAGGCAGCACGGCCTGGAGTTCGGGACGAAGACGGGGACGTACGCGCTGGCGGAGGGGGAGATCGCCGGGCGGCGGATCGCGATCGCGAAGACGCGGACGTACAACAACGACAGCGGGCGCGCGGTGATGGCGCTGATCTCGCGGCTGAAGCTGGACGACGCGCGCGAGATGCTGGTGGTGTGCGACCACCTGGACCTGCCAACGGGAAGGGTGCGCGTCCGGCGGGAGGGGAGCGGCGGGGGCCAGAAGGGCGTCGCGGACATCATCGCGAGGACGCGCACGGACCGATTCCCACGCGTGCGGATCGGCATAGGGCGGCCGAACCATCGCGGCGAACCGACGCGGGATCCGGAGCACGTGGCGGCGTGGGTGCTGGGCGACCCGTCGCCGGATGAGCGGAAGCTGCTGGAGGCGGGAGTGGAGCGGGCGGTGGCGGCGATCGAGTGCGCGCTGACCGAGGGGATCGAAGCGGCTATGAACCGCTTCAACCGCGATGACCGCGCAGGTGCGGCGGCGGAGTCAGGCGAGTGACGCGACTGCGCTACGTACTGGCGTTCGTGGCTGTGGCAGGCGGGCTGCTCGCCGCATCGTCGTTGTACAAGGAGCAGACGTGCGCGTGCAGCGGCGGGCTGCCGTTCGGCGCGATCGCGCTGTGGTCGGGCGTGAGCGCGGGCGTGGCGCTGGGGATGTACGTGGCGCTGGGCGTGGCGCTGCGCGGGGAGTGACGGGGGCCATGCGATCGACACCGACCCGCCTCGGCGTGCGCCGCGGGCCCTTACGGCGAGAAACGCCTCAGGCACCGGTTAGGGGAGCGGGCGACGCGCTGCGTTCGCGAAGTCGCGACCGTTGGCGTGCCAAGATGGACGCGTCGATCTCGACGGTCCGCTCCAACACAGTCTCCCCTGACATCGCGCAGGCACCCCCCGCGGAGCGGCAACAGGCGAGGTCACCATTCGGAGTGCCACGCCGCGAGGTGGGACTGCTAGAATAGCGACGGCGAAGGGGCTGGTCGCACGATCAGCCCCCGGTCGCGTTGTCCGCGGGCCGGAGGCGCATGGATCTGTCGGCGCTGCTGCCGGTGATCGACCAGACGGTCGGGCTGGACCGCCTGCGCCGCCGCATGTCCCAGCGTGGGCCGCTGGTGCTGGGCGTGAGTGACGGCGCGAAGGCGGCAGTGATCGCGGCGCTGGCGCGCGACGCCACGGCGCCGGCGCTGATCGTTATGCCGAAGCCGCAGCACGCGGAGAGTCTGGCCGAGGAGCTTCGGGCGTGGCTGGGAGCGGACGGGGCGGCGCGCGTGCTGCTCTTCCCGGAGCGCGACGCGCTGCCGTACGAACGGCTGGAGCCGGACGCCGACGACGTGGCGCAGCGGCTGCAGGCGCTGACGGCGCTGGCGGTGGGAGACGAGGCGGCGGCGCCGATCATCGTCGCCTGCGCGGCGGCGGTGGCGCAGCGCACGATGTCTCCGGACGAGCTGGCGCGGACGACGCTGACGCTGGCAGCGGGCGCACGCGTGGGACAGCACGCGTTGCTCGAAGCGCTCGCCCGCGGTGGCTACGCGATGGAGCCGCAGGTGTCGCAGCCGGGGGAGGCGAGCCGGCGCGGCGGCATTATCGACGCCTGGAGTCCGGCGGAGGATCTGCCGCTACGCATCGAGCTGATGGGCGAGGTCGTAGAGAGCATCCGGGCGTTCGACCCAGTGACGCAGCGCTCCGCGGGGCTGCGGGAGCGGGTGACGCTTGGCCCGGCGCGCGAAGTGGTCACCGACACGGCGGCGATGGCGCGCCTGGCGGCGTCGATGCAGGTGGCGCAGCTGCGTGGCGAGCAGCACGAGCGCTTCGCGGCGGAGCAGGCGGCGCTGGCCGAGGGGCGGCGCATCGACGGCGACGGCTTCTACACGCCATTCCTGGCGCCGGCGACGCTGCTGGATCACATGCCACCCGACGCGCTCGTGGTCGTCGACGAGCCGGCGGACGTGGCGGCGGTACAGGAGGAGCACGACGCCCAGGCCGACGAGGCACGGCGGGAGGCGGAGCACCGGGGCGAGCTGCCGCGCGGCATGCCGGCACCGCACGTCGCGTGGGGGGCGTTGCGCGGCGCGATCGAGGCGCGGGGGCGACGGCTGCACCTGTCGCGTTGGGCGACGGGCGAGGCGGAGGCGCCGGACGCTGGCGCGGCGGTGCGCCTGCCGTTCGGGCCGACCGCTGGGTACGGCGGGAGGCTGCGCACGCTGGCGGGCGAGCTGACGCAGATGCTGCGCGGCGGCCAACGAGTGGTTGTGGTATCGACGCAGTCGCAGCGACTGGCGGAGCTGCTCGCGGAGCACGACGTGCATGCCCGGGTCGCGGAGACGATCGCGCCGGCTGCGGCTGGCGGCGGCGGGCTCACGGTCGTGCACGGCTCGCTGGCGCACGGCTGGTCGGTGGGCGCCGAAGGCGCGGGGCTGACGCTGCTGACGGACGCAGAGGTGTTCGGGTTCAGCAAGCAGCGACGGCCGCCGCCAAGGCGCGGGGCGGCGCGGGGGGCGTGGGTCTCTGACCTGGCGCCGGGGGAGTTCGTGGTGCACGTGGAGCACGGCATCGCGAAGTTCGCCGGGCTGGTGCACAAGGGCATGACGGGGGAGGAGCGCGAGTACCTAGAGCTGCAGTACGCGGACGGCGACCGGCTCTTCGTGCCGACGGACCAGGTGGACCGGGTGAGCCGCTACGTGGGGCCGAGCGAGCACCGGCCGGCACTGACGCGGCTGGGGTCGCAGGAGTGGCCGCGGGCGAAGGCGCGCGTGCGGCGCGCGGTCCAGGAGCTGGCGGGCGAGCTGCTGCGGCTGTACGCGAACCGCGAGGTAGCGGCGGGGCACGCGTTCCCGCCGGACGCGGCCTGGGAGGCGGAGCTGGAGGCGTCGTTCCCGTACGTGGAGACCGCGGACCAGCAGACGGCGATCCGGGACGTGAAGCGCGACATGGAGGACGCACGACCGATGGACCGGCTGGTCTGCGGCGACGTCGGCTATGGGAAGACGGAGGTAGCAGTGCGCGCCGCGTTCAAGGCAGTGCTCGATGGCGCACAGGTGGCGGTGCTGGTGCCGACGACGGTGCTGGCTCAGCAGCACTTCACGACGTTCCGGCAGCGGCTGGCCGGCTTTCCGGTGACGGTGGAGATGCTGTCGCGGTTCCGGAGTGACCGCGACCAACGGCGGGTCGTCGCGGACGCTGCGGCGGGGAAGGTGGACGTCGTCATCGGCACGCACCGGTTGCTGCAGAAGGACGTGGTGTTCAAGAACCTGGGACTGGTGATCATCGATGAAGAGCAGCGGTTCGGCGTGAGCCACAAGGAGCGGCTGAAGCAGATGCGCAGCGAGGTGGACGTGCTGACGCTGACGGCGACGCCGATCCCGCGGACGCTGAACATGGCGCTGACGGGGATCCGCGACATGTCGGCAATCGAGACGCCGCCGGAGGAACGGCTGCCGATCAAGACGTACGTGACGGAGTTCGACGAGCACCTGGTGCGCGAGGCGATCACGCGGGAGATGGAGCGCGGCGGCCAGGTGTACTTCGTGCACAACCGCGTGCAGAACATCGAGCTGCTGGCGCGGCAGCTTCGGGAGGCGGTGCCGGAGGCGGAGATCCTGATCGGCCACGGGCAGATGCCCGAGGACGCCTTGGAGCGGGTGATGCTGGAGTTCACGGAAGGGAAGGCGGACGTGCTGGTGTGCACGACGATCATCGAGTCCGGGCTGGACATCCCGAACGTGAACACGATCATCATCAACAACGCGGACCGCTTCGGGCTGGCGCAGCTGTACCAGCTGCGGGGCCGCGTAGGGCGGGGGGCGGCACGGGCGTACGCGTACCTGCTGTACGAGAAGCACCGCGCGCTGAGCGAGGTAGCGCAGCGGCGGTTGCAGACGATCTTCGAGGCGACGGAGCTGGGCGCGGGATTCCAGATCGCGCTGCGGGACCTGGAGATCCGGGGCGCCGGGAACCTCCTGGGCGCGGAGCAGAGCGGGCAGATCGGCACGGTGGGGTTCGACCTGTATGTGAAGCTGCTGGCGGACGCAGTAGAGGGTCTGAAGGCGCTGGCGAAGGGCGAGGCGCCGCCGCCATCGCGCATCCAGCCGGCCGTGGTCATCGACGTGCCGCTGGCGGCGTTCATCCCGGAGAGCTACGTGGGCGACCTGAACCTGCGGTTGTCCCTCTACCAGCGGATGGCGGCGGCGACGGAGGCGGACGCGCACGAGGCGTTCGAGCGGGAGCTGACGGACCGGTTCGGGGCGCCGCCGCCGGCCGTGCGCAACCTGCTGCTCGTCGTGCGGCTGCGGGCGCTGGCGAAACGGGCGGGGATCGCCTCGGTGCAGCAGGAGGAGGGGGCTGGTGGGCGGCCGGCGCTGCTGCTGCGGACGGCGGACGGCCGCGACCTGCGGACAGGTCTGTCTCCGGGCGCGCGGCGGGCGCTGGAGGCGACGGGCGCGGTGACGCTGGGGCACCAGCAGCTGCGCATCGACCTGCGCACAGCCGGTGAGGGGTGGCCGTCGCTGCTGCTGGACGCGCTGGAGGCGGCGGCAGGCGCCGAGGCCGCGGCGTGAACAGGCGCGGCTGATAGTCCGATCGTGCCCCGAGGACGGTACATCCGCACCTCGCCGGGGGCGCGGCAGCCCGCGATACTGCCTGCATGGAGGAGCGGGAGTACCGGGAGCGGCTGGCGCGCGACGTCGCGGGGTGGCGGCGCGAGGGGCTGATCGCGGAGGAGCAAGAGCGCGCGATCCTCGGCCGCTACGGGGCGGACGGAGCACGGGCGGTGAGCGCGCTGCGCCTGGGGTGGTTCGCGACGACCGTGTCGATCGTGGGAGCGATCGTGCTCGCCGCCGGCGTCGTGCTGCTCTTCGCGGCGAACTGGAACACGATGCCGTCGTGGCTACGCGCGGCGGCGGTGTTCGGGGGGATGGCGGCGGCGTACGGCGCTGGCTACGCGCTGATGGAGCGCTACCGGATGCAGCGCGTGGGCAGCGCGCTGCTGCTGGCGGGGGCGCTGCTGTACCAGGCGGGGCTGTTCCTGCTGGCGGAGATCTATCACCTGCCGACCGACCGGCCGATCTACGCGCTGCTGGGCGCGGCCGGCGTGCTGCCGCTGGCGTACTTGTTCGGCTCACGGATCATCTTGCTGGCCGCGATCGCGGGCTTCAGCGGCTGGGTGATCGGCGAGATGGCAGCGCGCTACCCGGACGAGCCCAGGGCGGCGTCGGCGATGCTGGTGGTGGCGGTGCTGGGCGTGGCGCTGTACGGCATCGGGCGGCTGCACGCGCTGCGCGCCGAGCTGGCCCGCTTCAGCGAGACGTACGTCTTCTCGGGGCTGCTGGCGCTGATGGGGCTTGTGTACGTGTTCACGTTCGACGAGCCGTGGGCGGCAGTGCGCCGGTCGGGCGTGGCCGCGTTCTCGGCGCCGCCCGTCGTGTACGCGTCGATCGCGCTGGCGGCGATGATCGTAGGCGCGCAGTGGGCGCTGCGCCCGCGCGACGTCGAATCGCTGGCGGACGCGGGCGGGCAGGCGGCGCTGCTGCTGCTGGCGGCGGTGGTGGCGACGTGGCCGGGCTGGACGGGGTACGCCGTGGTGTTCAGCGCGGTGTACTTCTCGGTCGCGGCGGCTGTCGTGACGCGCGGGTACCTGCGCGGGGACGAGCTGTACGTGAACGCGGGGCTGCTCGCCGTGGCGGTGGGCCTGCTGACGCGGTACGTCGACCTGTTCTGGTCGGTGCTGCCGGGGTCGGCGTTCTTCATTAGCGGCGGGGTGCTGCTGCTGGCAGTGGCGTTCGTGCTGGAGCGCATGCGGCGGGGGCTGCTGCGCGGGATGGGCGCGGACGGCGAACCCGCGGCGCCCGGTGCGGCGGGGGCGGTGGTATGAGGACGAGCAGCAAGCTGCTGATCGTCGTGGCGGTGCAGTTCGCCGTGCTGCTCTCGGTGATCGGCTTCAAGCAGTACACCGTGTGGACGGCGGACACGGTGCTGCTGCGGACGACCGTGAGCGACCCGGCGCAGCTGGCGGCGCCAGGCTCCGCGGGGGTGACGTACGACATCTCGACGGTGGACCGGGCGGCGTTTCCCGCGGACGTGTACGGCGGCGAGGTGTGGGTGGAGCTGCAACGCGGCGCCGACGGCTACTGGCGCGATGTCGCGGTGCACCAGAAGCGGGAGCGGGCGTACGCGGGGACGGTGCTGATCAAGGGGCAGGCGACCTGGTCGTACCCCGGCGCGGGCAGCATAGCAATGCGGTACGGCATCGAGCAGGTGTATGCGCCAGCGGGCGGGGCGCTGCCGGCCGGCAGTGGGCACACGGTCGCGGTGGAGGTGCGGGTGGACAGGTTCGGCCAGGCGACGCCGCTGCGGTTCCTGGTGGACGGCCAGCCGACGGAGCTGCGGCGGCGGTAGCTTCGGGCCGGGGTATGATGGGGGCCGGCGCGGCCGATACTTAGCCGCCGCCGGGCGCGGGCCCGGCCACCCGCGCGAGGTGTGAGCGTGACGACCGTCATCCGCCGCCCATCGACCGCTGCCAGCCCGTCGCATGCGGCGGGCGTGCTGCGCCACGGCTTCGCTTCGTTCTACCGGGCGCCAGTGGTGGAGGACGTGGACGCGTGGCGGGCGGACGTCGGGTTCGTCGGCGTGCCGTTTGACGGGGCGACCAACGACCGGCCGGGGGCGCGGTTCGGGCCGGCGGCGATCCGCGACGCATCGACGCGGTACGAGCCGGACGAGGAGTGGCAGGGGTGGATCGACGCCGAGCGGGGCGTGCGGATCCTGTCGGGCGTGTCGATGGCGGACGTAGGCGACGTGGACGTGCGGACGGTCGACCTGCTGCAGAACTTCGAGATCATCACGGAGGCGGCGCGGCTGGTGCGGCGTAACTGTCGCGTGCCGGTGTTCGTCGGCGGCGACCATGCGATCACCTTCCCGATCGTGCGGGCGTTCGACGACGGGCCATTGACGCTGGTGCAGTTCGACGCGCACCAGGACTACACCGACGAGAAGTACGGGGTGCGGTATTCGCACGACAACCACATGCGGCGGTCGAGCGAGCTGGCGCACGTGCGGCAGATCGTGAACATCGGCTTGCGCGGGGTGCTGGAGCGAGCGGAGCCGTGGGATGCGGCACATCGCGACGGCGTGGTGATCGTGCCGGCGGAGCGCATGGTGCGGGAGGGCGTGCCGGCGGCGCTGGCGGCGCTGCCCGGCGGCGGGCGCGCGTACGTGACAATCGACATCGACGTGCTGGACCCGTCGGGGGCGCCCGGGACGGGCTACCCGGAGCCGGGCGGGATCGTGTACTACCAGCTGAAGGAGGCGCTGCGGTTGGTGGCGCGGCAGTACGAGGTGGTGGGGTTCGACCTGACGGAGGTGGACCCGGTGTACGACGCGGCGGGGGTGACGGCGCGGATCGCGGCGAAGCTGATGCTGGACGTGCTGGGTGCGGTTTTCGAGCGTTAGGCCACGCATTTCGTCGTCCGTTATGTCTTGTTCAGATTCAAAAACCGGTTTCGTTCGGCAGTTTTATGTTTTTCGGGCTGGCGGCGGCTTCGCGGCGGTCCCGCGATTGTGACGATCGGCCGTGACGGCGAGGACGCGCAAGGGCGAGGGTACGCTGACGGGGTGGCGAGATCCGAGGGGGCGATGTCACCGGGGGAGGGAGCTGGCATACGACTCTCTGACGCTAGAAACCTTGTTCTACTCGTGGTATGGTGGCGACGCAATGCCAGTGCGAAGCAAGAGCATCTACGATCAGGAATCGCCCGACGACGGGATGCGCGTCCTCACCACGAACTACTGGCCACGTGGAATCAGCCGCGAACGGGCCGGGGTGTATAGGCGCGTACTCGGTCCGTCGCGATCGTTGCTCCGGGCCTTCAAGGACGGCGAGATCGCGTGGCCGGCGTACGAAGTGCGCTACCTGGAGGAGATGCGGGCAGAGGCACCGCGTGCGGAGATCGCGGGGTTGGCGCGAGCGGCGCGCGAAGGCACGGTAACGGTGATGTGCATCTGCCGGGACGAGGCGGAGTGCCATCGCCGCCTGCTGCGCGACCTAATCGAGCGCGAGATTGGGGTGCGGGCATGATCCTGTTCACGATCGGCCACAGCACGGCCGAGCTGGCCGATTTCATCGACGTGCTACGGACGAACGAGGTGGAGCTGGTCGCAGACGTGCGGAGCAAGCCGCGGAGCCGGATGCCGCACTTCGACCAGTACGCGCTGCAGGCGGCGCTCGATGAGGCGGGGATACGGTACCGGTTCCTGGGGGACCGGCTGGGCGGCGTCCCGAACGATCCGCGTGTGGCGGCGCGCTGGCGGCAGGGGCACCTGGACCCGGTGATCGTGGCGCACCTGCGTTCGACAGACGGATGGCAGGACGGGCTTGTCGAGCTGACCCGGCTGATGACGTCTGGCGGAGGTGCGCGCGTGTGCGTGCTCTGCAGCGAAGGCGACCCGAACGAGTGTCACCGCAAGGCGGTGGCGCTGGACGCAGCGGAACTCGTCACCGGCACTGAGGTGGTGCATCTTTCCGTCAACAAGGCCGCGCCGAGCGAGGTGGGTGTCCAAGAAGTCCTGCTGTGACGCGGACGTTGGTACTGCTCGACGTGACGGCGATGAGCGGGGACGCGGTGTGCGTGGCCGGGATTGACCTCGACACGCGCGAGACTCTCCGGCTCAACGACCCGCCACCGACGCGGACGATGCTGCGGCGGCTCGAAGGCCTCGCGCCGGGCGATGTCATCAGGGTGGACTGGAAGCCGGTGCGCAGGCCGACGCCTCCGCACGTCGAGGACGGCGAGTGGGCGCCACGCTCGCTCAAGAAGATCAGGGTCATGGCGATCCCAGAGATCGTCGCTCTCCTCAGCCCTGGAGCGTTCGATTCGGTGGAAGACGCGTTTGGCGGGCACTTTTACACGGGCGGCGGCGGCAATCACGCCTGGAAGCCCAGCGCGGGGTCGCGCTCCCTCGCCACGATCCGCACGCAATACGTCCGCGCCGACGAGCGGGCAGGCAAGCTGCGGATCACCATTCGCGACGAGCGTAACGCGTACTTGCGCGGCATCCCGTTTCAAGATCTGGCGGTGCGGCTCCACGCCACGGAGTGTCGTGACTGCGCTGACTCGTACCTTAGGCGCGTGCGCGAGGAGTTCGACGGAAACCGCGTTCTGGTGCGCGTTGGCCTGACACGGTCATTTGCGCCCGACGATGATCGGCCCCAAGGCTGCTGGCTGCAGGTGACGAACGTCTTCGGGCGGCCGAGGCAACACTTCGCATAGCTGGAATCGCGCCCCGCCCTCAGCCCACGCTGGGCTCGCGGAGCCACGACGGGTCGCTGACTTCGAGCTTGGCGTGGACGGTGTCGCGGACGTGGGCGAGGGTGAGTTCGCGGAAGCGGCCGGAGTCGGCGTCACCAGTCTCGATGCGGGCGGCGAGATCGCGGTTGCGCTCGATGAGCTGCTGCTTGGTGGCGTGGAGCGTCGGGGGGCGCTGCGCCGGGCCGAGCAGGATGTCGAGGCCGCGCCACTCGCTGTCGAGCTGGCGTTCTTCGTGCTGCAGTTCGCGGCGGACTGTGCGAATGACGTTGGCGGCGACGCGGGCGTTGTACTTGCGGGAGCCTTCGAGCGCGGGGACGAGCTGCTCGTCGAGGAGGAGCTCTACGGCGCGGAGGAGTTCGTCCGTGGTCGGGCGGTCGTGCATGTACCTCACTCCCCGGCCCCTCTCCACATTTGTGGAGAGGGGGAGCTCGTGCCTGGCACGGTCATCGCTTGCGAACGGCGGTGGTGCTGTGTCCGCTGTCGCGTACCCTGCACCACCTTACACAAATGTGCGTTCCGGGGGGACGGGTCGGAGGCCCCCGGCAGAGGGCGCTGCGCTCTCTGCACTCCCGCGTCGCGCTGCCTCAGTTCACGGAAAGGGGGAAGCGCCGGACGGGAGGGGTACTTGGCGGGCGTCTACGTCGCCCCGAAGCGCTCTCCATTTTGTGTGGGGAAGCATCGGCTCACGCTCACGGTCGGTCGCTCCGGTGACGAATCCCCGGGCACCGGCGACTATCCTATCAGCTCCAGGAGTTCCCATTCGGTTTCGGCGGTGCGGCGGCCGATGGCGGCGAGTTCGACGCTGTTGGAGTGGCCGTCGATGTAGGTGCGGGCCTGGCTGAGGCAGATGACGCCCCAGCGGAGGTTGCCGAAGACTTCCCAGAAGCGCACGCGCTCGGGGTCGACCTGCTGGCCGCCGGCGGCCTCGTAGGCGGCGAAGAACTCGTCGCGGTCGCCGATGCCGCCGACGGGCTTGGGGCCGCCGAAGCGCCACGAGCGGACGCAGATGAAACCCATGTCCTCCATGGGGTCGCCGATGTGCGCCAGTTCCCAATCGAGCATGAGGCGGAGGCCTTCCGGGCCGAAGAGGACGTTGCCGATGCGGAAGTCGCCGTGGACCAGGGTGCGGCGGTCATCCGCGGCGGCGGCGACGTACGGCGAGCGGTGGAGATAGCGGATCGCCAGCTCGAACGCGGGGGAGGGCTGGAGGGCGATGGCGCGGTAGATCTGCTCGTAGCGGTCGACCTCGTGCCGAGCGGGAGAGACGCTGGGCGGGGGCGCGGGCAGCGGGCTATCGAGGTGGTGGTCTTCAAGGCGGATGGCGTGGATGCCGGCGAGGGTGCGGCCGAGCTGCGCGGGGAGGGCGGCGCGGGCGGTCGCGTAGGCGTCCTCACGGAGGAGGCGGCGGGGGAGCGTCTCGCCATCGACGCGGCGGAGGAGGAAGAACTCGCCGCCGAGGGAGCCGTCGCCCATGAAGAGGGGCTCGGGCGCAGGGACGCCTTCGTCGAAGGCGGCCTTCATGAGCTGGAACTCGACGGTGCGGGACATGGCCTTCGGGGCGCCGCGCGTGTCACGCTGGAGGACCAGGAGCAGCGTCTCGGTGCTGCCGTCCGCGCGGGTGAGCGTGGCATCGAGCGACCACGTTTCGCGCGAGGCGCCGCCGGTGAGGCGACGGAGCGCGGCAATCTCGACGCGGGCGGCACCGGCAGCGCGCTGGAGGAAGGCGGTGAGGGCGTCGGTGAAGTCGTCAGGCAACCTCACCCCCCGGCCCCCTCTCCACGCTGCGGAGAGGGGGAGCTTCTGTTCGAAGATGGATGGCGGGTCGGCGAGAGTCGTGGCTCCGCGCAGAGCATGGGGGAGGTGTGTCCACGCGGACGCCGACGCCAAGGGCGTTCGAAGGCAACGTCACTCCTCCCGGCGGCCACGTGCCGCTGGCCGGGCGACCTAACCCCCAGCCCCTTCCCTTCAGGGAAGGGGAGCTTGTGTTCAGGCCGTCGCTGGGGCCGAGGGAGATCCTTCGCTGCGTTCAGGATGACACGTGCGACGCTCAGGGTGACGCAAGGCGAGATGGCCACGTTATTCGACCTGGTCGAGGTATTCGGAGAGGCCGTAGCCGACGGCGTCGCCGCAACGGAACTCGGTCATGCCTTCGCCGACGTGGGTGGTCATGCCTTCGCGGCGGTTGCGGAGGGGGATGAAGCCCATGACCTTGCCGCTGACATCGAGCTTCTCGCCCGTATTGAGCGTGAGGTGGGCGATGAGGTCGCGGTGGAAGAGACCGTTGTCTTCGAACGTGGTGTCTATATCGACGCCGACGATCTGGTCCATTTTGTCGCCGCGGTAGACGACGCCGGCCTGGGTGCGGTGGTCGCGGTCGCGGTAGACGGTGGAGACCATCATGCCGAAGTCGGGGGCGAAGTTGATGGTGAGCCAGCGGTATGACCAGATGGCCTGCCAGTAGCGCGGGCCCCAGGAGTGGTCGCGCAGGCCGAGGCCGTCGATGGTCAGCGCCTGGCCATCGACCTGGACGGTGCCGTGGACGCGCATGTGCTGCTCGTAGTGGGCCTTCGCGAACTCTTTCTCGGGATCGACGACGCGGTGGTTGGCGCCGGTGCTGCCGTATGCGGGGCCGGCGGCGGTGTGGACGAGATCGACCTTCACCTTCTTGAACGGGTTGTCCTTGAAGGCGGCGCGGGGGTCGGCCATCTGCGCGGGGTCGGTGAGGTAGACGGCGAAGCCATCGTAGGTGGTGCGGAGCTCTTCGAGGCCGCGGACGACATCGAAGCGCATGCCGCCGGCGTCCATGGCGTCGTTGGTCGAAATCTCGGGGCGCTTGTACTGGAAGAGCACGCTGCCGTCGGGCATGTAGAGCGTGAGGGTCATCTCGGCGTAGCCCTCGTTGGCGCGGTTGCCGAGGCGGAGGAAGCCGCCGGTGTTCTTCGCGCGGTCGAAGAAGTTGAAGTACATGCTCTCGTTGAAGTTGGACTCCGGGCCGAGCGGGTGGGTGTAGTCGTCCCGTGCGGTGATGTCGCCGAAGATCGCGACCATGGTGTGCCTCCGATCGGTGCGCGTGGCACCGGTGTCGGCGCCGGTTCGAGTGTACGCGAGGGGGCGGCCGCGGGGAACGGGCGCGACCGAGCGGGAGGCGGGAGACGGGAGGTGGGAGCGCGGGTTGCGTGCGGCGGGCGCACCGCCATTCGACGCGCAGGACGCGCGACCTACCCCCCAACCCCTTCCCGCGCGGGAAGGGGCGCCTGAGTTGCCGTGGGGGGGAGGTGTTCATGCGCGCGACGCGCTGGCGTCGCACCGGCAGGTCACGGCCGCGCGAGGGCGGCGATGGCGCGGATGGTGGCGGGGGGGCCGCCGACGAGGAGGGTGGTGGCGACGGTGCGCTCCCAGGCAGCGAGATCGTCGCGGATCTTGGCGGGGGGGCCGATGAGGGCAACGTCTTCGACGAGGCTGGTCGGGACGGCGGCGGCGGCCTCGCGGGGCTTGCCGGCGAGGTAGAGGTCCTGGATGCGGCGGCAGGCGTCCTCGTAGCCCAGGCGGACGAAGACGTCGTAGTGGAAGTTCTGGGTGCGCGCGCCCATGCCGCCGATGTAGAGGGCGAGCGTCGGACGCAAGCGGTCGGCGGCGGCTTCGACGTCGTCGTTGATGATGACGGAGACGGCGGCGGGGACATCGAAGTCCTCCGGGCGGCGGCGCGCGCCGGGGCGGGAGAATCCCTCGGCGAGTGCGGCGCGGTAGAAGGCGTCGCTCTGGGGTGAGAAGAACACGGGCATCCAGCCATCGGCGATCTCGGCGGCGAGGGCGACGTTCTTCGGGCCTTCGGCGCCGAGGTAGATGGGGATGTCGCGGCGGAGCGGGTGGACGATCGACTTGAGGGGCTTGCCGAGGCCGGTGCCACCGGCGTAGGGCACGTTGTAGTGGCGGCCGCGGAAGGCGAGCGGCTCGTCGCGGGCGACGATGCGGCGGATAATCTCGATGTACTCGCGGGTGCGCTCGAGCGGGCGGGGGTAGGGCTGGCCGTACCATCCCTCGACGACCTGCGGGCCGGAGGCGCCGAGGCCGAGGATGAAACGGCCGCCGGAGAGGTGGTCGAGCGTCATGGCGGCCATGGCCATGGCGGCGGGGGTGCGCGCGGAGATCTGGGCGATGGACGTGCCGAGCTTGACGCGCGAGGTGCGGGCGCCCCACCAGGCGAGCGGGGTGAGGGCGTCGGAGCCGTAGGCCTCGGCGGTCCAGATGGAGTCGAAGCCGAGGTCCTCGGCGGCAGCGATGCTCTGTTCGATGCCGGCGGGCGGGCCGGCGGTCCAGTAGCCGGTGGCGAGTCCGAGTTTCATCGGCGGCTAGCCCTGCACGGGGGCGTCGAGCGTGGCGTTCATGCGGGCGACGGTCTCGACGTACTCCTCGACGATGCTGTAGATGATCTCGCGCGCGGGGCGGGCCGAGCGCATGCTGCCGACGATCTGGCCGACGGGCGTGCCGACGAGATCCTTCGCGCCGGTGCGCTCGTCGCCGCAGTAGCGGTGCATGCGGCTCTGGGCCTCGGCGACGACCATGAACTGCAGCGGCATGGGGAGGGCGCCCGGCGAGTCGGGGGCGTCCCAGGCGTCGGTCCAGGGGGTGCGGAGCTGGCGTGCGGGCTTGCCGCTCATGGAGCGGGAGCGGACGGTATCGCGCGAGGTGGCGGCGAAGAGCTTCTGCTGGACGACGGGGTGGGTGTCGGACTCGGCGGCGGTGAGCCAGATGGAGCCGGTCCAGACGCCCTGGGCGCCGAGGGCGAGGGCGGCGGCGGCCTGGCGGCCACTGCCGATGCCGCCGGCGGCGAGCACCGGGCGGGGCGCGACGGCGGACACGACCTCCGGGATCAGCACCATGGAGGTGACCTCGCCGGTGTGGCCGCCGGCCTCGTAGCCGGACGCGACGATGATATCGGTGCCGGCGGCGACCTGCTGTTGCGCCTGGTGGGCGTTGCCGACGAGCGCTGCGACCTTCACGCCGTGGGCGTGCGCCTTCTCGATGACATCAGGCGGGGGCGCGCCGAGGGCGTTGGCGAGCAGGCGGATGGGGTGGGCGAGGGCGACCTCGACCTGGGTGCGGGCCTTGTCGTGGGTCCAGGCGAGAAGGCCGGCGGCGGCGGGCACATCGGCGGGGAGCGGCGGCACGTTGAAGCGGCGCAGCGTGTCCTCGACGAACTGGCGGTGCGCGTCCGGGATCATCTTTTCGAGATCGAGGGCACCGGCGCCTTCGCCGACGGACGATGCTGGCATGACGACATCAACGCCGTAGGGCTTGCCATCGACGTGGTCATCGATCCAGCGGAGCTCGATCTCGAGCTGCTCGGTGGTGAAGGCGAGGGCGCCGAGCACGCCCATGCCGCCGGCGCGGCTGACGGCGGCGACGACATCGCGGCAGTGACTGAAGGCGAAGATGGGGAACTCGATGCCGAAGTCGTCGCAGAGGCTGGTGTGCATGGGCGTCTCCTGCGCGGGTCAGGCGCGCTCCGGCGTGTAGCGGACGGGCAGGTGCTTGAGGCCGTTGATGAAGTTGGAGCGGAGGCGGCGCGGCTCGCCGGCCAGCTCGATGTCCGGGAGGCGGCGGAAGATCTCCTCGAACATCACCTTGATCTCGAGGCGGGCGAGGCTAGCGCCGAGGCAGAAGTGGTGGCCGCCGCCGCCAAACGCGACGTGCGGGTTCTGCGCGCGGCCGACGTCGAAGGTGTCGGCGTCATCGAAGATCTCCTCGTCGCGGTTGGCGGAGGGGTAGTACATGACGACCTTGTCGCCCTCGCGTATGCGCTGGCCGCGGATCTCGGTGTCGCGGGTGGCGGTGCGGCGGAAGTAGATCAGCGGCGAGACCCAGCGCAGCATCTCCTCGACGGCGAGGGGCATGAGCGCGGGGTCATCGATCAGGCGGCGGCGCTGGTGCGGGTGCTCGATGAAGGTGCGCATGGCACCGGAGATGAGGTTGCGGGTGGTCTCGTTGCCGGCGACGCAGAGGAGGAGGAAGAAGGCATCGAACTCGGGCTCACTGAGGGCGGCGCCGTCGACCTCGGCCTGGAGGAGCACGCTGACGAGGTCGTCGCGGGGCGTGTCACGGCGCTGGGCGGCGAGCTGGTGGGCATACAGGAAGAGCTCGGTCGCGGCACGCTGGCCGTCCTCGGGCGAGGTGGTCATCTCCGGGTCATCGAAGCCGATGAGGCGGTTGGACCAATCGAAGATCTTGTGACGGTCGTCGTGGGGGACGCCAACCATCTCCGTGATGACCTGGAGCGGCAGCTCGGCAGCGACGGCAGTGACGAAGTCGCATTCGCCGCTGCGGGCCACGCGATCGACGATGTCGGTGGTGATGGCGCGGACGTGCGGCTCGAGCTTGCGGATCATGGACGGGGTGAAGCCGGTGGCGACGAGGCGGCGGTAGACGGTGTGGCGGGGAGGGTCCATGTTCAGCATGATCGTCTGGAGCATGGCGAGGCCGTCGGGGGAGGGGTCATCGATATTGGTGCCCATGCGGGCGGAGGAGAAGGTGGCGGAGTCCTGGGAGACGGCGACGATGTCGTCGTACTTTGTGAGGGCCCAGTAGCCGGGGCCGCTGGCCTCGCGGTGCCAGTGGACTGGGGACTCGCGGCGGAGCAGCTTGAAGACGTCGTGCGGGACGCGGTCGATGTAGGTATCGGGGCTGTAGAGGTCGACTTCGGTCAGTTGCACCATGGCGGATCCTCCGGTCCTTGCTTGCGGCGCGGTCAGTAGGAGCGAGGGAGCCCCAGGCTCCACTCGGACACGTAGTTCAGGATCATCTCGCGGCTGACGGGTGCGGTCTTGAAGAGGCGGGCGCCGAACCAGAGATGGATGATGCCGTAGTCCTCCGAGAAGCCGTTGCCGCCGTGGGTCTCGAGCGCGGCATCGACGGCCTTGAGGGCGAGGTCGGCGCCGAGGAACTTCGCCATGTTGGCCTGGGTGCCAACCTCGAGCGGGTCGAGGCCCTGGTCGAAGGACCAGGCGGCGCGGTACATCATGAGCTTCACGGCCTCGTGCCAAATCTTGACTTCGGCGAGGGGGTGGGCGATCGACTGGTAGGCGCCGATGGGGGTGTCCTTGAAGACGACGCGCTGTTTGGCGTAGGCGACGGACTTGTCGAGGCACTGCTGGGCCATGCCGGCGCAGATAGCGGCGGCGAGGATGCGCTCGGGGTTGAGCGAGTTGAACATGGCGAGGGCACCGTTGCCCTCCGTACCGACGATGTTTCCGGCTGGGACGACGACGTCATCGAAGAAGAGCTGCCACTGGCCGGCGCCATCGTTCGAGGGCGTGGGGAGCAGCGTCTTCTGGAGGCCGGGAGACTTCGTGTCCACGAGAAACAGCGAGAGGCCCTGCGACTTGGGCTTGCCCTGCGCCTGCAGCTCCTGGACGGTGGTGGTGCGGGCGACGAGGAGCATGTAGTCGGCCTGCTCGACACCGGTGATGAAGACCTTCTGGCCGTTGACGCGGTAGCCGTCGCCATCGCGGCGGGCGTGGGTTTCGACGCGGAATGTGTTCGTGCCGGCGTTTGGCTCGGTGACGGCGAAGCAGAGCTTGAGCTTGCCGGCGACGATCTCGGGCAGGAAGCGCTGCTTCAGCTCTTCGGTACCGTTGCGGACGATGCAGGCGGCGTCCATGGAGGTGACGAGCATGAGGCCGGGGAGGAAGCCCTGGGCGGTGAGTTCCTCGAAGGCGACGGTGAGGGCGAGGAGGCCGGCGTTGGTGCCGCCGTACTGCTCCGGCACGAGGCAGCCGAGGAGGCCGATGGCGGCGAAGTCGTCCCAGAGCTCCTGGGGGAACCTGCGCTCGGCGTTCATCTGGCGGAACTCGTCGCGGCGGGGGTGGTACTTCTGGAGCATGGCGCGCACGGACGCGCGGACGAGCTGGTGTTCCTCTCCGAGGGTGAAGTCGAGTGACATGTCGTTCGTCGCCCTCCCGTGGCGGCGTCAGCGTCCCTTGAACTGCGGTGCGCGTTTCTCTTTGAAGGCGCGCGGGCCCTCGCGGGCATCCTCGGTGGCGTAGACCTCCATACCGATCTTGAACTCCAGGTCGAGCGCCTCTCGCTCGGGCAGCGCCTCGGTCTCCTGCACGGACTGCTTGACCTTGCGCACGGCGACGGGGCCGTTGGCCGAGACGCGCGCGGCGATCTCGCGGGCGGCGGCGAGGGCGCCGCCCTTGGCGACGATGCGGCCGATGAGCCCAAAGCGGAGCGCGTCGGCGGCGGGGAAGGTGTCGCCCGTGAGAAGGAGCTCCATCGCCATGGTGTACGGGATCTGGCGGCGGAGGCGGACGGTGGAGCCGCCCTGGGGGAAGAGGCCCCACTTGACCTCCGTGATGCCGAAGACCGCACCCTCGCCGGCGACGCGGATGTCGGTGGCCTGGAGGATCTCCGTTCCGCCGGCGACGCAGTAGCCTTCGATGGCGGCGATCAGGGGCTTGGCGAGGCGGACACTGCGGAGCAGGCCGCGGAAGATGGTGTCGGGGTTCTCGCGGCAGCGCGCCTCGAACTCGTCCTCCGGCGGCAGGTTGGCGATGGAGCGGGCGACGAGCTTGTCGAGATCGGCGCCGGCGCAGAAATCGCCGCCGGCGCCGGTGAGGATTACGCAGCGGACCTCGTCGTCGGCATTGGCGACGTCCCAGGCGTCGGCGAGGCGGCAGAGCATCTCCGGGTTGAGCGCGTTCTTCACCTCAGGACGGTGCATGGTCAGGATCAGCACGCGGCCGTCGCGTTCGATGAGGAGGGCGTCGCTCAACGGGTCATCCTTTCGCCTGGCCGGCGGCGGCCGTCTGTGTCTCGATGGCGCGGGCTTTCGCCCACTTGTAGTCGGCTTTGCCGCTGGGGGAGCGGAAGACCTCATCGACGACGGTGAGCAGGCGCGGCACCTTGTAGCCGGAGACCTTCGTGCGGGCGTAGGCATCGAGCTCCGCGAGCGTTAGGGCGTGGCCGGGGCGGAGCTGCACAACGGCGGCGACGCGCTCGCCCCAGCGTTCGTCCGGCACGCCGACGACGACGGCATCGAAGATGGCGGCGTGCGATTTGAGGGCGGATTCGACTTCCTCGGGGTAGATCTTCTCGCCGCCGCTGTTGATGCAGACGGAGCCGCGGCCGAGGAGCGTGACGGTGCCGTCGGCCTCGACCGTGGCGCGGTCACCGGGGACGACCCAGCGGACGCCGTCGGGGTCGGTGACGAAGGTGGCGGCGGTCTTCACGGGATCCTTGTAGTAGCCGATGGGCATGCGGCCGCGGCGGGCCACCATGCCGACGACACCGGAGCCGGGCACGACGGGGCGCAGGTCCTCGCCCAGGACGGCGCTGTTGGGATCGACGGTGAAGCGCGGGCGGCCGGTCTCGTTGGCGCCGAGGTTCATGCCGGAGTGGCCGACCTCGGATGCGCCGAGTGCATCGATGAGGAGCGTGGTGGGGAGGCTTGCGCGGAGCTGCTGCTTGACGGCTTCGGAGAAGATGGCGCCACCGGAGGAGATGACGACCAGCGACAAGGTGTCGTAGGCGGCGCCGGGGGCGGCGAGCGCCTCCGCGAGGGGGCGGCCCATGGCATCGCCGACGATGGAGAGCACGTTGACGCGCTCCTTGCCGACGAGCGTCCAGATCTCGTGCGGGTCGAGGCGGTGGCTGGTGGCGATGACGACCTTGCCGCCGCTGTTCATGCCGATGATGGCGGCCCAGTGGCCGTTGCCGTGCATGAGCGGCGCGACGGGCAGCGTGCAGGGAGGGGCGGCGTTGCGCGCAGCATTCTCGCCGATCTCCTCCGGGCGGGTGATATCGGGGCCGCCGGGATTTCCGCCCTGGAGGCCGCCGAAGAACATGTCCTCCTGGCGCCACATGACGCCCTTGGGCATGCCGGTGGTGCCGCCGGTGTAGAGCAGGTAGAGGTCGTCGCCGGAGCGGGGCGCGAAGTCGCGCGCGGGCGATGCCGCGGCGAGTGCGGCTTCGTACCCGGTGTCGTCGGGACGCCCGTGGGGTGGCGGCGTGCCGTCGTCGACAGCGACGAAGGTGCGGAGCGAGGCGACGGCGGGGGCGACGGCAGCGACGCGCGGCGCGAACTCGCGGTGGTAGACAACGGCGGCGAGGTCGGCGTCGTCGAAGAGATAGCGGAGCTCGTCCTCGACGTAGCGGAAGTTGATGTTAACGGGGGCGGCGCGGACCTTGAAGGCGGCGAGGGCCGCTTCGATGTACTCGGCGCAGCTATAGAGATAGAGGCCGATGTGGTCGCCGGGGCGGATGCCGGCGGCGAGGAAGTGGTGGGCGAGGCGGTTCGCGCGCTGATCGAGCTGGGCGAAGGTGAGGCGGCGGTCGCCGTGCACCAGGGCCTCGCGGTCGGGCACGGCGTCGGCGACGCATTCGAAGAGGTCAGCGAGGTTGAACTCCATAGTTCCGCTCCTCAGGGCTTCTCACTGCCGACGATCCACATGGCGAAAAACTGCGAGCCGCCTCCGTAGGCGTGGCCCAGGGCGGTGCGCGCGCCATCGACCTGGTGGGCTCCGGCCTGGCCGCGCACCTGCATGGCGGCCTCGGCGAAGCGGAGCATGCCGGAGGCGCCGATGGGGTTCGAGGAGAGGACGCCGCCGGACGGATTGACGGGCATGTCGCCCTCGAAGGCGGTGGCGCCGTCCAGCACCATGCGCCAGCCCTCGGATTCGGGCGCGAAGCCGAGGTTCTCCATCCACATAGGCTCGTACCAGCTGAAGGGGACGTAGATCTCGGCGACGTCGATCTCGCGGCGGGGGTCGGTGATGCCGGCCTGGCGGTAGACCTCGGCGGCGCAGTCGCGGCCGGCGCGGGGGTTCACCTGGTCGCGGCCGGCGAACATCGTGGGTTCACTGCGCATGGCGGAGGCGCGCAGCCACGCCGGCGGGCGGGGGGCGGCGGCGGCAGCGGAGGCGCTCGCGAGCACCATGGCGCAGGCGCCATCGGACGAGGGGCAGGTCTCGAGAAAGCGGATGGGGTCCCAGAGCATGGGCGATTCGGCGATCTTCTCCAGCGTGATGTCCTCCTGGTGGAGGTGGGCGTAGGGGTTGCGCAGGGCGTTGCGGCGATCCTTGAGGGCGACGCGCATGCCGGTATCGGCCGGCGCGCCGGAGCGGCGGATGTAGGCGCGGATGTGCGGCGCGAAGTAGCCGCCGGCGCCGGCGACGACTGCGGGCTGGAACGGGAGCTTTGGGGCGAGGGCCCACATAGCGTCGCTCTCGGACTGTTTCTCGAAGGCGACGGTGAGGACGCGTTCGTGCAGGCCCGCCTGCACGAGGCTGGCGGCGACGAGGGCGGTGGAGCCGCCGACGCTGCCGGCGGTGTGGACGCGGATCATCGGCTTGCCGGCGGCGCCGAGCGCGTCGGCGAGGTAGAGCTCCGGCATCATGACGCCTTCGAACATATCAGGGGCCTTGCCGATGACGACGGCATCGATATCGCGCCAGTCGAGCGCGGCGTCCTCGAGGGCGCGCAGGGCGGCCTCGCGGACGAGGCCGGGGATGGAGACGTCGTCGCGCCGGGAGGCGTGCCGCGTCTGGCCGATGCCGATGACGGCGCAGCGTTCGGTCATCAGCCTGCCTCCAGGACGCAGACGAGATTCTGCTGGAGGCAGGGGCCGGAGGTGGCGTGGGCGAGAGCGCGACGGACAGTGCCATCGATGATGCGGCGGGCGGCCTCGCCGATGCGGATCAGGCCGGTGGCCATCACCGGGTTGGCAGTGAGCGCGCCGCCGGAGGGGCTCACGGCGACGCCTTCGCCGAGGGCGAGCGCGTCGCGCAGGATGAGCTCCTGGTGACTGAAGGGCGCGTGCAGCTCGGCGACCTCGACCGGCGGCGCCTCGGCGGTCAGGCCGGCGTGGCGGGCGGCGAGCGCCGTCGATGGGGAGCGGGCGAGGTCGCGCGCGCCGAGCGACGCCGGCTCGATGCGGTGGTCGATGCCGCGGATCCAGGCGGGGCGCTCGCAGACGCGGCGGGCGAGGTCGCCGGCGGCGAGGACCACGGCCGCGGCGCCATCAGAGATCGGCGGGCAGTCGTGCGCGCGCAGGGGCGAGGCCGTCGGGGCGCCGGAGAGGGCGTCATCGAGCGAGAGCGGGTCGCGGAGCTGGGCGTTGGGGTTCGCAGCGGCGTCGCGGCGGCTGCGGACGGCGACGGCGGCCATGTCGCGCTCGCTGAAGACGCCCGCATCGAGGCCGGCGCGGGCCTGGAGCGCGGCGAGATCGACGGCATCGGGCCAGAGCGGAGCGACGCAGTAGGGGTCGAGCTGGAGGGTGAGCACATCGCGCAGGTCACCGAGCGACGACTTGCCGAAGGCGTAGACGAGCGCCGAGTCTATGTCGCCGTGCTGGAGGCGCACCCAGGCCTCGTAGAGGGCCCAGGCGCCGTCCATCTCGACGTG
Source organism: Dehalococcoidia bacterium (assembly GCA_035632115.1). Lineage (GTDB taxonomy): Bacteria > Chloroflexota > Dehalococcoidia > DSTF01 > JACRBR01 > DASQHL01. The sequence goes on along the minus strand of DASQHL010000054.1, from coordinate 36,403 downwards.
CGATTCGGCGATCGGCGGCCAAGCGCCGACGGCATCGAGCGCCATGACGAAGGCGAAGGGCTGGCCGGCGAGGTAGTCGGAGGAGCCGGAGCAGGTGAAGCCGAAGTCGTGTCGGCCGATGCCGGAGCGCTCGATCGCCTCCGCGACGACGGGCATGAGGATCTCGACCTCGTTGCGGATCGTATCGGAGCGGACGGGGGGCGACTGGGCGAAGGAGACGACGGCGACGTCGCGCATCAGAGATGCTCCCGGTAGGCGTCGTAGGGAGCGTCAGGCTCGCCGGTCGGGCGGAAGTGGCGGATGCTGTTCATGCTGGGGGTGCGCTCTTCGGGCGGCAGCCAGACGGCGCGCACGCGCATGCCCATGCGGACGTCGTGCGCCTCGATGTCCTGGACAAGGTGGAAGAGGGGGATGCCGGCGCCATCGAGGAGGATGGAGGCGGAGACGTAAGGGACGCGGACGGCCTGGCCGGCGAAGGGGATGTTGACGATGCAGAAGGTCGTGACGATGCCGGTATCGGCGACGGGCACTTCTTCTCCCGTGGCGACGCCGCAGGTGGGGCAGGAGCCGCGCGGGGGCACGTAGACCTTCGCACATTGCGGGCAGCGCTGGCCGACGATGCGCCCTTCGGCGATGGCGGTCAGGAAGCGCGACGAGGCCTGTCCGGCGACGTAGATGTAGTCGAGGCGGATGGGTGTCTTGATGCCGTACACGAGCTCGGTCATGGTGAGGCCTCCGGCTCGAAGCAGGCGATGTCCTGAATCTCGCCGCGTGTCTCGGCGCGCCAGCGCGGGCGGACGCGCATGCCGGTGGTCATGCGGGACCCGTCGGCGGCGTCCACGGCGTGGAGCATGGCGGTGTCCGCGCCATCGAGGCGGACGAGCGCCCAGGCGAAGGGTTGGGCGAGGGGATGGCGCGGGCGCGGGGCGGCGACCCACGCCCAGGTCACGACGACGCCGCCGGGGCCGACCTCCACGAAGTCGGCAGTGACGGCGTCTCCGCTCTCGGGGTCGTATTCCTGCGGCGGGACGAGGACGCGGCCGGCGGCGGTGCGGACGCCGACGATGCGGCGTTCGCGCAGCTCGGCGAGGAAGCGGCCGATCACCGGGCCGACGCTGCGCGTGTAGTCGAACTCCAGCACGTGCGGCGCGGTGAGGGGGGCGACCTCCGTGGCGGGCGTGTCGGTCATGGTCGCGGCCTCAGGCGCGTTGCGCGGCGCTGGCCGCGGCGGTGGGGCGGCGCTCGCCCCAGAACAGACGGTGGGCGTTGGCGTAGAGGAACTTGTCGAGCACGCCTTCGCGCAGGTCCAGCTCTTGCGCCTCCTTGACGCAACGCTCGAAGGAGAGCACGGGGTGGTCGGAGGCGAAGAGGATCTTGTCCTGGCCGCGCGTGTTCATGAAGTGGATCAGTTCGGGCGGGAAGTAGCGCGGGGCGTAGGCGGAGGTCTGCAGGTAGAGATTGCGGTACTTGATCATGAGGCGGATGGCGACGGACCACCAGGGGTCGGCGCCGTGCGCCATGATGAGCTTGAGCTCCGGGAAGAACACGCAGACCTCATCGAGGTACATGGGGTCCTGGCACTGGCCGGGCATGGGCGGGCCGGGGATGCCGGTGTTGATGGCGATGGGCAGGTCGAGCTCGATGCACTTAGCGTAGACGGGGTAGTAGGCCTTGTCGTTGGGCGGCAGGGCGATCATGAAGGGGGTGATGCGCGCCAGCACGACGGGTTCGTCGCGCACGAGGCGCTGGAGCGCGCGGATCGACTCCATGCCGCCGCGCGGGTCGAGCGAGAGCGAGAGGACGAAGCGGTCGGGGTTCGCGCGCGGGAAGGCGAGGACGTGATCGGCCGGCTGCTCGGCGGTCGTGGTGATGATCGCCTTCTCGACGCCGGCGCGGTCCATGGCCTCGGTGAGCTCGGCGACCGAGATGTCCTTGAAGATGGCGTCGGCGCGGTTGAAGTAGTCTTCGGCCACGCGGACGAGCCACTGGGGGCGCTCGACGGAGCCCATGTTGACGTTGACGAAGGTATCGATGGCACGGGGCATCGCTCAGCCCTCGTCCGCGGCGCCGTCGGTGCCGGCGGGTGGTGCATCGGCGCTGTAGAACTGCTTGCACCAGCGGCGGTAGACGCCGATGGGGCCGTCGCCATCACAGAGCACAGGGCGCGACTTCATCACCTTGTGTTCCCAGATGGGGATGTCCTGGCCGAGCTGGCGCTCGATTTCGGCGATGAAGGCGCGGCCGACGCCGGCGGTGGCATCGGCGCTGCCGAGCTTCTTGACGGAGAAGGAGAAGCGGACGTCCATGTATTCGCCATCGATGGGCGTGACGGAGGAGACGAGCATGGTCTCGACGATGCCGGTGAAGCGGACGACGCCGAAGCCGAAGCCGTAGTTCGTGGACTCGATGCCGCCCTCCACGGTGCCCTGGGGCGTCGTGTAGTTCACGGGGGATTTTGCGCGGAAGATGTGGCCGTCGATCTCTGCGCGCGTCATCGGCTGCTCCGGGGTGCCGTGCACGTACTTGAAGTGGGCGGAGTCGACGGCGTTCTCGCCCATCTCCTGGTTGTGTGAGCGGATCTTCCAGCGGCGGCGCGTGTAGTCGGTCCAGCCCGGGGAGCCAACCTCGGCGAGGCGGGGGACGTCCCACTGCGGCGCTTTGCCGCCGAGATGGTGCCAGACCATGACCAGCCCGTTGGCCTCGCAGACGTGCCAGGGGTCGAGCTTCGCGAGGGGCGGGATCTTGTTGGCGTAGGGCACCTCGACACAGGCGCCTTCGCCGTTGAAGCGCCACGCGTGGAAGGGGCAGCGGATACAGCCGTCCTCGACGCGGCCGCCGTAGCCGAGGTGGGCGCCAAGGTGCGGACAGAAGGCATCGAGGACGTGGGCGGCGCCGGCGGCGTCGCGCCAGAGGACGAGGTGGGTGCCGAAGTACTCGAGCGGCATGACGCCGTTGACGGGGAGCTCGTCCGAGTAGGCGACCTGGAACCAGCCGTTGGGGAATGGCGGGATGGGGAAGCGGTAATCTGGTGGCGCATCGGGGAAGCGGGAGGTGCCGGGATCAGCGGTCATAGTCATGGCATCTGCTCCTGTGTGGACACGACGAATGCGGCTGCTGATGGCAGGTGGAAATCTTCGGCGCCATCGGGCGTGAGCTGGCGGAAGATCTGGCTCACGAGATGCTCACGGCGGGCGATCAGGGCCTCGACGGAGAGGGGATCGCCTGGCTTGAGGCGTTCGATGAAGGGGCGGTGGCAGAAGTAGCCGATGAGCTGGACGTGCAGGTCGTGGATGAAGAGCGCGGGATCGACGTGGCGGATGACGCCGGCGGCCATGGCCGCTTCGAGCATGCGCATCGCGGGGAGGTAGATGGGCTCGACGAAGAGGCTGAAGTAGGCCTCGGGCGCCGCTGATTCGAGGAGCTCGCGCTGGAGGATGCGGGCGAGCGCGATGTGGTCGGCGAAGAAGGCGTGGATCTGATCGAGCATGTAGGCGACGCGGTCGCGGCGGAAGCCTCCGGCGAGGAACTCGTGCATGACAGCGGCGATGCGGCCGAGCGCCTCATCGAGGACGGCCTCGTGCAGGGCCTCCTTGGTGGCGAAGTGGTAGAGGACAGTGGTCTTGTGGGTGCTGGCGGCATCGGCGATCTCCTGGACGGAGACGGCGCCGAAGCCGCGGTCAGCGAAGAGTTCGGTGGCGGCGTCGAGGATGGCGCGCCGCCGGTCGACGCGCCGGGCGCCCGCTTCCTCACCAACTGTTGTCGGTTTTACTACCATATGGTGAGGGCGAGGATACGCCCGGCCGGGGGCGTTGTCAAGAGCGCGCGGAGGCGCTCAGGCTTTGGCCGGGGAGTCCAGCCAGAACATGTTGAGCAGGAACTGGGTGGTGCCGACGCCGGCGGGAATGTTGTGGACCGAGGGCCAGTACGCCTGGAACATGTAGGGCGTGACCAGGGGGTAGTAGGCGGGGACCTTGCCGTAGATGATCTTCTGGGCGTCGTGGACGGCGGTGACGCGGGCGTTGACGTCGATGGTCTCGTTGGCCTTCTTGACGGCGGCCTCGATCTGCGGGTCGCCAAGGCCGCGGACGTAGGTGCCGTCGCCGAGGGGGCCGGCGGTGGTGTGGAAGCCGAGGGGGATCTCGGCGGTCTCGTAGATCTGGTTGAGCGAGAGCGAGCAGTGGTAGTTGAGCTTGCTGAAGTTCTCGATCCAGGTCGGCAGGTCCTGGGGGTCGTGATCGATGCTGATACCGGCATCGTTCATCTGGCCGATGAAGATCGGCAGGTGCTTGTCGTGTTCCTCAAGCAGCGTGCCGCTGGGATACATCATCTTGAGCTTGATGCCGCCGACCGCGCTGACGAGGCGCTTCGCCTCCTGGAGGTCGAAGGGCTGGTAGGTCTGCTTCAGGGCAGCGTCATCGAGAGCGTAGGCGCCGACTGGCCAGTGGACGAGGCCATCGGCCTTCGCCTGGCCGCCGTAGATGATATCGATGTAGGCCTGGCGGTCGATGGCGCGGGAGATGGCGCGCCGGACGCGGGGATCCTGGAAGGGCGGCTGCTGCGGGTTCATGGCGAAGGCGATGAAGGAGAAGTTGGGGTCGCGTTCGATGGTGAAGCGATCCTGCAGGCCGGCGGCCTCGCTGGCGCTGGCGGGGACGTAGCGGTCGAGCTGGTGGCTGAGGAAGGCGGTGCGGGCGGCGGTGCGGTCGAACAGGAGCTTGAGGTCGATGCCATCGACGTAGGGCAACTGCTGACCGGTCCGGTCGTCCTTGCGGTAGTAGTTCGGGTTGCGGTCGAAGGTGGCGCCCTGACCTTCGTGGAGAGACGTGAGGCGGTAGGGGCCAGCGCCGGCGGCGTGCTGCTCGAGCCGCTTGAGGTCGCCGGAGAGGAGCTCGCGCGGGGGGATGGTGTTGACGAAGAGGCCGATGCGGTTGAGGAACCAGGCGTAGGGCGTGGTGGTCTTGACGGTGACGGTATCGGCGGTGGTGGTGATGGAGGCGATGTACTGGTGGGCGAAGGCGTAGTTGTTGGCGGCCTTCGTGGTGCGGATGCGCTCCAGGCTGACGCGCACGTCTTCGGGGTCGAGGTCACGTTCGGGCACGCCGAGGTCGTTCGGGGCGACCCTGACTCCGGGGCGGATCTTGAAGATGAACGTGAGGGGATCAGGCGTTTCGAGCGCGGAGGCGAGATCGAAGTACATGAACTCGGCCTTGGTGGCGCACTGATTGACGAGGACGTTGTAGAGGCGCGGGAAGTAGGCGGAGGCGAGGGCGATGCCGAGGTGGGGATCGAAGGTCCCGAAGTCCGCGGCTTCGGACGTGAGGAAGCGGCCGCCGCGGCGGGGCGTGCCACCGGTGTTGAGCAGATCGGGGCCGTTGGGCGAAGGGGTGGTGGCCGGGGTGACGCCGGCGCCGGTGGTGGTGGTGGAGCCGCCGGAACAACCGCCGAGGGGGATGGCCGCGGCAGCGGCGGCACCGATGCCAGCGGCACGCAGGACGCTGCGGCGGGACAAGCGCCGGTCCGCGAAACGCTGCCAGTAGTCGCTCATGGCGGGCTTTCTTCCGGCCGCGGCGGGCGGCGCGCGTCAGCGTGCATAGGGTATAGCACTAACGCGCGCGCTCCGTCGAGGCGGGCGGGGAGGCCGCGCGCCGGGCGGATGGCCGTGCCTGACGCGGCCAGATCGCGGATACTCTCGGGAGCGGCGCGGGTCGCGCGAGGCAGGGCACGGAGCTGTCGGGCGGAGTCTTCACTGTGGCGACATCGAGCGTGACGGAGCAGATCACCGAGAGCGACGAGCAGATCCGAGAGGCGCTGGAGGAGGCGTTTCTGCCGGCGCTGCTGCCGGCGCTGGCGCAGGCGACGGGCGACCTTTCGCTGTTGCGGGACGACCTGCGGCCGCCGGGCGTGACGCCGGGGATCCCGCAGGGCGGGATGAGCGACGAGCAGCAGCGGGAGGCGCGGGCGCTTGCGCTGGACGCGATCCGGCGGCTCCGGGACGACGCGCCGAGGGCGGCAGCGCATCCCATCGAAGGGGACATCCGGGAGATCACCCGCTGGATGACGGGCTCGGCGGCAGCGGACGAGTACATCCCGCTGCTGGTCGAGGAGCTGGCGCCGTACGACGACGACCCGCGGGCGCCGGCGTGGCAGATGGACCCGAAGACGCGCTTCAGCGTGGCGATCATCGGTGCCGGGATGTCGGGGATCCTCGCGGGCATCCGGCTAAAGCAGGCGGGCGTGCCGTTCGTGATCTTCGAGAAGAACGACGATGTCGGCGGGACGTGGCTGGAGAACACGTATCCCGGGGCGCGGGTGGACGTGCCGAACGCGTTCTACAGTTATTCGTTCGCGCAGCGGACGGACTGGCCGAAGCACTTCTCGACGCAGGAGGTGCTGCTGGAGTACTTCCGGGACTGCGCGCGGGAGTACGGGGTGCGAGAGCACGTGCGGTTCCGGACCGAAGTGGCATCGATGGCGTTCAACGAAGCACGTGGCGCGTGGGCGCTGCGGTTGCGGGCGGCGGATGGCGCGGAAGAGACGGTCGAGGCGCAGGCGGTGATCAGCGCGGTGGGGCAACTGAACCGGCCGAAGCTGCCGGAGATCGCGGGGCGGGAGGGGTTCGGTGGGGCGTCGTTCCACTCCGCGCGCTGGGACCATGGCGTGGAGCTGCGCGGCAAGCGCGTGGCGGTGATCGGCACGGGCGCGAGCTCGGCGCAGTTCATCCCGGTGGTGGCGCAGGAGGCGGCGGAGCTGACGATCTACCAGCGGACGCCGAACTGGTTCGTGCCGGTCCCGAACTACCACGAGGACGTGGGGGCGGGGCTGCGGTGGCTGTTCGCGCGGGTGCCGCATTACGCGCACTGGTACCGGTTCTGGCTGTTCTGGAACACGACGGACGGTCTGCTGCCGGCTGCGACGGTGGACCCGGCGTGGGAGCCGCGCGAGCGATCGGTGAGCGCGGCGAACGAGCAGCTGCGGGTGCTGCTGACGATGTACCTGCAGGGGCAGTATGCCGACCGGCCCGACCTGCTGGAGAAGGTGCTGCCCACGTACCCGCCGACGTCGAAGCGGATCGTGCTGGACAATGGCGTGTGGGCGGAGACGCTGAAGCGCGACAACGTGCGGCTGATCACGGACACGATCCGGGAGATCACGCGCGACGGCGTGGTGACGGCAGACGGCACGGAGCGGGCGGCGGACGTGATCATCTACGGGACGGGGTTCCAGGCGTCGCACTTCCTGACGCCGATGCGCGTGACGGGCCGGGACGGCATCGACCTGAACGCGCAGTGGGACGGGGACGCGCGGGCGTACCTGGGGATCACGGTGCCGAATTTTCCGAACTTCTTCATGCTGTACGGGCCAAACACGAACATCGTGGTGAACGGGAGCATCATCTACTTTTCCGAGTGCGAGGTGCGGTACGTGATGGGGTGCCTGCGGCTGCTGCTGGAGGGCGGGCGACGGACGATGGACTGCCGCGCGGACGTGCACGACGCGTACAACGAGCGCATCGACCGGGCGAACCTGGAGCGGACGTGGGGCGTCTCGACGGTGAACAGCTGGTACAAGAACGCGAAGGGTCGGAGCGCGCAGAACTGGCCGTTCAACCTGATCGAGTACTGGCAGCGGACGCGGGAGCCGGACGCAGCTGACTACGTGTTCGCATAGGGGCGTGGTCGCGCTCCGGCGCGGCGGACGGCACCGCAGGTCGCACCACATGGCACGCGCGTCACATCGCGGCAGGCAGCGCCCTGGGGCGGAAGCTCAGGGCGTGGGCACGGGCGTGCCGACGAGTTGCTGGAGCCTATCGAGGATCTGCTTGAGGCGGGCGATCTCCTGGCCGTAGCCGGCGAAGTCGCCGTTGCGGAGCAGGGTCTGCGCGCGGTCGTAGGACGCCTGAGCCTGCGCGGCAAGCGAGGCGGCGGTATCACCGGCGACAGGCGTGAGCGCGGGCGCCGCGGGCGTCGGCGCGGGGGCGGACGTCGCCAACGAGGTGGCGGTGCCGCCCGCAGCGGGCGTGCCGGTGGGTGCGGCGGGCGCGGCGCCGGAGACATCGAGGCCGGAGGGCTGGGCGCGGCCGAAGAGGACATCGATGGCGCGGGAGAGGGTCGGCTCCATGGCGATGTTATCGCCGTTGACGACGACGACGCGCTTGAGCTGGGGGATGGTGTTGCCACCGCCGGTGGCGGCCAAGTAGAGCGGCTCGAAAAACATGTTGGCGTTACCGATGGGGATCATCAGCAGGTTGCCGCGGATGACGGTGGAGCCTGACTGGTTCCAGAGGGTGAGCTGCTGGGAGACGCGGCCATCGGAGTCGATGCGGCGCTCGACCTGGGTGGGGCCGGGGACGCTTTCGGACGAGGGGAAGCGGAAGGCGACGAGCTTACCGTAGTTGGCGCCATCGGAGCGTGCGGCGAGCCAGGCGATGGCGTTGGTGCGGCTGCGGGGGACGAAGGGGAGGATGAGCATGAACTCCTCCTTCTGCTCGCCGGGAAGCCGCGCGATGACGTAGTAGGGACGGATCTGCTGGTCGGTGTTGTTGAAGATCTCGGTGGGAATGTCCCACTGGTCTTCCTGCTGGTAGAAGGCGCGGGCATCGCGGATGTGGTAGCGGAGGTAGACCTGCGTCTGGAGGCGGAAGAGATCCTCCGGGTAGCGAATGTGCTGGCGCAAGCCCGCAGGCATCTGGTCGATGGGCTTGAAGAGGGTGGGGAAGACCGCGCTGTAGGCCTTGAGGATGGGCTCATCGGGTTGGATGGCGTAGAAGGTGGTCTCGCCGGAGTACGCGTTGACGACAACCTTGACGCTGTTGCGGATGTAGTTGACGCCGCCCGTGCGGTGCGAGTAGGGGATGGTATCGGTGGTGGTGTAGGCGTCCTGCATCCAGTAGACGTTGCCCTGATCGACGACCATGTAGGGATCGGCGTCGAGCTGGAGGAAGGGGGCAACATCGTGGATGCGCTGCTGGATGTTGCGATCGTAGATGATGCGGCTGTTGCCGGTGATGGCGCCTGACAGCAGGATGTTGCGGTCCTTGAACTTCCAGGCGTAGAGGGCGCGGCGGAAGAAGCTGCCAACGGAGACGCCGCCCTTGCCCTGAAACTTCGTCTGGACGTTTGCGCCTCCGGCGGCGGGCGTGAACTCGGGCTCGGTGCCATCGACGATGATGTAGTGATCAGCCTGCTCGCCGAAGTAGATCTCCGGATGGTCGGTGGTGATGACGCCGTGGAGGGGGATATCACTGACGAGCAGCTTGGGCGTGCCGTCGGACTGGATCTCGTTGACGGCGGCGACGGTGTAGCCGTAGCCGTGGGTGAACTGGAGGCGGCTGTTGACCCAGGTCTGGGCGTTGGCAGGCAGGCGAGCGGGGTTGAGCTCGCGGGCGCTGAGCATCACCTGCTGTTCTTTGCCCGAGAGGGTGTAGCGGTCGACATCGACATCGAGGAACTGGAAGAGGGGGCGGATGGTCTGGATCTGCTGGAGGGCGGCCTGCAGGGGCGCGGGGTCCCAGAGGCGGACGTTGTTGATGGTGTCCTGGTTTGCGGCGACCTCGGCGGCGGTGGCCTGTGCGGTGGCGGGGAAGGCGCGCTCGTCGATCTGATCGAGGCCGTAGGCGTAGCGGGTCATGTCGATGTTACGGGCGAGGTACTGCTGCTCCTTGGAGATCTCGTTCGGCTGGACGACGAAGTTCTGGACGATCGCCGGATAGAACTGGCCGACGATGGCGACGACGATCCAGAGGATGACGCCGCCGACGGGGAGCGCGACGCCACGACGGAAGACGCTGACGACGACGACGAGCGCGACGAGGCCGGCGACGGCCATCAGGGCGTAGAGCAGCGGGAGGGCGGCATGGACGTCGGTGTAGAAGGCGCCGAGGTCGACGCCGCGGGTGGAGTAGACGAGTTCGAAGGTATCGAGGTAGTAGCGGCCGGCGAAGAGGACGAGCAGGGCGACGACGAGCAGCGAGAGGTGGAGCTTGATCGGCCGCGGGACATCGACGCTGAAGATCTGGCGGGCGATCGGGCGTGGCGCATCGAGGCGGAATCCGTAGATGGCGGCACGGGCGACGTAGACGGCGGCTGTGCCGATGATGGTGACGATGATCGCGCCGAGCAGCCAATCGGAGGCGAGGCGGTACACGGGCAACTGGAAGACGTAGAAGCCGAGATCGCGGTGGAACTGGGGATCCTTCATGCCGAACGACTGGCTGTGGAGGAAGAGGAGGATCTCGTCCCAGTGCCCGGCGGCGGTGCTGGCGAAGATGAGCCCGATGAGCAGGCCCGCGGCGAGGAAGGCGATGGTCGTGATGCGGCCGATGGTGGCCATGGAGAGGCCTTCGGCGAACTCGCGGACCTCGTCGCTCCACTCGAAGTCGGGATCATCGGTGGCGGGCGCGAGGCGGCGGGCGAGGAAGAGGTTCGGGAGGAAGATAGCGAGGAACACGGCGAGGCCGGCGAAGAACAGCCAGACGCGCGTCGTGAGGCGGGTAGCGTAGACGGAGCGATAGCCGACGCTCTCGAACCAGAGCCAGCTGGTGTAGATGCCGACGCCGATGTTGAGCAAGATGAAGAGGACGAGGAGCGTGGCGGCAATGGCGATGAGCCAGCGCCAGCGGCGGCCGGGGCCGCGCACGCCGCGCCGGCGGAAGCGGAACACGGGCGGGGGCGGGCCGAGCGGCCCGATCTGCGGCCCGGAGCGGGTCATCGGCCGCCACCTCGCCGGCGGTTGGCGTCTCCCGATGCGGACGGGCGGAGGCGGGCTACGATCATCGCCCGAGTGTAGCACCAACGACGGCGCGGCGGTGCGCGCACGTGGCGGGTTCGCGCCGGCACGCGGAGCATGGTTGAATGCGTCACAGACAAGGGCCAGCGAAGAGGCGGAGGCGGCATGAAGTACGGCGTGACGATCTTTCCGACGGACTACGCGATACCGGTGACCGAGCTGGCGCGGGCGGCGGAGGACCTGGGGATGGAGTCGCTGTTCTTTCCGGAGCACACGCACATCCCGGTGAGCCGTCGCACGCCGTACCCGGCGGGTGGCGAGCTGCCGCGGGAGTATTCGCACACGCTGGATCCGTTTGTGGCGCTGGGCGCGGCGGCGGCGGTGACGACGACGCTGATGCTGGGCACGGGGATCTGCCTGGTTGTCGAGCGGGACCCGATCACGCTGGCGAAGGAGGTCGCGAGCGTGGACTTCCTATCGGGCGGGCGGGTCCTGTTCGGTATCGGAGGCGGGTGGAACGTGGAAGAGATGGAGAACCACGGGACGGCGGCGCCGACGCGCTGGCGCGTGCTGCGGGAGCGCGTGCTGGCGATGAAGGCGATCTGGACGGAGGACGAAGCGGCGTACCACGGGAGCTACGTCGATTTCGACCCGATCTGGTCGTGGCCGAAGCCGGCGCGGAAGCCGCACCCACCGGTGATGATCGGCGGCGATGGGCCGCGCACGCTGGCGCGCGTGGTGGAGTACGGCGACGAGTGGATGCCGATCGGCGGATTCCGCAGCCCGGAGAGCCTGGCGCGGCGCATCGGCGAGCTGCAACGGCTGGCGGCGGAGGCGGGGCGGGCGCCGATCCCGATCTCGGTGTTCGGGGCGCCGGCGCGCCGCGAACAGATCGAAGCGCTGGAGGCGATCGGCGTGAGCCGGGCGGTGTTCTGGCTGCCGCCTGCGGACGCAGAGACGGTGCTGCCGCGGCTGCGCCAGTGCGCGGAGGTCGCGCGCGGGTAGCGGCCGGGATGGACCCGGTGATGGGACGGGCCAGGCAAGACCGCGTGCGCGTGGATGGTTCGGCGTACACCGCATGCTCACAGGATGTTCATCGCACACTAACGCAACGGTAACCGGGCACCGCTACGCTGAGAGCGATGCAAAGGAGGCCCGGTCATGACCGACCGCCAGCAGTTCATCCGATCGATGTCCCGACGCGCCACGCACCTCTATTGCGCGCGATGTGGCGCTCCGCCGCGCTTCGTGTGCGGCCTGTGCGGCACGTGCGACGAGGCACAGGCACCGGCGAAGGCGCGCAGGGCGGCGAAGGCGAGCGCGCTACCCGCTCCGAACCGGACCTGATCGCGGGAGCCGGGCGTTCAGGAAGTGACGGCGTCGAGCAGGCGCGCGGCATCGGCGGCGGTCGCCGGGCGATGGCGCACGTCCGACGCGTCGAAGACGCGCGTCCAGCTGGCGAACTCGAGCAGGATGCCGTCAGGGTCCATGAAATAGACCGAGCGCACGAAGACCCCGGGGTGCAGCGTCGCGGAGACCTGCAGCGGGCTGTCGTCGTGGTTGAAGACCCGGGACGTGCGGATGCCCTTCGCGTGCAGGCGGTCGACGCAGGCGTCGAACTTCTCCGCCGGCACATCGAACGCCACGTGGTTCATCGAGCCGTGGGCGGTGACGATCTCGCCGTCGCCGGGCCAGTGGGCAGCGGAGGAGACGCCGGGCGCGGCGGCGGGCGCGTCCGGGAACCAGAAGAAGGCCAGCGAGTCACCGTTCCCGAGGTCGAAGAAGAAGTGCTGGCCAATGCCGTTGGGCAGGTCCAGGGTCTTAATGAGGGGCAGGCCGAGGACGCCAGAATAGAAGTCGACGGTGCGCTGCATATCGCTGCAGACGAGCGCGAGGTGATTGAGTCCGCGGATCTCGAACTCGGTGTTGCTACGCTGGCTCAGTTCCGGCTTGCTCACGATTCGCCTCCGCGCTGAGGTGCCCGGGTCCGGCAACGGCCTGGTGCCCGCGATGGCGGCGATCGTACCACAGGGCGGGCCAACGGCACAGCCCCTGCCGTCAACGTCGCGTGTCCGCGGCGGCGATCCGATCTACAGTATCGGCCGTGGGCGACGGAGCGCCCGGGGAGAAAGATCATGCCACGATTGCGACAGGTGCCGCGCGACGATGCGTCCGATGAGGTCGCCGCGACGTACCGGGCGATCTTCGGCGAGCGGGACCCGGTGGCGGAACCGGGGACGGTGACGGGCACGCCAGGCAACTGGTGGACCGTGTTCGCGCTGGTGCCGGAGATCCTGGCGCAATGCCAGGCGGGGTTCGCCCTGTTCAACAGCAAGGAGCGGCGACTGCAGCCGAGGCTCCGCGAGCTGGCGCTGATCCGCGCGGGGTTCGGCGCAGAGAGCCAGTTCGTGTTCTCGCAGCACGCGAAGGCAGCGCGCGCAGCGGGAGTGAGCGCAGAGCAACTGCGCGACCTGCCGGCGTGGACCGTGTCGGACGCATTCGACGAGCCTGAGCGCGCGGTGCTCGCCTACACGGACCAGGTGATCATCGAACGGGGGCGCGTGCAGGACGGCGTGTTCGCGCGCCTGCGCGAGCACCTGACGGACGAGGCGATTCTCGAGCTGACCTACCTGATCGGGACGTACGGCATGCACGCAACGATCTGCCGCGCGTTGCGGCTGGAGTACGACGACATCGACGAGCGGGTGCGCGAGGTGCCGATGCCGGCGCGTGGAGCGAGCGGGAGCGCCGGAAGTTAGGGGGGAGGGGGCGAAGCGATGCGCGAGGGGACGTTCCGCGGGTTTGAGCTGGCGATGCACGACCGTGGCATCGCACTGGTTACGCTGAATCAGCCGGAGCGGCTGAACGGCATGACGCAGGGGATGAAGCGCGACCTGGTCGAGGCGCTGACCGAGGCGCAGATGGACGACGGGGTGCGCGTGATCGTGATCACGGGCAGCGGGCGGGCGTTCTCGGCGGGCGACGACATCACCGGACGACCGGTGGCGGGCACGGGCGCGGAGCAGCTGGTGCCGGACATCGGCGCGGGGCACCACAACGCGATCGGCACGTACGACGGCCTGCGCTGGCTCTCGCAGCCGCTCAACGCGACGGTGCGGGCGCTGGCCAAGCTGACGGTGGCGGCGATCAACGGCGTGGCGATCCAGACCGGGTTCTCGCTGGCGCTCTCGTGCGACTTCCGGTTCGCCGCTGCCGGCGCGCGCATGGGCAGCGGGACGCTGCGATTCGGGCTGATGCCGGACGAGGGCGGGCAGTTCCTCGTGGTGCAGCTCATCGGCGTGGCGAAGGCGATGGACTTCTTCCTGCGGAATCGCATCGTTACGGCGGAAGACGCGCTGGAACTGGGATTGGTGCACGAGGTGGCGCCGCCGGACGAGCTGTTGCCGCGCGCGATGGCGCTGGCGCGAGAGCTGGCGGAGGGGCCGCAGGTATCGATGCGGCTGCTCAAGCGCTCGATCTACAACGCGGCCGAGCAGACGTTCGCGCACGCGCTGGACGACATCGCGGCAAAGACAGCGGTGAGCGACCACCACCCGGACGCGCGGGAGGGGATGTCGGCGTTCCAGCAGAAGCGGGCGCCGAAGTTCAACGCGTGGCTGGAGGGGCGGTAGGGTGTAGGGGTGTCAGCGGTCAGTGGGCGATCATGCGCAAGCAGCCGCCGCCAGACAGGAGATCGCACATCGCGGAACGCTGACGGATGAGCCGTGACCGCTTGCTCAGCCGCTGGCCTGCCTGGTCCAGGTGGCGAGATCGAAATAATCGCGCCAGGCGGCGATCTTGCCATCGCGGACTTCGAAGACGCCCATCACCGGGAGCGTTACCGTCTTGCCACCCAGGATGAAGGTATCGATACGCTCGGTGAGCACGACGTTGCCCTCGGCGACCATGTGCTTGATGTCGAAGCGGACATCGCTGGCAGGGGTGAGGATGATGCCGAGAAGGCCCTTGATCGCGTCCTTGCCGACGGCCGGCTGCATTGGGACGTTGTGGTAGACGCCATCATTGGTGAAGGCATCGAGGATGCGCTGCTGGTCGCGCGCCTCCCACGCCGCACAGAAGTCCCGCACCACCTGCTTAGGGTCGGCCATCGCTGCCTCCTCGTTCGCTCTGCCTCGATGATACTCGCCGCCGCGCTACGGGCCAGCGGCGTGTGCGCGATCGCCCGCGACGCTAGAGGGCGCCGCCGCGGTCCTTACCGGTGCTGTGCCGGTAGTGGACGACATCCACATCGACGATCATGACCAGGCCATCGCCGACCATCTCGTCCACGATGGGCAGCACGCGCTCGATGCGATCGCCGCGGTCGACGACTTCGACGACCAGCGGCAAGTCCTCGGAGAGGCGCAGGATGTGCGCGCTGTGGACGCGGCTGTTGGCACCGAAGCCCTCGACTGCGCGGAGCACGGTGGCGCCCGCCACCCCCTCGGCGCGGAGGCGCTGCACGAGCTCGGAGGACAGCGGCTTACCACGCCACTTGTCGGACTCGCCGATGTAGATCTTGAGCAGCTTGGCCGGCCCGATGAGTTCCATAGCGCCGTCCTCCGGCATCCTAGACCGACTTGCCGAGCACGCTGCCGGCGTACACCGCGAGCATGCCAAGGACGACGCTGGCGGTGATGTTGAGCGTGGCGCCGACGACGTTTCGGACCTGGAGCATCTGCAGCGTCTCCCACGCAAGGGACGAGAACGTCGTGAAGCCGCCGATGAATCCTACCGCGACCGCGAGGCGCAGCTCCGGCGGCCACATGAAGCGCTCGGTGGCGAGCGTCAAGAAGAGGCCGATGATGAACGAGCCGATGATATTGACGGTGAAGACGCCGAGGCCGCTCGTGCCGTTCCAGCCAGCCACCCAGCCGGTGACGTAGTAGCGAGAGAGCGTGCCGAGCGCGCCGCCGATGGCCAGATAGATGACGTTCATGCGCACACAACAAAGCTCCTACCCGTTGAGGTAGGAGCCATCAGCCCTCGCGGGCGGCCCGGGCGAGCCCCATCGCCCTGTTCAGGGCACAGCATACGGCGCGGCTGCCCGGCGGGGCAAACGCGCCGTATACCGATACGCGTCATGGACGTCCGCGGCGCCTCGGGACGCAGATGAAGCTATCGTCGGCTGAGGGCAGCCAATCATCGGCCCGAGTATCGGCCGGAGCCAACGCACGATCCGTGCGACGACTCACCGGCACGAGCGCATGGCCACTCGGCGACGGACTCATGGCGGCGCGTGCATGCCGGACTATCGGGACGGAGTCACCCGCGTGGAGCTCAGAGGGTCTCAGCGGTCAGGCACAAGCAGATCGAGGCCGGCGATGCGGCCGAAGTGGCGGAGGTTGCCGCTGACCAGCGTCATCCCGAAGCGCATCGCCGTCGCCGCGATCAGCAGATCCGCGTCCGCAAGCTTGTTCCCCTGGAAGCGCAGGGCCCCGCGCAGCTCCGCCCACACATCGGCGATCGACATCGTCAGATCGATCACGTCTAGACCGGCGACGAACCCGTCCCAGGTTGCCATATCGACCACGGGCGTGCGCGAAAATATCACGCCCTCGCGTACCTCCCCGTACGTCACCACGCTGATAGCGATGCCCTCAGACCTTATACTCTGGACGAGGCCCCTCAGCGACGCGTTGCGTTTTCGGACGGCGTTGATACAGATATCGCTGTCCAGCAGGAACCTCGCCGTCATCATCGTCCTCTCCAGCCTCGTCGTCATCGAGCGAAGGGCGGGGCGACACCCCACCCTCCGCCCGCCAACGATAGAGGTTCGCAACCATCTCCTCCGCGCTCACCCCGGCCCAGCCGGCCGCCATGGCCGCGCTCATGCGCTCCCAGCCGCCCGGCCCCGCCACCTTCGACAACGAGCGGGCGTACTCCGTCTCCAACTCGGTCGCGGACACAACGGCCGGGCTGTACCGCGTTAGCAACGCCACAGGAATACCTCCCTTCTCGATCACCAGATCCTCGTCGGCCAGCGCACGCAACGCGGCACCCAAATGAACCCGCAACTCCGTCGCCGGCACCGTCCGCCTTCGCCGCACCGTCATCACAACACCTCAACTTACATCGATGTACATCATTATCGATTGATGACCATGGATTTGTCAAGGCCAGACCAAGAGTTCCCTGGGCTGCAACTGCGTACGTCAACCGGAGTACGGCGACCTGAACGCCCCGAAAGGAAACCCTCAGAGCAACGGGCGCGCAGACGGCTCGATGGGCACCGCGAGCTGCGTGTCCCCCATCAGGCGCCGGTCGACCGCCGCGGCACAGGAGCGCCCCTCGGCGATCGCCCAGACGATCAAGCTCTGGCCGCGGCCCAGGTCGCCGCAGGCGAACACGCCGGGCACACTCGTCATGAACGCGCCATCGCGCGCGACGTTGCCGCGCGGGTCGAACTCGACTCCGAGACCCTCGAGCAACCCGTCCCGCTCGGGTCCGACGAAGCCCAGGGCCAGCAGAACCAGCTCGCAGGGGATCTCGAAGTCCGTCCCATCCACCTTCTCGAAGCGGCGGTCCACCAGCCTGACCTCATGCGCAACCAGCGCCCGGACCGTCCCGGCGTCATCGCCGACGAAGCGCTCGGTGTTCACACTGAAGACCCGTTCACCGCCCTCCTCGTGCGCCGAAGACACACGAAAGACGTTTGACCACGTGGGCCACGGGTTCGTTGGCGCACGGCTGTCCGGCGGGCGCGGGAGGATCTCGAACTGGTGCACGGACACCGCGCCCTGACGATGCGCCGTGCCAAGGCAGTCGGCGCCCGTGTCGCCACCGCCGATGATCACGACGCGCTTGCCTGCCGCCGTGATGGTAGGCGCCGGCAGATCCCCCTGCTGCACCCGATTCCCGATCGGCAGGTACTCCATCGCCTGATGGACACCGCGCAGCTCGCGCCCGGGGATCGGCAAGTCACGGGCGGCCGTCGCGCCACCAGCGAGCACCGTCGCATCGAACTCGAGCAGCTCCGGCACGGCGAGATCCACGCCGACGTTCACGTTCGGTCGAAACTGTGTGCCTTCCGCGCGCAACTGTTCGAGGCGGCGGTCGAGGTGGCGCTTCTCCATCTTGAACTCCGGGATACCGTAGCGCAGGAGGCCACCGATGCGATCGGCGCGCTCGAACACCACGACGTCGTGTCCGGCGCGGGTGAGCTGCTGCGCCGCCGCGAGCCCCGCAGGGCCTGAGCCGACGACGGCGACGCGCTTTCCCGTGCGAACGGTCGGCATCACGGGCTGGATCCAGCCTTCGTTCCAGGCCCGATCGACGATCTCCACCTCCACCTGCTTGATCGTCACGGGATCCTGATTGATGCCGAGCACGCAGGACGCCTCACACGGCGCGGGGCAGAGCCGACCGGTAAACTCCGGGAAGTTGTTCGTCGCGTGCAGGCGCTCGATCGCCTCGCGCCAACGATCGCGGTACACCAGGTCGTTCCAATCAGGGATCAGGTTGCCGAGCGGGCAGCCGCTGTTGCAGAACGGGATGCCGCAGTCCATGCATCGGCCGGCCTGCTGCTTCAGCGCCTCGCGCTCGAACGGCTCGTAGACCTCGTGCCAATCGTGCAGTCGCACCGAGACCGGGCGGCGCTGAGGCGTGACGCGTCCCCACTTCAAGAAGCCCGTCGCTTCACCCATGGGCCGCTGCCATGACGCGCTGCAGCGTCTCCTGTTCGGACGCGCCGGCGGCGGCCGCCTCGTCCATAACGGTGAGCACGCGCTTGAAATCTTGCGGCATGACCTTGCGAAACGACTCGACCTCGCTCTCCCACTGGCCAAGCAAGCGATCGGCGACATCTGAGCCGGTGAGCTCGCGGTGACGCTCCACGGTAGCGCGCAGCCACTCACGATCAGCGGCGCAGAGTGGCTCCAACTCCACCATCTGGTAGTTGATGAGCGCGGGGAAGCGACCATCCGGGTCGTAGACGTAGGCGATGCCGCCGGACATGCCGGCCGCGAAGTTCCGCCCGGTGGGGCCGAGCACGACCACCCTGCCGCCGGTCATGTACTCGCAGCCGTGGTCGCCGATGCCCTCGGTCACAGCGGTGGCGCCGGAGTTCCGGACGCAGAACCGCTCGCCGACGGTACCACGCAGGTACGCCTCGCCGCCCGTTGCCCCGTAGAGCACCACGTTGCCGGCGACGACATTGTCCTCGGCCGGGAACAGCGCATCACGGTCCGGGTGGACGATGACGATGCCGCCTGAGAGGCCCTTCGCGGTGTAGTCGTTCGCGTCACCCTCGAGGCGGAGCGTGATGCCGCGCGGCACGAACGCGCCGAAGCTCTGGCCGGCGGACCCGCGCAGGTGGATACGGATCGTGTTGTCGGGGAGACCGGCGCCACCCCAGCGCTTCGTCAGCTCCGAGCCGAGCATCGTACCGACGGAGCGGTTCGTATTGCGTACGGGAGCTTCGATCTCGACCGCGCTCCCATCGGCCAGCGCGGCGGCAGAGAGCTTGATGAGCCAGCGATCGAGTGCGCGGTCCAGGCCGTGATCCTGGCCACGCGTGCAGAAGCGCGCCTGGCCGTCGTACGGGTTCTCGGCCTCAGCGAGGATCGGCGTGAGATCGAGACTGTGCGCCTTCCAGTGGTCGATGGCCGACCGCACGTCCAGCACCTCGGAGTGGCCGATCGCCTCGGCGACGGAACGGAAGCCGAGCGCCGCGAGATACTCGCGGACCTCCTCGGCGATGAACTCGAAGAAGGTGACGACGAACTCCGGCTTGCCGGCGAAGCGTTTGCGCAGCTCCGGGTTCTGGGTAGCGATGCCGACGGGGCACGTATCGAGATGGCAGACGCGCATCATCACGCAGCCGCTCACGACCAGCGGAGCGGTGCCGAAGCCGAACTCCTCGCCGCCGAGCAGCGCGGCGATCACCACGTCGCGGCCGGTCTTGAGCTGCCCATCGACCTGGACGACGATCCGGTCACGCAGGCCGTTGCGCATGAGGGTCTGCTGGGTTTCCGCGAGGCCCAGCTCCCAGGGCGCGCCGGCGTGCTTGATCGATGTGAGGGGCGACGCGCCCGTGCCACCATCGTGGCCCGAGATGAGCACGACATCGCTGTGCGCTTTCGCCACGCCGGCGGCAACGGTGCCCACGCCGACCTGCGCCACGAGCTTCACGTGCACGCGCGCGGCCGGATTGGCGTTCTTCAGGTCGTGGATCAGCTGCTTGATGTCCTCGATTGAATAGATGTCGTGATGCGGGGGCGGGCTGATCAGGCCGACGCCGGGCGTTGAGTAGCGCGTCCTGGCGATCCACGGGTAGACCTTGTGGCCGGGGAGCTGGCCGCCTTCGCCGGGCTTGGCGCCCTGGGCCATCTTGATCTGGAGATCGTCGGCGTTGACGAGGTACTCCGACGTGACGCCGAAGCGGCCCGACGCGACCTGGTGGACCGCGGAGCGGCGGAGATCGCCGTTCTCATCGCGCACGTACCGGTCAGGATCCTCGCCGCCCTCGCCGGTATTGGACTTGGCGCCCATCCGGTTCATGGCGATGGCGAGCGTCTCGTGGACCTCCTTCGAAATCGAGCCGTAGGACATGGCGCCGGTGGCGAAGCGCCTGATGATCTCGCTCGCCGGCTCCACTTCGTCGATGGGGACGGGCGGGCGCAGGCCCTCGCGGAGGGTAAACAGGCCACGGAGCGTAGCGAGGCGCCGTGACTGGTCATCGACGAGGCGGGTGTACTCCTTGAAGACCTCGAACCGGCCGGACCGGGTGGCGTGCTGGAGCTTGAACACCGTCTCCGGATTGAACAGGTGGTACTCGCCTTCGCGACGCCACTGGTACTCGCCGCCCAACTCCAGATCGCGGTGGGCGAGCTCGGCGGGGCGGGGCGCGTAGGCGCGGCGATGCCGACGGGCGACCTCCTCCGCGATCTCGTCGAGCCCGATGCCGTCGAGACGCGACACCGTACCGGTGAAGTACTCGTCGACGAGCGCCTGGCCAAGGCCGATCGCCTCGAAGACCTGGGCGGCGCGGTACGACGCGACGGTGGAGATGCCCATCTTCGACATCACCTTCAGCACGCCCTTGCCGGCAGCCTTCACGTAGTTCTTGATCGCCTGGTGGGGGTCGATCTCGCCGAGGCCGTACAGCCCTTGAGCGGCGAGATCCTCGATGGACTCGAAGGCGAGGTAGGGGTTGATCGCGCCGGCGCCGTAGCCGATGAGCAGCGCCATGTGGTGGACCTCTCGCGCGTCGCCGGTCTCCAGCACGAGGCCGACCTGCGTCCGCTTGAGCTCACGGATCAGATGGTGGTGCACGGCGGAGACGAGGAGCAGCGACGGGATGGGCGCGAGATCCGGACCGGAATCGCGATCGGAGAGCACGATGATGCGGACGCCATCGGCGATCGCCGCGGACGCTTCGGCGCGCACGCGATCGAGCGCCTCGCGGAGCGCGGCCCCACCACCGGCCACGCGGTAGAAGCCGGAGATGACGCGCGCGGCGAACTCCGGGCGGTCGCCGTCGTCGTTGATGTGGATGAGCTTGGCGAGCTCGTCGTTATCGATGATGGGGAACGGCAGCGCGATCTGGTGACAGGCATCGGGCTGGCAATCGAGCAGATTGCCCTCGGCACCGATGTTGGAGGTAAGCGCCGTGACGAGCTCTTCGCGGATCGCGTCGAGCGGCGGATTGGTCACCTGCGCAAACAGCTCCTGGAAGTAGTCGAAGAGGAGGCGCGATCGCTCGGACAGGACGGCCACGGGGGTATCGGTGCCCATGGAGCCGAGCGCCTCGCCGCCGGTCCGCGCCATCGGCGCGACGAGAAGCTTCAGCTCCTCATGGGTGTAACCGAAGGTCATCTGGCGGCGTACGACAGACTGGTGTGAATACACGATGTGCTCGCGATCGGGCAGGTCGCTGAGGTGCACGATGTTCTCGTCGCACCACTGCTCATAGGGGTGCTCGGCGGCGAGCGCGTCCTTGATCTCCTCGTCATCGACGATGCGGCCGAGAGCGGTATCGACGAGGAACATCTTTCCGGGCTGCAAGCGGCCCTTCTTGACCACGCGCGCCGGATCGATATCCACCACGCCGGTTTCGCTGGCCATGATGACGCGGTTGTCGTCGGTGACCCAGTAGCGGCTGGGGCGCAGGCCGTTGCGGTCGAGGACGGCGCCGATCACCGTGCCATCGGTGAAGGCGATGGACGCGGGGCCATCCCAGGGCTCGATGAGCGACGAGTGGTAGCGATAGAAGGCGCGGCGGGCCGCCGGCATGGTTGCATGGTTCTCCCACGCCTCCGGGATCATCATCAGCACGGCGTGGGCGAGGGGGCGGCCGGCGAGGTGGAGCAGCTCGAGACACTCGTCGAAGCTCGCGGTATCGGACGAGCCCTCGGTGATGATCGGGAAGGCGCGATCGAGGTCGGGGATGAGGGGCGTCGATATCTGGGCGGCGCGGGCGCGCATCCAGTTGCGGTTGCCCTGGACGGTGTTGATCTCGCCGTTGTGAGCGAGGAATCGATACGGGTGGGCGAGCGGCCAGGACGGGAACGTGTTGGTGGAGAAGCGGCTGTGCACGAGCGCGAGCGCCGACTCGATGCGGGGGTCGTTCAGATCGGGGAAGAACTGGGCGAGTTGCGGCGTCGTGAGCATGCCCTTGTAGACGAGCGTGCGGCTGGAGAGCGAGGCGAAGTAGACGGGCAGATCGGCGGCCATCTCGTGCTCAGTGAGCTTCCGAAGCACGAAGAGCTTGCGGTCGAGGTCGATGCCGACGGACCCGGCGGGGTCGGTGACGAAGCAGTGCCAGAATGATGGCATGACGGCGCGCGCGGTCGGACCGATCATGCCGTCATCCACCGGTACGCCACGCCAGCCGACGACGCTCAACCCCTGCTGACGCGCGAGGTCTTCCACGGCGCAGCGCGCTCGATCGGCGGCGGTGGTGCCAGACGGGAGGAAGGCGAGCCCAACACCGTACGCACCAGCGGGGGGCAACTCGAACGGGGCAACGGCGCGGAGGAACGCGTCCGGCACCTGAATGAGGATGCCGGCACCATCGCCGGTGTTGACTTCGGCTCCGGAGGCGCCCCGGTGGTCGAGATTGCAGAGGGCGCCGAGGGCGGTATCGACGACGTCGCGGCTCTTCGCGCCCGTCACATCGACAACGAACCCGACGCCACAGGCATCGTGTTCGAAGCGGGGGTCGTAGAGGCCGCCTGCCGGGGGAAGCGCGCTGAACGGCAGGGCCCGCCGGTCTCCGGATTCAGGCGACGAGGAGGCGCGGGCACTTTCGGCGAGGAAGCCGGTGCCGCAGCCGTCCCGTTCCGGATCGGGCCTGTTGAGGGGAGCTCTCACGATGACCTGCCATTAGCGACGCGGAAGTGCGCGAATTGTAACACACTTCACAATCGCGGTTGCCTCGCCTGAACCGGCCCGCCCGTGTTGCGGGGGAAACGGCAACGAGCGCCAGCGGCGCCCGTGCAGCTTCGGATCGCCGGGATCAGCGGCCCGCCGAAGCATCTCAGCGAAGTTGCGGGGATATTACCGGAGCACCGGATGTTTGACAAGCAATGCATGCGCAAACCTCATCGCTGACAGGCACCTGGGCCGGATACACTCGTCCCGGGATGCGGTGAGGCGTGGCGTGCAACTTCGAAGCGTGGTGTTCGGGCTGGTGCTCTGCGGGCTACCGCTGATCGTCGCAGGCTGCGGTGGTAGCTCCGGACCGCCCCGGAGCGGCGCTTCGCCGAGCGCGGCGGCAGGCACAGCGACGCCGCCGGAGCGCGACGTCTCGTTCAGGGCGGGCAACGACACCATCTTCGGAACGCTGGAGCTGCCACGCGACGCGTCCGGCCGCGTGCCCGCGGCGCTGATCCTTGCAGGGAGTGGGCCGACGGACCGCAACGGCAACAGCAAGCTAATCGCGGGGCGGATCGACACGCTGTCGAACTTCGCGAGCGTGCTCGCGGCCGCCGGCGTCGCCTCGTTGCGCTACGACAAGCTCGGCACCGGGAAGACGGGGCTCGCCAGCTTCGCCACGCATCCAGCCGACATCGGCTTCGACACGTACGTGGGCGAAGCGCTGGCGGCGTACGACTACCTGCGGTCGCTGCCGGAGGTGGACCCGAGCCGCGTGTTGATCCTGGGCCACAGCGAAGGGGCGCTGATCGCGCTGATTGTCGCAGGCCAGCGCAGCGGCGGAGCAGCGCCGGGGGCGCTCGTGCTGGCCGCGCCACCAGGCATCGGCTACCTGGAGACGATCGCCAACCAGCTCGGGGCGCAGCTCGATGCCGCAGTCAGCGCGGGCCGGATCACGCGTGCGGAGGAGGGTGCGACGATCGCGCGCCTGGACGGCATCGTGGCGAGCCTGAGGGCGACGGGCGCGTATCCCGCGGGGCAGCCAATTACTGATCCGGTGCTCGCACAGATCTTCACGGCGGCGAACGAGAAGTTCCTCGGGCAGGTCGAGCGGTACGACCCGGCGCAGCTCGCGGCGACGCTACCCGCGAGCTTGCCGGTGCTGATCCTGCACGGCGCGAAGGACCAGCAGATCTCCGAGAGCGACATCGCGGCGCTGCAGGCTGGGTTCGCGCGGGCGAACAACGAGCACGTGCGGGTGGTGGAGCTGCCGAATGTGGACCACGTGTTCAAGGAGGTGCCGGGGACGCCGAACCCGGCGACGGACTATGCGAATCCCGCGCTGCCGTTCTCGAGCGGGGCGGCGGCGGCGCTCACGGCGTTCGTCCGCGGGGTCTTCCCGTGAGCCGGCGGCGGCTGTGGTGGCTCACCAGATGCCGAGCTGCATTTTGACGTCGTCGCTGGCCATGGTGCGGGGGTCCCAGGGGGGGGAGAAGGTGACTTTGCCGCGGACTTCCTTGACGCCGGGGAGGTCGATGAGGACGTCCTGGATCTGGCCATCGATGACTGGGCCGAGGGGGCAGCCGGGGCTGGTGAGGGTGTAGATGACGTCGACGACGCCATCGTCGGAGATGACGACCTCGTACACGAGGCCGAGTTCGACGATGCTCATGTGGATCTCCGGGTCGAAGACGTCCTTCAGACGCTCCATCACGAGTTCCTCTGACAGCAGACCTTTTACGGACATGTGCGCACCTCCCGGGGGGTCAGAACAGCAAACGTCAAACGGCAAACAGTGAAGAACCTAGAACCCACAACCTAGAACCTGGAACCCAGAACTCAGAACCACCGACCACCTACATCTCCTCGCGGCGGGCGGTGGCGGCGCCTTGTTCGTGCTGGGCGATGCCATCGGCGAGGGTGTGCCAGGCGAGGGTGGCGCACTTGACGCGGACGGCGAACTTCGCGACGCCCTGCAGCGCTTCGAGATCGCCGAGGTCCTCGGGGACCGGTGCGTCGCCGTCCTTGAGCATGGCGTTGAACTCGTCGGAGAGGCGGCGGATCTCGCCAGTGTCCTTGCCGAGCACGAGGTCGGACATCATGGAACCGGAGGCCTGGCTGATGGAGCAGCCGCGGCCGAGCAGGCCGATGCCGGTCAGGCGGTCGCCTTCGAACATGAGCTGCATCTCGACCTCGTCGCCGCACACGGGGTTGTAGCCCTCGGCGATGACGTCGGCACCGACGAGTTTTTCGTGGTGGCGGGGGTGCTTGTAGTGGTCGAGGATGAGCTCCCGGTAGAGCTCATCCAGTTGCAGCTCTTGCGACATGGCCGAATATCCGGTCGCTGGCGCGGATGCCCTCGATCAGCGCATCGACCTCGTCCTCTCTATTGTACAGGTAGAAGCTGGCGCGGGCGGTGGCGACGACGCCGAGCTCGCGCATGAGCGGTTGGGCGCAGTGGTGACCGGCGCGGATGGCGATGCCCTCCTGGTCGAGCACCTGGCTGAGGTCGTGCGGGTGGAGGTCGCCGTAGTTGAAGGCGACGGCGCCGCCCTTCTCGGCCGCATCGGTCGGGCCGTAGACGGCTACGCCATCGACGGAGCGGAGGCGGTCGATGGCGTACCGCGTGAGCGCGATCTCGTGCTGGCGGACGGCCTCCATACCGAGGCCTTGGAGGTAGTCGATCGCGGCGCCGAACGCGATCACGTCGGCGATGTTGGGCGTGCCGGCCTCGAACTTGTGGGGCAAGTCGGCGTAGGTGCTGGCATCGAACGTGACGCGCTTGATCATCTCGCCGCCGCCGAGGAACGGGGGCATGGCATCGAGGAGGGCGCGCTTGCCGTAGAGGACGCCGACGCCGGTGGGGCCGAGCATCTTGTGGGCGGAGAAGGCGAGGAAGTCGCAATCGAGGTCGCGGACGTCGACGGGCATGTGCGGCACGCTCTGCGCGCCATCGACGAGCAGGAGCGCGCCGGCGCGGTGGGCGACGGCCGCGATCTCGCGGATGGGGTTGATGGTGCCGAGGACGTTCGACATCTGCGAGATGGCGACGATCTTCGTGCGCTCGGTGATCTTCGCCAGCAGGTCGTCCCACACCAGGTGGCCGGTGGCGTCGATATCGACGTGCACGAGGCGCGCGCCGGTTGCCTCGGCGGCGAGCTGCCACGGGATGAGGTTGCTGTGGTGCTCCATGGCGGAGAAGACGATCTCGTCGCCGGGGGTGAGGTTGGCGCGGCCCCAGGCGTAGGCGACGAGGTTGATCGCCTCCGTCGTGTTGCGGGTGAAGATGATCTCCTGCTCGGGATGTTCGGCGTTGATGAAGCGGCCCGTCTTCGCGCGGGACGCCTCGTACGCGGCGGTCGCCTCTTCGGCCAGCGTGTGCAGGCCGCGGTGGATGTTGGCGTTGTAGTGCTCGTAGTAGTGGACGAGGGCGTCGATCACCTGGCGGGGCTTCTGGGTGGTGGCGGCGTTGTCGAGGTAGACGAGCGGGCGCCCGTGCACCTTCCGGTCGAGGATGGG
Source organism: Dehalococcoidia bacterium (assembly GCA_035632115.1). Classification (GTDB taxonomy): domain Bacteria; phylum Chloroflexota; class Dehalococcoidia; order DSTF01; family JACRBR01; genus DASQHL01. The sequence continues at coordinate 9,841 of DASQHL010000054.1, read as the reverse complement.
GAAGTCCTTGCGGATCTGGTCTACGTCATACATGGCGGGGGACCTCTGCGGCGTTGGCCGGCAACGGACGCCGACCGTCATTCGCGTGGCGCGCCGCGCGCCCTGGCAAGAGTTGACCGATTATCTTCGTTTTGCACTTTTGGCCATCGCGCCAGTCAGCCGACGCCGCCGGGCTTGCGATCGATGCGCCGACACTGAACCGAGGTGACTGTACGTGCGCGGGGAGCGATCTCAAAGCGTGCGATGTCATCCCAGGTCCACCTTCACATCGTCGCCATCGACTTGCACGGGGTAGGTCTTGACGGGACGCACGGCGGGCAGCACGACGGCACGGCCGTCGGTGACGTTGAACTTCGCGCCGTGACGCGGGCATTCGACCAGCTCGCCCTCGAGCTCGCCCTGGTCGAGGGGGCCGGCGTCGTGGGTGCAGACGTCATCGATGGCGTAGAAGCGGCCGTTGACGTTGCAGAGGGCGATGCGGACGCCGCTGGCCTCGTGGACACTGATGGTGCCCGGCGGCGTATCGGCGACCTTCGCCACGGCGACGAACTCTCCCATTACTTAACCCCTGAACCCTTCCCTGAAGGGAAGGGGAACTCTGACAGCGAGGCGGCCGGTGATGAAGGAGCCGGATTCATGCGCCGGCCACATCGTCGAAGGAGACCATGCCGGCGCTGCCGCCGGCCTTGGCCAGCACGGCATCGAGCACGCGGTCGCGCAGCCGGGCGTCGGGGATGCGATCGATGACGTCGGCGAAGAAGCCCTCGACGAGCATGCGCTCGGCGACCTCGCGGGGGATGGCACGGGCCTGCAGGTAGAAGAGCTGGTCTTCATCAACGGGGCCAGCGGTGGCGCCGTGGCTGCACTTCGAGACGTCCCAGGCCTCGATCTCCAGCACGGGGATGGGGGAGGCCTTGGCGTGCTCGCTGAGCAGCAGGTTGCGCGAGGTCTGGTTCGCTTCGCTGCCAGCGGCCGGCGGCTCGATGCGCGTGATGCCGTACCAGACGAGCGAGGCGTTGCCGGCGAGGGCCGACTTGAACTGGAGGTCGCTGATGGTGTGCTCACCGACGTGATCCTGGAGGGTGTTGTAGTCGAAATGCTGGTCGCCGTCGCCGAAGGTCACGCCGAGCAGTTCGGCGCGGGCGCCCGGCTGCGGCATGAGGGTATCGATGCGCATCTTGGTGAGCCTGGAGCCGATGCCGACCGCCGCGGCGCGGAGCTGGGCGTCGCGGCCGAGCGTGGCGCGCACGGTCTTGAAGTTGTAGACGTTGTTGCCCCAGCGGTTGACATCGTAGTACTCGACGTGGGCGCCCTCGCCGACAACGATCTCGACGGCGGCGCTGACGAGCGACTTCGTGACGTGGTCGGGGGACAGCGTCTCGTCGATGAAGGTGACCTTCGCGTTGCGATCGACAACGACCAGGGTGCGCGGGAACAGCGCCAGCCCCCCGGTCGAGGCGACGGTGGCGAGCTGGACGGGGAGGGCGACCTCGACGTTGGCGGGGACATAGAGGAAGCAGCCGCCGCTCCAGAGCGCCGCATTCAGGGCGAGGTACTTCCACTCGGCGGCGGTCACGGTTTGCGCGAAGTGGCGCTGGATCAGCCCCGGGTGCTCGCGCGCCGCGGTGTGCATGTCCGTCAGGATGACGCCGCGGGCGCGCAGCGCATCGTCCAGTTCGAGGCGCACGACGTCGGAGTCATGCTGGATGACGCGGCCGGCAAGAGCGCCCTCGCCCCAGGCACTCCGCAGCGGGGCAGGCAGCTCGGCGGCGGTGGCGACGGGCGCCGAGGCGCTCAGGGAGCGCAGGCCTTCGAAGGTGAGGGAGCGGACGTCGGTGCGGCGCCACTCCTCGTCGTAGACATCCGGGAAGTCCATCGTCTCGTACTGGCGCCAGGCGTCGTGACGCAGGTCGCGCAGCCACGCCGGCTCGTCGCGCCGCGCCGACACGTTGTCGACGTCAGCAAGTGCGAGGCCGGTGATGCAAGTGGTGAGCAGATCCTGAGTCATCTCGGGTCCGATTCGGGCGGCGTGCCGGTCACGGAGGCGGGCGCAGCAGCCTGTGTTCCTACGCGCGGCAGGTTGGAGGGGCGGGATTCAGCAGAGCAGGTCGGGGCGCGGCGGGTCATCCGACGGCGCCTTCCATCTGCAGCTCGATGAGGCGGTTGTGCGCGACCGCGTACTCCATCGGCAGCTCCTTGACGATCGGCTCGACGAAGCCGTTGACGATCAGCTTGGTCGCCTCGACCTCAGTGATGCCGCGGGTCTGGAGGTAGAAGAGCTGGTCCTCGCCGACCTTCGAAACCGAGGCCTCGTGGCCGATGGTGACCTGATCCTCCTCGATCTCCATGAGGGGGTAGGTGTCGGAGCGGGACTCCTTGTCGAGCAGGAGCGCGTCGCAGCGCACCGTCGCCTTCGAGCGCTTCGCACCGGGGTAGACCTTGAGTGCGCCGCGGTAGCTGGTGCGGCCGCTGCCCTTGGAGACGGATTTCGAGATGATCGTGGAGGTCGTGTCCGGCGCCGCGTGGACGATCTTACCGCCGGCGTCCTGGTGCTGGCCGTTGGACGCCATGGCGAGGGAGAGGATCTCGCCGTGGGCGCCGGGCTCCATGAGGTAGACGCTGGGGTACTTCATGGTGAGCTGGGAGCCGAGGTTGCCATCGACCCACTCCATGATGGCGTTCTCGTAGGCGGCGGCGCGCTTGGTGACGAGATTGAAGACGTTGGTCGACCAGTTCTGGATGGTGGTGTAGCGCACGCGGGCGTTCTTCTTGACGATGATCTCGACGACGGCGCTGTGGAGGGAGTCGGTGGAGTAGGTCGGGGCGGTGCAGCCCTCGACGTAGTGGACGTAGCTGCCCTCCTCGGCGATGATCAGGGTCCGCTCGAACTGGCCCATGTTCTCCTTGTTGATGCGGAAGTAGGCCTGGAGCGGGATATCGACTTTGACGCCAGCGGGGACGTAGACGAAGCTGCCGCCGGACCAGACGGCGCTATTGAGCGCGGCGAACTTGTTGTCGGCGGGCGGGACGATCGTGCCGAAGTACTTCTGCATGATTTCCGGGTAGTCGCGGACGGCGCTATCGGTATCGGTGAAGATGACGCCGAGCTTCTCGAGGTCTTCGCGGATGCTGTGGTAGACGACCTCGGAGTCGTACTGTGCGCCGACGCCGGCGATGAGCGACTTGCGCTCGGCCTCGGGGATGCCGAGCTTCTCGAAGGTGTCCTTGATGTATTCCGGCACGTCCTCCCAGGAGTCCTCGGGGCGGTCAGAGGCGCGAGCGTAGTAGTAGATATCGTTGAAGTCGAGATGGTAGTTCTGGATGCTGCCGCCCCAGAAGCCGGTGGGCATGGGCTTTTCGAGGAAGTGGTGGTAGGACTTGATGCGGAAGTCCGTCATCCACTGAGGTTCGTTCTTGACACGCGAGATCTCGCGCACGACGTCTTCGCTGAGCCCCTTTTCGGTGCGGTACTTGTAGGTGGCGTTGTCGTTGTCGTTGAAGCCGAACTTGTAGCCGTCCTGCTCCGCGATCTGCGGTGTGACCTTCGCAACCATGGTCAGGCCTTCTCTCCCGTCGCGGCCAGCACAGGGCCGTGTTTCGCGATCACGGGGTCGTACCCCTCCGCTTCGAGCTGCAGTGCCAGGTCCGGCCCGCCGGATTCGATGATCCGTCCCTGGTAGAGGATGTGGACGAACTGCGGCTTGATGTAGTTGAGCAGCCGCTGGTAGTGGGTGATGAGCACGATGCCGAGCTTCGGCGTAGTGAGCGCGTTGACGCCCTCGGCGACGGTGCGCAGTGCGTCGATGTCCAGGCCGGAGTCCGTCTCGTCCATAACGGCGAGGTCGGGGTCGAGGATGCCCATCTGGAGGATCTCGGCGCGCTTCTTTTCGCCGCCGGAGAATCCCTCGTTGACGTAGCGACGGGCGAACTGCTCATCGACGCGGAGGAGCTTCATGGTGGCGAAGAGCTTCTCGCGGAACTCACGGATCGGCACGTCCTCGCGGCGCACGGCCTTCATGGCCTGGCGGAGGAAGTTGACCATGGTGACACCGGGGATGCCCGTGGGGTACTGGAAGGCGAGGAACATGCCGCGGCGAGCGCGCTCATCGGGCGGGAGGCCGAGGATGCTTTCGCCCTTGAAGAGCACGGAGCCGCCGGTCACCTGATAGCGGGGGTGGCCCATCAGGGCGTTGGCGAGTGTGCTCTTGCCGGAGCCGTTGGGGCCCATGATGGCGTGCACCTCGCCGCGGTCGACCGTGAGGTCGACGCCGTTGAGGATCTGCTTCCCCTCGACGGCGACCGTCAGGCCGCTGATCTTCAGCAACACGTCTTCAGGCATCCTGTGTTCGTCCCTTCCCGCCGCCCGATCGGGGCGACCGCTGCGTCCACTGCCCGGCGCCCTTGCGCGCACGGGGGCGCTTCGCGCCGCCAGTCTTCGGTGTCCCTGCGCTCTGCACCACGTACTCGCACATTGCATGGCCATCAACCATGCGGCCGACCTGCACGACGGGGGCGCCGATGAGCATCTCGACGACGCGCGTATCGGCGTGGCAGGGGGCTTCGGACGCCTCGGCGGCCTTGCGGTAGGGGCAGGCGGTGTTCATGAGGTGGAAGCCATCGGCGTCCTGGCGCCAGTGGTCGACGATGCCCTCGTCGCGCAGGGCGGCGCTGGTTTCGGCGACGCGTTCCGCGACGGTGGCGCCGGTGACCATGGGACGGTAGGTGCCAGCGATGTCCTGGGCGACGCCATCGAACACCTGCTCGAGCAGCACCTGGCCGACGGCGGCCTGATCGGCGGGGAGGGCGGCGATGCGGCGGAACATGCGGTTGACGAGGCGCGGGTAGTGGCCGCTCTGCTCCTCGGCGCGCTCGGTGAGGCGATAGACGTAGGCCGGGCGGCCGACCTCATGGCGCTGGATGCGGACATCGACCAGGCCCTCGGCGCGGAGGACCTCGAGGTGTCGGCGGATGTTGGCCTGGTTGAGATGCAACTCGGCGGCGATCTCGCCGACGGTGGCTTCGCCGCGGGCGGCGAGCACATCACGCATCAGGTCGCGGGTGGATTTCATGGCACTTCGATCGTAGCGAGCGGGAGGGCTCGTATCAAGCGAAAACAGACTTAAAATGCAATTTTATATCAAAATTGATAGCCAGCCGCGTTCAGGGACGCGAGGGCGGACGGCATCGGGACAACCGAGAGAGCGCGCGAGAGAAGACCGGGGCTTATCCGCCGGCCTTCAGCTTCGCATCGATGACCTTCGCCAGGCCGAGCTCATCGACGCCGCCGGAGAGCGTGGGCGTGAAGCCCATGCGGATGACGGCGCCGATGTAGCTGCCGCGGCCGAACATGTACATGTGCATGGTGATCACCGAGACCTTTGCGGCCGCGGCGGCGCCGCCGAGCTTCGACATGAATGCGCTCATGTCCATGGTCATGCTGATGCCGGCCGCGCCCTGACCGAGTCCCGACGCGTTGAGCGTGTGGACGTCCTTAATGGTGATGCCAGCGAAGCTGCCGCCTGCATCGGCCAGCGACTTCTGCAGCGCCTGGTCGTTGAGCTGGCCGATGCTGGAGAGCGCCTTGCCGAGGGCGGTGAGGTCGTCCGGCTCGAGCACCATGGACATCAGCATGTCGACTTTCGCGGGGTCATGCGACGAAGGGTCGCCCCGCATCGCCATGGTGGCGGCCATATCCATGCCGCCGTTCCTGGTGATGCCGTCCGGGAGCCGGTAGGTGAACTGGCCGAGCGGCGTGTACCCGGGCGGCAGGTCGGTGGCATCCGGGAGGAAGCGCGAAAGCGTGGGATCCGACGCCTTCTGTGCGCCGGGGGCACTGGCTCCGCCGCTGAAGGCGCCGCCGAGCACGGTCGAGAAGATGTTGCCGACGGCGGCACTATCGCCGGGGCCTGGGGCGGCGGCGGGGGTCGTCGAGGCGGCAGGCTGCGTGGCGGCGGCACGCTCCGTGGGGACGGGGGTGGCCGGAGGGCGGGCCTTGTCGCCGGTGCCGCAGGCGGTGGCGGCGGCGAACAGAGCGATCAGCAGGAACGCGGCAAGGATGCGGGACACGGGCGGCTCCTTCGCTTGCGCACATGCTGACGCGGCATGCCGACACAGCAATACTCGGCGCATGGCCCGGCACCTGATGATCACTTATGTCAATCAACGAATGCACCAGAGGGGGAAGGGGGGCGTGTTCTCTAGAGCGCAACGAGCTGCTTCAGCGCGGAGGAGAGCTCTTCGTCGCTGAAGATCGCCTCCAGGCGTCCGGCGACCTTGCCGTCCTTGCCCATGAAGAAGGTGTAGGGCTCGCCGGGCAGGTTCCACTCCTTGACGGCGGGGCGGTACTGCTGGAGCTGGTGGTCCTGCCAGATCTCGATGTGCACGAAGTCGACGCGGTCCTGGTACTGCGGCACCTGCGTAAGCGCCACCTCCAACACAGGGCCGCAGAAGCGGGTCGCGCAGAAGGCCGGGGTGCTGAACTGGACGACGAGCGGGCGGCCCTTTCCCAGCACGTCGGCGATCACCTTGTCGTGGAGCGGGCAGACGGGGACGCGGGAGCAGAGGCTGGCGGGGTTGTGGTTGGTTGCGGTGGTGTCGTTGTGGCTGGCGGGCGGGACGGTGCCGATGCCGGGGCTCTGAGACTTATCGAGCACGTCGAACGGCACCTGGACTTCTTCGGGCGCGCCGCCGTTGTCCGGCTTCACATCGATCTCGACGCCCCACTTGCCGGCGACGTCGAACGGCGTGTGTGCGACGTAGAAGGCGACGCTGTCGTCGGCGACGGCGCTCCCGGGGCTGCTGTCGTGGGTGTGGGCGCCGGGGACATTCAGTTCGACGAAGGTAGCGTCACCCTCGCCGCGAAAGGTGCCGGTCTTGCCATCGGCGCCGATAGTGTAGAAGCGCAGGTGGACGGCAGCGTTCTTCACGAGCTTGCCGGCGCCATCGAGAAGGCCGACTGAGAAGCGGTTGTCCTGACCGGCGACGAACTCCTGCGTGAGGAGGGCGGGGTGGAGGGCGCCGGCGGCGCCGGTACCGCCCGGGGCGGGTGTGCCGCTGGCGACGGCGGACGGCGTTGCCTTCGGGGAGGACGACGCGCCGCATCCGAACGCGATCAGGGCTGCGCCGCCCGCACCGGCGCCGGCCGCACCGCGGAGGAACGCGCGCCGATCGAGGGCGCGGCGCATCAAGGACGAGAACAGGTCGGCGTCGCTCACTGCCACCGCCTCCACACTAGGGTACGGCTGGGGGTGGGGCAACCGATGCCGTTGATCATGTGGATTCGATTAGGGCACGCAGGTCCTGCTTGGCATCGAGGATGCCGGACCAGAGATCGCCGATGCGGGAGAGGCGTTCCGGCTCCGTGTCGATGTCGAAGTCGGTGGGGTAAACGTCGGGGAGCTCCTCCCAGGTGACGGGCGCGGAGGCGGCGGCGGAGGGCGACGGGCGGAGGGAGTATTCGGCGGCGAGCGTCTTGCCGCGGGTGTTCTGGTTGTGGTCGAAGAAGATCTTGCCGGTGCGCTTGACAGTCTGCCACTCCATGGTGAGGTCGTCCGGGTGCTGTTGCACCATGAACTGGCCGACGGCGGCGCTGGCGGCGCGGATCTCGTCGTAGGCGTAGTGGCGCAGGACGGGGACGTAGATGTGCAGGCCGGTCTTGCCGGTCGTCTTGACGAAGGACGAGAGCCGCAACTGCTGGAGCAGATCTTTGAGCGAGAAGGCCATCTCGCGCGTCTTCTCGAAGGCGCGGCGGTTGAGCGCGGGCTCGTCGCCCTTCTTTTCGGTGCCGGCGTAGATGTATGGGTCGAGGTCGAAAATCATGAAATCGGGGTAGTTGAGGACGCTGCGGTCCATGTTTTCCTCGGAGCCGGCAAAGTGGGTGGCGAGGCCGTGGGCGTCCGGCTCGGGATCGACGCGGGACATCCAGGCGTGGATCTCGAGATCGGCGAGCTGGGCGAGCCAGATCAGCGTCTGCAGGTTGTTGACGAGGATGTAGTCGCCGTCGGCGTCGTTGTGGGCGGAGTAGAGCGAGACGCGGTCGACGTGGAACTCGCGCGGGAACGGCGAGGGCCAGTGCTTCTGGTAGAACGATGTGCCATCGATGCCGTTGGGGTAGCGGGTGAGCGTGAGCGGCCGGTCCTTGAGGTGGGGCAACAGGTACGGCGCGACGCGCGCGTAGTAACGGATCAGCTCGCGCTTGGTGCGCGGCGGGTGGTCCCCGGTCGCGGGCCAGAAAACCTTGTCGAGGTTGGTGAGCTTGATGGGGACGCCGGCAACATCGAGGGTGAAGGCGGCGGCGGGCGTGGCATCGAGCTGGGCGACGATGGCGGCGCAGTGCTGCGCGAGGCCGGCGCCCGTGGCCGCGCCGTCGGGGGGCGGGTCGGCATCGATCGCGTCGACGGAAGAAGCCGCGGCGACCTCGCGGCGGACGGTGGCGGGATCGACATCGGCACGCAGGCCCTTGAAGACAGGGGCGCGCAGGCCGCCATCACGGGTCCAGGCGGCAAAACGGACCTGCGCGACGAGCTCCGGGCGCACCCAGAAGCAGCGTGCGGCCTTGCCGGCGGCCCAGCGCCCGCCGACGACGTCGGGCGGGTTCGCGAACGGCGGGGTGTCCACCTCGATCGCCTGCAAGCGCGCCTTGATCTCGTCGAGCGCCCTGTCGGTGAGACCGGAGCCGACGCTGGAGGCGTAGCGCAGGTCATCGCCGTCGTAGTAGCCGACGAGGAGGCCGCCGAAGGTCTTGCGCCGTGAGCCCTCGCCCTCACTGTAGCCGCCGACGACGAACTCCTGCTCGAGCACGCTTTTCACCTTGAGCCAGGAGCGGCTGCGCGTGCCGGCCTCGTAGGCGCTGGTGGCGCGCTTTGCGACCACGCCTTCGAAGCCAAGGCCGGAGGCGGCGCGGTAGAGGTCCTCGCCGTCCTCGCGCACGTGGTCGACGTACTTCAGGTGGTCGTGCGGGACGAGGGTCCGCCAGAGCAGGGCTTTGCGGTCGGCGAGCGGCACGTCGCGGAGGTCGTAGCCATCGAGGTAGAGCAGGTCGAAGGCGTACAGGTAGACGGGCGTGGCGGCGGCGGCGATCTCCACCTCGGCGGGCTTCGAGAGGTTGATGCGGGACTGGATCTCCTGGAAGTCGGGCTCGCCGCGCTCGTTGATGGCGACGATCTCGCCGTCGAAGACAGCAGAGGCCACAGGCTGCGCGCGGAGGGCCTCAACCACCTCCGGGTACTGAGCCGTCACCTGGTTGCCGCGGCGGCTGCGCAGCTCGAGGGCGCCATCGCGGACGAAGGCGAGAGCGCGCACGCCGTCGAGCTTGGGCTCGAAGAGCCAGCCGGGGCGCGAGAACGGCCGGTCGATCAGGGTGGCGAGCATCGGGCGGAGGGCGCGCGGGTCGGGAAAGGGCGCTTCGCGCGCGGCGGGGTGCGGCGCGGCGCCGTCGCCCGCGGCGGTGAGCCGCGGCATGCGCCCCTCCTTGAGGTCGCGGATGGTGACGCCGCTGAGGACGGAGCGGTCTTCCTCGAGCACGTCACGCGTGGAGGCGAACTCGTCGCGATGCTTGATGAGCAGCCAGTCCTTCGGACTGCGGGCGGTGCGGACGAGCGTCCAGGAGCCGCGCAGCTTCTTGCCACGCAGGGTGAAGGAGAGCTTGCCGGCGGCGATGCCCTCGCACATGCGGGCGCTGCCTTCAGCGCGGTTGCCCCATGAGAGCACGCCTCCCTCGTCGGGCGTGTAGGTGCCCTGGTCCCAGACGATGACCTGGCCGGCGCCGTAGTTCTTCTTCGGGATGACGCCTTCGAAGCCGCCGTAGTCGTAGGGGTGGTCCTCGACCTGGGCGGCCATGCGC
>DASQHL010000053.1:0-2788 GCA_035632115.1 Dehalococcoidia bacterium | reverse complement strand
GTAGGAGATGAGGATGTCCACGTCGTGGATCGCGTGCTCCAGGAGCGTCCCGGCGCCGACGAGGGCGACATCGCCGCGCCACGTGCTGGCGTAGTGACCCTGGATGGGGAAGAACTGGTCGTCGACCATGACGCAGGTCATAGCGCGGCCGGAGGCGGCGTCATTGAGCAGATCGCGCGTGACGGTGACGACGGGCGAGAAGCGCATCACGAGGCCGACCTGGTGGGTCACGCCGGCGGCGCGCGCGGCGTCGCGCATCAGCCGGGCGTCGACGGCGTTGAAGGCGAGCGGCTTCTCGCAGAAGAGCGCCTTCCCGCGGGTCAGCACGTTTCGCGCCAGATCGAGGTGGCTGTGCGTCGGGGTGCAGATGTAGACGGTGTTGATGTCCGGCGAGGCGATGAGCTCACCGGGGTCAGCGGTCACGACACGAGCACCGGAGGCGCGGGCGAAGCGCTCTCGCCGCTCGGGGTCCGGTTCGGCGATGCCCACGATATCGCCGTCAACGAGCCCCGACTTGAAGCAGAAGTGGGCGGTCTTACCATGGGTCGTGCCCATGACGCCTGCGCCGATGATCCCGACCTGCGGACGCATTCCCCGCGCTCCTGTCTCGCGGGACAGCGTACCGGCAGCGGCGGCAACGTGACAGCCAGTACCGGCTCAGGGGAGATCGCCATGGCGCCAGTCCGGCAGCGCACGCCGGACGGTCGCGGAGAGGCGGTCGAAGAGCTCAGTCACCGCGATCTGCTTGAGGAGGCAGTCGCAGGCGCCGGCGAGCTGCGAGCGGCGCCAGACGGTGCCATCGAAGTATGCGGTGTAGACGACGATGGCGGGGCGGACGTCGTCCGGCAGGGCCGCGAGGGCGGAGACGATGGCGATGCCGCCGTCGTCGTCCCGCCGGGTATCGATGAGCGCGGCGTGCGGAGCGGCAGCGGCGGCAGCCCGGACGGCGGCATCGAGCGAGGACGTGTCGGCGACGACGGCGATGCGCGGGTCCGTGCTCAGGCGCCGCACGAGCGCGGCGCGCGCGGTCTCGTGGTCATCGACGACGACGAGCCGGAGGGCGCGGGGGGAGGCATCCAACGAGCGCATGGGGGGAGCGTAGCCCTCGCACGGGCGGCGCTGTACGGGCCGAACGTCAGGTAATCGAGGGGGCGCATGGCCCCTGCGCACGCCGTCGCGCTTCGCCTCCGCACAACCATTGGATGTCCTCAACCGGGAAGCGAGCGGGCCAACAGCAAACGTCAACGCTCAAACATCAACGGTCTGGCGGCGACGCCGCCGATTTCCGACACGAGTTAGTCAGAGGGTGCCGAGCAGCGCGTAGCCGCCATCGACGAGCAGCGTCTGGCCGATGATCATCGCGGCGGCGGGGGAGGCGAGGAAGGCGACGGCCTCGGCGACGTCGTCGGGCCGGACGTGGCGGCCGGCCGGCACCTTGGCGCCGTAGTCGCCGACCATCTCCGCGTCCAGCATGCGCACGCCGTCGGTGCCCTCGACGAGGCCGGCAGAGACGGCGTTGACGCGAATGCCGCGGGGGGCGAGCTCCACCGCGAGGTAGACGGTCAGCGATTCGAGCGCGCCCTTGGAGACACCAACGGGCGCGTACTTCGGGAGGTAGCGGTGTGCGCCCGGGCTCATCAGGTTGATGATGGCGCCGCCCTGCCCCATGAACTTGACGGCGGCCTGCGTGGCGAACCACGGGCCGAAGACGTTGACGTCCATCGTGTGCTTGAGGTGCTTGGGGAGCGAGTCGATGGCGGCGCGCGGGCGCTCGAGCCCACGAGCGGCGCTGTTCACCAGCACATCGATGCGGCCGAACTGCTCACCGACGTGGCCCACCATCTCGAAGACGGCCTCGCGATGGCCGACGTCGCACTGGTATGCCTCGGCACGGACGCCGAGGGCGCGCAGCTCGGCGACGGCGGCGTCGGCGTGCTCGCGGCTGCGGGAGTAGTTGACGGCGACGGCCGCGCCTTCGGCCGCGAGCTTCAGGGCGATGGCCTTGCCGATGCCGCGGGTGCCGCCGGTGACGAGCGCAACCTTGCCAGTGAATCGCATAGCGAGTGTCTCGGTGTCTCCGTGTCTCAGTGTGTCAGAGGTCGCCGGACCCCGGCCGGTGAGTTATACCGCACGGCTCGCTATCGGCTTCAGGGGTGGTGCCATGGCATACTCGTAGCATGACGTTGCATGGACGGGTGGCGCTGGTGACGGGGGCGGGCGGCCAGGGGATGGGCCGAAGCATCGCGTTGACGCTGGCGCGGGAGGGCGCGGACGCGGCCGTGAACTATCGCGGTAACCGCGAGGGAGCGGACGCCGTCGTGCGGGCGATCGAGTCGATGGGGCGACGGGCGCTTGCCGTGCAGGCGGACATCGGCGACGCGGAGGCGGTCGATGCGATGGTCGCGAGCGTGCTGGCGCACTTCGGGCGCATCGACGTCGTCGTGAACAGCGCGGGCGGGCCGTGGAAGCCGCAGGATGTGACGGCGATCGCGCCGGCGCACTTGCGGGCGGTGCTGTCACAGGAGGTGGAGAGCGTGTTCTACCTGTTGCGGGCGGCACTGCCGGGGATGCGCGAGCGGGGCTGGGGCCGCATCGTGAGCATCGGCGGGCATTCGGCGGACGACTGGCGGTTCGGGCCGCCAGAGGCGCCGCTGGACTACCCGCTGGGCAAAGCGGCGCGACACTGGCTGACACGCACGCTGGCGCCGCTGGAGGCGCCGCACGGGATCACGATCAATGCGGTGGCGCCCGGGCCGACGGCGCGTTTCACGGCCGCGGAGGCGCTGGC
>DASQHL010000052.1:0-4710 GCA_035632115.1 Dehalococcoidia bacterium | reverse complement strand
TGCTGGTGGCAGTCGGCGTCTTCGTCCTGGTGGCCGTGGCGGTGGGAGTGGGGGTGCCGGATCCGCCTCCGCAGTGGACGAAGGTGGCGCCCTCAATGCTGGCGAGCCCGCTGTTGAAGGGGAGCACCGTCACGCTGGACGCGGTGATGTGGACACGGGAGATGCCGCCGGTGTACTCATCGGCAACGAGCAGATCGCCGCTGAGGCCGGAGAAATCTGAGAGCGGGAACTTGTCGACGGTGTTGAGGTCAGAGAGGGTGACGAAGTAGGTGCCGCCAGAGCTGGCGTACGTGCAGGGGCTGCTGGGCACGAAGTTCACGGGTTCCGCGTTCGTGATGCTGGCGACGGTGCTGATCGCGCCGGCGGGGCTCACGGCGTACACCTTCCCGGTTTGCTCGGACGCGACGAAGAGCTGCCCGGCGAACTGCGGGAGTGACGCAGGCGCGACATCGGGCCCTTCGAGGTCGAACGGCGTGAATGGGCTGGGGATGGTGGCAACGAGCGACGTACCGGCTGACGCATCGACCGTCCAGACCTGCGCACTCGAGCCCGACGACATGCGTCCGGTGACGATCATCTTGAAGCCGAAGGTGCCGACGGCATCGAAGGTGATGCCGAGGTGGGTAGCGCCAAGCGACGAGATGGTGACGAAGGGCGTGACCGGGGAGCCGCCGGGCGGGATCCGGTAGATGGTGTTGCCCTGCGTGACGAAGGTATCGCCGGCGGAGAATCCGCCGAGGCCGGGGGAGATGGCAAGGTAGTCCTCGACGCAGCCGCCGCCCGTGCTCGGCAGGTTCGCGTAGACGCTTGAATTGCCTGAGCTATCGATGGACAGCACCTGGTGCGGGTCGCCGCAGTAGGGCGTGGTGACCAGGAGCTGCGTCGTGGTGGCCCAGATGCCGACGGGGTGGTTCGGCGTCGCGAAGGCCGACGGGTGAGAGTTGGGCGTCGCCGTTGGGGTGGGCGTGGGCGCGAGGTTAGCGCTGGCGCACTTCTGCTGCTGATTCGGGTAGCTGCTGTACATCGAGTAGGAATTGTCGCTGTTTTGCCATGGGTTTATCGACGTCGCGGACGGGCTGGTCCTGAAGTTAACGTCGTAGGTGATGACGCAGACCTGGTAGTTGGCGGCGGTGGTGAAGGTGTGGGAGATAGGCCCCCAGCTGCCGGTGCCGGGGGGCGCGCACGCCGTCCAGGTCCCGGCGGGTCCGCTGGTGGGGTAGACGCCGTCGCGCGACTGCACGGGGGGTGGCGAGGGGTTAGCGATGCCGGTGCCGTCGCCCCAGACGATGGCGAAGCCGACGTGCTTCTTGGAGTTGCTGTGGGAGATGCAGCCGTTCCACTTCCACGTGCCGCTGACAGTCACCGTGAGCCCGGCGCTCGACTGCGTGATCGTCAACGGGTACGGCGTGTCGTCGTAGAAGGAGGTGAGGGCCAGGGGTACGCTGTGCGCGGTGTCGGCGCTGTCAAAGACCTCGACCACGTAGACACCGGCCGGAGCGTCGAGCGTCAGCGTGTAGAGGTCGGTGATGTTGCCCAACGTGTCAGCGGTGACGGTGTCGAAACCGGGCACGCCGCTCGCGTTGACGATCGATCCGTCCGGCCGCACCACCACGACGTCGTAGGAGCCGCCGGCGACGTAGCCGGCGCCGGTGATGGTGACGAGGTCACCGGCGGAGTAGACCTCCTGGTCGGTGGTCACACTGTAGGCGCTGGCGCTGGCGCCGCCCGACCAGTGGAGCTGAAGGACGAAGAAGGCGAGCGCCAGTACCACGGCGAGCGCGCCGAGCAACGCCAGCCTGCGGCCAACCAACGTGTGACGCGCGGTGCCTTTGGCCCGTCGGTCCAAGGCATGCCCCCCTACGCCCTGCTGCGGCCAAGCAGCGAGTCGCTCCTGTTCGTGCGATCGTGCGGCGGGGAGACTGCACTACACCAGCGGCTCGTGAGCGGGCCGCCGGGCTGAGGCGAGTATCCGACAGCGGCCCCGGCCGTGTCAATGGCCCGTTCATGAATTGACGGCCTTTCTTTCTCAGCTTGCGAGCCGTCAACGGGAGGTTGCCAAGCGCGCGCACCCGGCTACGGGGCGATCCACTCCTGGTGGGTGCACCCATCATCGAAGAGGAGCTTGGCGGCGCCGAGATCCTGGGGCACATCGAACACCAGTTCTGATCCGGTGGAAGGGGTGGCCGGCGCCGACTCGACGCCCGCGAGGGGCTGGTAGCGCGTGCCGGACGCCTCGGCGAGGACGAAGTGGCCGGCGAGGCTGGCGGCGGCGGCGCCGGGCGCGCTGTAGCGCACGATGAGGAACTTGCCCCGCACGGACTTCACATCGCCCCTGCCCGGGACGAACGCCGAGAAGCGGCTCCCTTCTACGGTGATCGACGGCGCGGATGTGCTGCACGACGAGCGCGTGGGGAGCGCGAAGAACGCTCGCAGGTGAGCGTCGCCGCTCCCGCTCCGCAGCCGGTACACGCCGAATGCCGCTGCCGCGGCGATCGCGACGGTGCAGAGCAGGGCCACGACAAGGCGACGACTCATGGTGGGGAGGATACCCTTCCCGCGCGCGTGCCGGCCGCGGGGCACAGCCGGCCCGCGCTTTGCGGCCGAACTTGACGGATCGCCCTTTGTGCACTTCGGCGCAGCGCCGGGCGGGAGTTTTCTCATGCAACCCGAGGGCGGGCGCGTGGCCCGGCCGGATGCGGGCACGTTAGAATCGACCCGCAGCAGGTGTCGGCTGTCAGGCTCCGTCCGGTCGATAGCAGTTCCCTGCAACGTAGCCGCCGCCGCGCCCGTTGTCCTTGAGGGCGGGTGCGCGTGGTCGCACCCGCGGTCCGTCGAGATCGGAGCCCGATGCGCATCCGCCTGCTCCTGGGAGCCGCCGCCGTTCTGATTGCCGTGGTGGCGGGAGCTTCGGCGCGCCTGGGCGCGCCACCACCGGCCGCCGCGGGCGCGGGCTACTGGACCGGCACCTACTACAACGGCACGACGCTGAGCGGCACGCCGGCGGCGACGGTGCCGAACGACGGCGGCGGGCCCGTGCCGGCCACGACGCTCGCCCTCGACAAGTTCTTCGACGGCGTGCAGCCGCCGCAGCCGGGCGTCAGTCCGCAGCAGTTCAGCGTGCGCTGGCAGCGCACCGACGCGTATCCCGCGTCGACGTACCGGTTCACGATCACGACGGACGACGGCATGCGCTTGTACGTCGATGGCGTGAAGATCATCGACGCCTGGGGCGACCAGCCGCCGACGACGTATTTCGTCGATTATCCGCTGACGGCGGCGAGCCACGCGATCACGCTGGAGTACTACAACAATACGAACGCGGGCACGGCTCAGTTGACGGTCCAGGACACGTCGACGCTCCCCCCCGGCTGGACCGGCCAGTACTACAACAACATGACGCTGAGCGGCGCGCCGGTGCTGACACGCAACGACGGCCAGACGATCAACTTCAACTGGGACATCTCGTCGCCAGCGCTCAGCGTGTCGCGCACGCAGTTCAGCGCGAAGTGGACGCAGTCGCTGTCCTTCAACGACGGCGTATACAGCTTCAGCACGACCAGCGACGACGGCTCGCGCGTCTACGTGGATGGACAGCTCGTCGTGAACGCCTGGGTCGACCAGCCGGCGACCACGACTACGGCGTTCAAACAGATGACAGCGGGCACTCATACGATCGAGGTCGACTACTACCAGAACCTGGGCGGCGCCTCGATGCAGTTCAACTACGCGTACCGGCCGGACCTGGGCGGCTTCGTGACGGATGCGGTGGCGTCGGGGCTGACGCTGCCGACGGCGTTCGCGTTCGCGCCGGACGGGCGCATCTTCATCGCGCTGAAGGACGGGCCGGTGCGCATCGTCAAGAACGGGGTGCTGCTGGCGACGCCGTTCTACACGGTGACCCCGCTCAACAACTACCACGACCGGGGGCTGCTGGGCATCGCGCTGGACCCGAACTTCGCGGTGAACGGCTACGTCTACCTGTCGTACACATACGACGTGAATCCGGCGAACCCGTCCGGGCCGAAGACGAACCAGGTGATCCGCGTCACGGCCAACGGCGACGTGGCCGACCCGAACAGCAAGGTGGTGATCCTCGGCAGCGACAATGGCACCGCGGCGTCACCTTCGTGCGACATCACGGTGAACAGCGTCTCTACCGCGGGCCTGTGGACGACGGCGTTGCCGAACCGGCTCGCCGTTGGCAACTCGATCACGCTGTCGTCCGCGATCTCGGACGCCGTACCGCCGATCGCCGCGGGCGTCTATACGGTGAGCAGCGTCCCCACCGCGACGACGTTCACGGTCAGCCAGGTGAGCAGCCTGACCACTGCCGGGACGACCACCACGTTCTACAAGACGGACGGCGACTGCATCGCCTCGGACGAGGATAGCCACAGCATCGGTGCGCTGAAGTTCGGGCCGGACGGCATGCTCTACGTCGCCAGCGGCGATGGCGCGAGCTACTGGACGGTGGACAGCCGCGCGCTGCGCTCCCAGAGCATCGACCGACTGAACGGGAAGATCCTGCGCGTCGGCGTCGCGCCCGGGAGCCTGGGCCAGGGGCTGCCGGACAACCCGTACTGGAACGGCAACGCCAACGCGGTGCGGTCGAAGGTGTGGGCGTACGGCGTGCGGAACGACTTCCGCTTCAACTTCCGCCCCGGGACGAAGGTGCTCTACACCGGCGACGTCGGCTGGGACACCTGGGAA
>DASQHL010000051.1:0-8743 GCA_035632115.1 Dehalococcoidia bacterium | reverse complement strand
CCGACCAGCGCCTCCTCAAGGTACCGATATACAAGGCTCAGTAGTAGACTGAGCGCATGGGAAGCGGACCAACACCCGATCATCCCGGCTTTGGCCACCACAGCGACACGCCATCGCCAGATCCGAACGCCCGGCGCTGTGAGACCTGCGGCTTGCTGGCCGTATTCCGGTTGGCTGACCGCGAGTGGGTGCCAGCCGACGAACAGTTTCGACGCGACGGGACACGGCCTTCTGTCGGGACGATGCTCTACGGCATCGGTGCCAGATGTGCGGAGAACAAACGCAACTTCGTGCATCCGGGCTCGCCGAGCGACGAATACCAAGCCGAAGACTGGCGCTGGATGCTTAGAGAGGACCAGACGGAGTGTGATAGCTTCGTTCGGTGGGTGCGGGGCCTCAGCATCAGAGGCCACAAGGCGATGCTAGACCGGCAATGGATGATTGACCGCGAAGATCGCCGCGACAAAGAGATGCGTGACCGCGAGGATGCCCGCGACGCGAGAGTAGACAAGCGCGAAGGAGACCGTGACATCGCTGTTGAAAGACGCCATCAGAAGGAGATCCGTTGGTTTGGGGGGATTGTAGCCGGTGCGACGGTAGCGGGGGCCATCGTAACAGCGACTGCAACGTTGGTTGCCGCTAGCTGCCTCAGCAGCGGCAATAAGACGGTGGTCGTTCAACAGCCGGTTATCGTAGCGACGGCGACGGCAAATCCACAATGACTACTGTTGCGCACGCCTCGCCGCCGCCCGCTGTTGCTTCTTCTTCAGCTTCTCGACCTCGGATTTCGGGACAGCGATCAGCGCCTTGGTCATCCGCTCCATTCGCTGGAACGGCGTTTCGTTGGCGTTGGCCTCTGATCGCTTCGGCATGGCGTCTCCGTCTAGGCCGACCCCTTACCCGTCAACTGAGCGTAGGTGAGTCGCTTGCCGATGATAGCACGGAGCCCGCGTACGAACCGGCCCGCATCGTCGGTCTCACGGTTGTTGTACCGGAACGCTTGCTCATCGAGGTACCGGAACAGGTGGAATGGCTCGACGCTGACGTAGGTTCCCTTGAGCGACCGCTTGAGCAAGCTCCAGAAGTTTTCGATCCCGTTCGTGTGCACCCTGCCGCGTGCGTACTCCTCAGCGTGGTCGATTACCTCATGCACGTAGTCCGTGCCGAGATCGTTGTACGACTTGAGCGCATCGGTGTAGACATTCGCACCCGGTACCACGTTCTCGCGCACCGCAGGGGCCAGCGTCGAGCGGCGACGGCTGGAGACGACGCTTGCGCGCACCGTGCTGTGCCCGTCCGGGCCGTGGCGCTCCAAGAGACCCATCACGGCGGTCTTACCCATGCCGCCTGTGCCCTTGATCTTCCGCGCGCGCACGTCCTTGTGCATGAACCGCGCCTTGCCACCGATGAAGGTTTCGTCAACTTCAACGTCGCCGCGAAGTCGGCGCGCGAACGTCCCGGTTTGCATCGCCAGCCGGATGCGTTGGAGCATGAACCAAGCGGTTTTCTGCGTGACGCCCAGCGACCGCGCCATCTCGTGGGAGCTGACGCCGTTCTTATCGTTGAAGATCATCCAGCACGCGGGCAGCCATTTTTCGAGACCGACAGGGCTGTCCTCGAAGATCGTCCCGACCTTGATCGAGAACTGGCGCTTGGCGTGCTTGCTCTTGCACTCCCACAGCCGCCGCGTACCGAGATACCGAACCTGATCGCTCCCGCAGTTCGGGCAAATCACGATGCCATCCGGCCAGCGGAGCGCACCCAAGAACTGGATACACACGTCCGGGTCGTTGAAGTAGCGGATGGCTTCGATGAGGGTCGTAGGCTGTTCCATTGCGTCTCTCCTATGACCTCATTTTACCCCGAATCTGCTACTGAGTCAAGTAAGTCATTACCCTCCTCAACGAAGGCAACATCCAGAACATGCACGGCTGGCTGCACATGGAGATCGTCCCCATGGACCAGCCGCGCCTCCCGAAGCCCCAGGTCGGCCAGCGCATCCGCGTCCAGGGCCCCTGGGTCACCGACATCGTCCACGGCCACAACGAGATCCACCCCGTCTGGTCCCTCACCGTGCTCCCGCAGTGAGAGCACGGGGTTCCGCACGTTGTGGCGAGGCACGGTAGCCGGTCGAGCGGGAGGGGTATCCATGAGAATCGCAGGGCGATCTCAATGGATATGCCCCCCGTGATGACCAGGTCTTAACTCGTAGCTACGGGCGCGCAGCTCGTAGGCCGCGCAAGTCGGGAATTAGATGCTTTCCACCTGTCGCCCGTCCCGCCCATCTGCGCTCATCCGGCTCGCGCCGGGGAGATGACACCCCCCATTAGGAGCACGCCCACCGCTCGCCGTACCATCGCCCCAACGTCCCGGACTGCGCCCCGCGCGCACCCCGCGCCCCGCACCCGCCGCAGGGCGCACGCGCGAAAACGCAAAACTGCCGAACGAAACGCCGATTTCGAATCTGGACTGCACATAATGACGTGGACAAACGCGCACAAAATGGCGCCAGAATCGCCCCCGTCGCCGTGTCGCGGCCTGGCGAGCGCGCCTGTGGATTCCCAAATCGCCGCGCTGTACCCCGTACTGCGGCGCCGTGCAACAATGGATCCAACGCGCGCACCCGCGTGTCCTGCACCAGCATCTGGATTCGCTGCACAGCTCGGAGGAATGTGACCGTGGAGTACCGACCGTTCGGCCGCACCGGCGCCAAAGTCAGCAGCCTCTGCCTCGGCTGCATGATGTTCGGCGGCAAGACCAGCCCCGACGACTCCTACGCCATCATCGACCGCGCCCTCGACGATGGCATCAACTTCATCGATACCGCGAACGTCTACAGCCTCGGCCGCAGCGAAGAGGTCACCGGCGAGGCCCTCAAGCGCAACGGCCGCCGGAACCACGTCGTGCTCGCCACCAAGGTGCACGGCGTCATGGCGTCGGAAGACCCGAACATGCAGGGCAACAGCCGCCGCCACATCATCCAGCAGTGCGAGGCATCGCTCCGCCGCCTCCAGACCGACTACATCGACCTCTACCAGATCCATCGGCCGGAGCCCGGCATCCCCATCGACGAGACCCTGCGCGCGCTCGACGACCTGGTCCGCGCCGGCAAGGTCCGCTACATCGGCAGCAGCACCTTCGCCGCGTGGCAGCTCGTGGAGTCGCTCTGGGTGGCCAAGGAGCTGGGGCTCAACCGCTTCGTCTGCGAGCAGCCGCCCTACAACCTGCTCGACCGCCGCATCGAGCGCGAGCTGCTGCCGATGGCCCGGACCTACGGCTTCGCTGTCATCCCGTGGAGCCCGCTCGCCGGCGGCCTCCTCACCGGCAAGTACCAGCGCGGCGAGGAGCCCCCGGAGGGCGCGCGCTTCGCCGATGTGAGCAACCCGCTCTACCGCCGCCGCCTGAACGACCGCATCTACGACGTCGTCGACGGGCTCAAGCCCATCGCCGAGGAGAAGGGTTGCACGCTCTCGCAACTCTCCCTCGCGTGGGTGCTCCACCAGCCCGGCGTCACCAGCCCCATCATCGGCCCGCGCACGATGGAGCAGTACGTCGATAACATGGGCGCCCTCGCCGTGGAGCTCGGCGAGGACGACTTCAAGCGCATCAACCGCGTCATCCGCCGGGGCGACTCTGTGGCGCCGTTCTACGAAGCGGAGTTCGGCCCGCACCCGCACCGCGTGCTGCTGTAGCGACAGCTCCGCGAGGGAGAGATCATGATCCCGACACAGCCGTTCGGCAGCACCGGCCACCAGAGCACGCGCGTCATCTTCGGCGCCGCCGCGCTCTGGGGTGCCAGCGAGGACGAGGGCGAGCAGGCGCTCGAAACCGTACTCGCCAGCGGCGTCAACCACGTCGACACCGCCGCCGCGTACGGCCGCTCCGAGCGCCGCGTTGGCGCCTGGATGCCACGCCACCGCGACCGATTCTTCCTCGCCACCAAGACGGGCGAGCGCACGCGGGAGAAGGCCCGCGACCAGATCCGGCACTCGCTCGAGCGCCTCCAGACCGACCACGTGGATCTGCTCCAGCTCCACAATCTGGTCGACGAGTCCGAGTGGGAGACGGCGCTCGGGCCGGGCGGAGCGATCGAGGCGGCTGTGGAAGCGCGAGAGCAGGGACTCACGCGCTTCATCGGCGTCACCGGCCACGGCGTGACCGTCGCGCGCATGCACCTCCGCAGCCTCGAACGCTTCCCGTTCGACTCGGTGTTGCTTCCCTACAACTGCATGATGATGCGCAACCCGCAGTACGCTGCCGACTTCAACGAACTCGTGCAGGTCGCTGCATCGCGCGGCGTCGCCGTGCAGACCATCAAGGGGATCACGCTCGGCCCGTGGAATGAGAAGGAGCACACCCACGGTACCTGGTACGAGCCACTCACGGAGCAGGCCGATATCGACCTGGCGGCGGGCTACGTGCTGGCGCGTCCGGGCGTGTTCCTCAACACCGCCAGCGACATGCGTTTGTTCGCCCGTACCGTTGATGCCGCCGGGCGTTTCACGAGTGCTCCGCCGCAATCCGACATGGACGCGCTCGTTGCGAGCCGTGGCATGGCGCCCCTCTTCGTCTGAAGCCGGCCGCTGGTATGGAAGAGCAGTGCGACGGCCGGAGATCAGTCCGGCCGGATTGCTCCGTCGCCGGAGCCGAGATGCTGTCAGCTCACGCCAGTCGGCTCGCGGAAGCGCTGCCGCTCCTCCACCACGATCTGGTGGACGCGCTGGCGTGACACCTTGAAGTGCTCCGCCAGCCTTGACTGGTTGCCCTTCGCCAGGCACTCCCGCTCCAGCAGGTACCGGACTGCGATGCGGAGCTTCATCGTGCGTTGTGGGTCGCGCTTGGTCATCGGTTCGCCCGTCCCCTCCGTGCTCTGCTGCTGCCTGTCGATCGCTGTCACGAGGCGCGGGACTCGTGCCGGGGTGTCGTGTGCGGCTCGTCCGGCGGTAGCTTCCGCCGCTCCTGCACCACGATCTGGTGCACGCGCTGCCGCGACACCTTGAAGTGCTCCGCCAGCCGCGACTGGCTCCCCTGCGCCATATGGCCGTGGCTCAGCAGGTACCTGACCGCGATGCGGAGCTTCTCGGTGCGTTCGGGGTCTCGTTTGGCCATCGCCTCATCTCCGTTACCCTTGACACAGACACAAACGGGCCGCCCGGACGGCCGTTACGCCCGTCGAACTGTCAATGCGCCGAAGGGGGCGCCCCCAATGGCCAGCCCTGAGTCCGTCCGCGAACTGCTTGACAAGATGACCGCCGAACGCGAGGCGCTCCTCGCCCAGGCGGAGGCCCTCTCCGAAGCAGCCGCCTCCGTCGCGCCGGCCGATGCCGTGGGCGAGGCGCAGTGGTCCGCCAAGGAGCAGCTCGCCCATCTGGCGGAGATGGAGACGTCCTACCGGGCGTGGGTGGAGCGTGCGCTCGCAGAGGACGACCCCGACGTGAGCGCCGTGCGCGGAGAACGGCCCCTGATCCCGCTCACCGAGGCTCCCGCCCACACCGTGCCCGAGTTGACGTCGCAGATCCGGGCCGAGCGGGCGAAGACGATCGCGCTCATCGAGTCGATGACCCCCGACCAGTTCGAGCGCACCGCCTCACAGGCGATGTTCGGGCGGCTGACCGTCATGCAGTGGCTACGTTCGTACTACCGGCACGACCGCATGCACCGCGACCAGATGGCGGGGAGGTCACCGGACTACAAGCCAAGGTTCGTCGGCGGCTCGGAGCCGGATCAACGCCGCGGCCCCAGGATCTGAGTCCAGGAGGCGGAACATGGGTGCGCTCCAGGGTAAGGTCGCGATTATCACCGGCGCCAGCCGTGGTGTCGGTGAGTACATGGCGGTGGAGCTGGCGAAGGAGGGCTGCAACATCGTCGTGGCCGCCCGCACCGAAGCGGCGGGCCAGTCGCGGCTCGAAGGGACGATCGCCGAAACGGCGGCGGCGCTCGCGAAGCTGGGCGTGCGTGCCGTCGCCGTCCGTTGCGACGTCACCGATGACGAGAGCATCGAGTCCATGGTGCGCCGCGCCGTCGACGAGTTCGGCCGCATCGACATCCTGATCAACAACGCCGGGATCATGGCGCCCGCGAAACTCGTCGATATGCCGCTGAAGCGCTGGGACCTCCTCTGGCGCGTCAATGTGCGCGGCGCCATCGCCTGCTCAAGAGCGGTGCTGCCCCACATGATCCAGCGGCGCGACGGGGTGATCATCAACATCTCGTCGATCGCCGCCGATCAGGAGGGGGCGGGCAACATCTCCTACATGCTCACCAAGCACGCTCTGCGGGAGCTGGCGAAGGGCCTCGCTGCCGAGGAGCGCGAGAACAACATCCGCGTCTTCGCGCTTTCTCCTCTCGGATGGGTGCCGACTCCCGGCACCCTCTTCTACCGCCTCGACGAAACCATGCCGTCGGTCGGTCCCATGCTGGAACGCCCCGAAGCCATGGGCCGCGCCGCCGTCTACCTCTGTGGCGAAGACGCCAGGGACCTGTCCGGCCAGCACGTCTACAGCCGCCACCTCCTCCGCGACCGTGTCAACAACGGCGTCGACCTCTATCAGGGCGATGAGGCCTTCCTCGCACAGTTCAAATGAACGGCCCCGAGCCGCGCGACTACCGCGCCGACCGTCGCGACCGGCGCCGCCGGGCCAAGCGTGATCGCATGAAGAAGCACGGTGCCTCAACTAGGCCCGCCTACCGGAATGCGCTCCTGAAGCGGTTGCGCAAGAACGCCGGCGAAAAACTGTAACAATCGCCCATGTCAAGGTTCATCCGTGTGAACCTTGTCATGAGGAACGTGCAACCCGTACGATCCTGATGGTCCCTTCCCCCGCCTCGTTCGACGCGGCGTTCCCACCGTCGGCGTCAGCCCCGCCGCACGCCGATGCGCGGGCCGGAGTGTTGCATCGTGATACGCCTGCGGTTCGTCCTCCCGGCAATTGCGGTGGCTGTCGCCGTCGTGGCAGGCGCTGCGCCCCGTCCCAACGTGCCCGCTGCCCAGGCAGGCACCGGCTTCTGGACCGGTGCCTACTTCAACAACATCACCCTCAGCGGCTCGCCCGTGATCACGGTTGACGAGGCGCCAACGCCCAGCCCCAGCACGTCGCCCAGCATCGACAAGTACTGGACGCTTTCGCCGCAACCAGGCGTGACCCAGGACATGTGGAGCGTCCAGCTCACGCGCACCGATACCTACGCCGCCGCTACCTACAGAGTCACCGTGACGACTGACGACGGCATGCGCGTGTACGTGGATAACGTCTTGATCATCGACAAGTGGTTTGACCAGCCCCCCACGACCTACTGGGCGGACTACGTGATGGCCGCGGGCTCGCACACCCTGAAAGTCCAGGCCTACGACAAGACCGGCACCGCGACCGTCCGCGTCACCGTGCAGGACGTCGCCACGCTGCCGCCAGCCTGGAGCGGCCAATACTACAACAACATGACGCTCACGGGCTCGCCGGTGCTCACCCGCAACGATGGCGATACGATCAACTTCGACTGGGGCGCCGGCTCCCCTGCCCCCGCGATCCCGGTCGATCGCTTTAGCGCCCGCTGGACCCGCACGATGACGTTCAGCGACGGCGTCTACCAGTTCGTGACGATGAGCGACGACGGCTCGCGGATCTACGTCGATGGCCAGCTCGTCCTCAACGCCTGGAAGGATCAGGATCACGTCACGACAGCCGCGAACAAACAGATGACCGCCGGTCCCCATACCGTCGTCGTCGAGTACTACGAGAACGGCGGACAGGCGGCGATCAAGGTCGACATCCAGTACCGGCCGGACCTGGGCGGCTTCGTGACGGATGCGGTGGCGTCGGGGCTGACGCTGCCGACGGCGTTCGCCTTCGCGCCGGACGGGCGCATCTTCATCGCGCTGAAGGACGGGCCGGTGCGCATCGTCAAGAACGGGGTGCTGTTGGCGACGCCGTTCTACACGGTGACCCCGCTCAACAACTACCACGACCGGGGGCTGCTGGGCATCGCGCTGGACCCGAACTTCGCGGTCAACGGCTACGTCTACCTGTCGTACACCTACGACGTGAATCCGGCGAACCCGTCCGGGCCGAAGACGAACCAGGTGATCCGCGTCACCGCCAACGGCGACCTCGCCGCCGGATCGAGCAAGCTCGTGCTCCTGGGCAGCGACAACGGCATCGCGGCGTCGCCGTCGTGCGACATTACGGTGAACAGCGTCTCGACCGCGGGCCTCTGGACGACGGCGTTGCCGCACCGGCTCGCCGCCGGCAACTCGATCACGTTATCGGCCGCCGTCTCCGGCGCCGTGCCCGCCATCCCCGCCGCCACCTACACGGTGATCAGCGTGCCATCCTCCACGACATTCCGCGTGAGCCAGGTGCCCAGCCTCACCACCGGCGGCGGCTCGACAACCTTCTACAAGACGGACGGTGACTGCATCCCGTCGGACGAGGATAGCCACAGTATCGGCGGCCTGAAGTTCGGGCCGGATGGCATGCTCTATCTTGCGACCGGCGACGCCTCCACGTTCTGGACGGTCGATAGCAAGACCCTGCGGGCGCAGAGCCTCGACCGACTCAACGGCAAGATCCTCCGCTTCAACCCGGCGAACGGCCAGGGGCTTGCCGACAACCCGTACTGGAACGGCAACGCCAACGCGGTGCGGTCGAAGGTGTGGGCGTACGGCGTGCGGAACGACTTCCGCTTCAACTTCCGCCCCGGGACGAAGGTGCTCTACACCGGCGACGTCGGCTGGGACACCTGGGAA
>DASQHL010000050.1:0-10339 GCA_035632115.1 Dehalococcoidia bacterium | reverse complement strand
CCTGCAGGCCGGCATCGCGCACGGCGTGCGCCGTCACGGGGCCGATGGCGGCGATGAGCACGTTGCGCAGGGGCGACACGTCGCCTCCCAGCATCTCCACGAGGTTTCGCACAGAGGACGAGCTGGCGAAGGTGGCGATGTCGATCTCGCCGGCGCGCAGGCGGCGCAGCGCCTCCGCGTCCTGCTCGCGGGGGAGTCCGGCGCGGTAGAGGGTGAGCTCGTCGACGCGCGCGCCCAGTGCCGCGAGACCATCGACGAGCACGGTGCGGGCGCCTTCGGCGCGGGGGAGCAGCACGCGCGCGCCGCGCAGCACGCGCGACGACAGCGCGTCGAGCAAGGACTCGGCGACGAACGTTGGTGGCACCACGTCGGCGCGCAGGCCGGCGCGGGCGAGCGCGTCGGCGGTGCCGGGGCCGATCGCCGCGATGCGCGCGCGGCCGAACGCGCGGGCGTCGAGGCCGGCGTCACGCAGGTGGCCGGCGAACAGCTCGACGGCGTTGGCGCTGGTGAACACGCACCACTGGTAGGCGGATGTGCGCAGCGCTTCGATGGCGGCGGCGAGCGCGGATGCGTCGACGCGGGGCACGATCTCGATCGTGGGCAGCTCCACGGGTTCGGCGCCCTGGGCCGCGAGCGCGCGGGACAGCTCGCTGGCCTGCCGGCGGGTGCGCGTGACGAGGACTCGCTTGCCGAACAGCGGACGCGCATCGAACCAGCGCAGGTGGTCGCGAAGGGCAGCGACCTCGCCGACGACGGTGACGGCGGGCGGCCCGATGCCGGCGGCGGCGACATCGGCGGCGATGGTGGCAAGGGTGCCGGCGACGGTGCGCTGGCGCGGCAGCGTGCCCCATTCGATGACGGCGGCGGGTGTGGCAGGCGGGCGGCCGTGCGCGACGAGCTGGCCGGCGATCTCCGCGAGGCGGCCGGTGCCCATGAGGAAGATCAGCGTATCGACGCCGCGCGCCAGGTGCTCCCAGTCGATGCTGCTGCCGTCCTTGGCCGGGTGCTCGTGGCCGGTGATGACGGCGAACGACGACGCGAGGGCGCGGTGGGTGACGGGGATGCCGGCGTAGGCGGGCGCGGCGATGGCGGACGTGACGCCGGGCAGGATCTCGAAGGGCACGCCGGCGGCGACGAGCGCCTCGGCCTCTTCGCCGCCGCGGCCGAAGACGAAGGGATCGCCGCCCTTGAGCCGGACGACGCGCTTTCCGGCGCGGCCGTGCTCGACGAGCAGGGCGTTGATCTCGTCCTGCGTCAGTGTGTGGCGGTCGGGAAGCTTGCCTGCGTCGATCAGCTCGGCGCCGGGGCGGGCGTGGGAGAGCAGGGCGGGGTTCGCCAAGCGGTCGTAGATCACGACGTCAGCCTCGGCGAGGCGCGCGGCGCCGCCGACGGTGATCAGCTCAGGGTCGCCGGGGCCGGCGCCGACGAGCGAGACGAGGCCGGCGTTCATGCTTCCCTCGCGGGCACGGCAAACAGCAAACGGCAAACAGCAACGCGCCGCCCGGCGAGGCTTGCCGGGTGATGTTCGATGATTGCTGTCACGGCGCCACCATGTCGGCCGCACGGGTGCCCAGCGCCGCCGCGTCCCCCGTTCCGCCGCGCACCTCGGCGCGGACGATGCGCTCGCCGTAGGCGATCATCACCTTCAGCAGCAGCTCTCCGCCGTCAACGACGGCGTGCGCGCCGACCGGCTGCCGGCAGCCGGCGCCGAGGCGTGCGAGGTAGGCGCGCTCTGCCTCGACGCAGGCGCGGGTGGCTGCGTCGTCGATGATCGAGACGAGGGCGAGCGCCTCGGCGTCGTCCGCGCGCACCTGCACGGCGAGGGCGCCCTGGCCGACGGCGGGCAGCATCTCGTCGAGGGAGAAGACGTGCGTGGCCTTGTGCGCAAGTCCGAGGCGCTCGAGGCCGGCGAGCGCGAGCACCGCGCCGTCGTAGTCACCGGACTCCACCTTGCGGATGCGGGTATCGACGTTGCCGCGGATCTCCGCCGTGACGACGTCCGGGCGGAGCGCGCGTAGCAGCACGGCGCGGCGACCGCTGCCGGTGCCGATGCGCGCGCCCGGGGGGAGCAGCGCGAGCGTGAGGTCGCCGCGGGTCACGAGGGCGTCGCGGACGTCGGCGCGGGCGGGCACGGCGGCGATGGTCAGCCCCACAGTGATCTGCGCCGGCAGGTCCTTCATGCTGTGCACGGCGATATCGGCGTCACCGGCGAGCAGGGCGTCCTCGATCGCCTTGGTGAAGACGCCGAGGCCGCCGATCTCGGCGAGCGGGGCGCTCGAGCGGTCGCCCTCGGTTCGGATCTCGCGCACTTCAAGTGAGAGGTCCGGGTGTGCGGCACGGAGGGCGTCGCTGACCAGCTCGACCTGCCGGAGCGAGAGCCGGCTGCCGCGCGCGCCGATGACGAAGGTGCGGCCGGTGGCCGGTGGTCGGTGGTCGGTGGTCGGTGGTCGGTCGGGCGCAGGCACGATCAAGCGTCGTGGTCGGGGTCGTCGAGGGCGAAGAGGGCACGGGTGGCCTCGACGTAGCGCTCGCCGTCGCCGGGGGTCTTCAGCCGGGTGATGGGGTCGTGGAGGAGCTTCTTCACGAGCGCGGCGGTCATCGCCTCGACGCGCTTGCGGTCAGCGGCGCTCATCGTCGTCTTCGCGAGTGTGCGCTCGATCTCGGCGGCGCGGACGGCTTCGGCGCGGGTGCGGAGGGCGGCGACGGTGGGCAGCACTTCCAGCGAGCGCAGCCAGTCGCCGAACTTCGCCACCTCTTCATCGACGATCGCCTCGGCCTGGGCCATCTCGGCGCGGCGGAGGTGCATGTTGTGGCGCGCGACCGCCTGGAGGTCGTCGATGTCGTGGAGGTGGACGGCGGGCAGGCCGCGCACGGCGGGGTCGACGTCGCGCGGCACGGCGATATCGATCAGCAGCAGCGGGCGTGCCGGGCGGGCGCGCATCGCGCCCTCGACGAGGGGGCGGTCGATCAGAAACGCCGGCGCGGCGGAGGACGAGATGACGATATCGGCCTCGGCGATGGCGGCGGCGAGCTGCGCGAAGGGCACGGGCTCGCCGTGGAGCTCGGCGGCGAGGCCGGCGGCGCGGTCGGGGTTGCGCGTGGTGACGAGCATGCGGGAGACGCCGGAGCCCGCGAGCGAGCGGGCGGTGAGCTTGCCGGCCTCGCCGGCGCTGACGACGAGCGCGGTCTTGCCGGCGAGGTCGCCCAGCACGTCGCGGGCGAGATGGACGGCGGTGGAGCTTACGGACACGCTGCGGCGGCCGATCTCGGTCTGGGTGCGGACGCGGCGGCCGGCGCGGAGGGCGCTGTGGAAGAGCCGGGAGAGCGCCGGGGTGTGGGTGCCGGCGGCGGTGGCGGCGTTGAAGGAAGCGCGGACCTGGCCGAGGATCTCGGACTCACCGACGACCATCGAATCGATGCCGGAGGCGACGCGGAAGAGGTGGCGGGCGGCCTCCTTTCCGGACAGGGCAAAGAACGGCGCGCCCTCCATCGGCGCGTCGCCCTTGATCTGGCTCAGCAGCGCCTCGATGGGGCGGGGGTCACCGACGACGCGCGGGCCGGCGACGTAGACCTCGGTGCGGTTGCAGGTGGAGAGGACGGCGGCGCCGGCGTAGCGCTCGCCCAGGCGCTGGAGGAGGCCGGGGAGCTCGGCGGGGGCGAAGGCGAAGTGCTCGCGCACGGCGACGGGCGCCGTCTTGTGGGAGATGCCGACGAGCGTGATGTGCAACCCGATCTCCTCACCGCGCAACCGCCTGCCGGCCGCGCTCAGTCCTCCGTCGTGACGCCCACGGGCGTGAGTTCGATGCCGAGGCCCCGCAGGAGGCGGGCGCGGGCCTGACCGTACTTTCGTTGCGCCAGGAGCGCGCGGAGGGGGCCATCGATGGCGCGCTGCCAGGTGTCGTTTTCGACCTTGATGCCGCGGGCGCGCACCTCCTGCCGGACTTCGGCGAGGAGGTCGGCGAGCGCGGGCATGTCCTCGGTCAGGTAGTCGTTCAGCTCTTCGCGCAGGCGTCGCGCGAGCGCCGGGCTGGCGCCGGAGGTCGATGCGGCGAGCGTGATCTTCCCCTTGCGCACGACGGCGGGGAGGATGAAGTCGCAGTGCTCGGGGTCGTCGGCGGCGTTGACCCAGAGGCGACGGCGCTTCGCGGCGGCGGCGACCTCGGCGTTGACGGCGCCGTCATCGGTGGCGACCATCACCCACTCCCAGCCGTCATCGAGATCGGACTCCTGGTAGGCGCGCGCGACGTGGCGGATGCGCCCGGCGTCGCGGTGTTCGGCCAACTCGGGGAGCAGGTCGGGGCTGACGACGGTGACGTCGGCCTCGCCGTTGAGGAGGCCGCGCACCTTTTCGGCGCCGACGTTGCCGCCGCCGATGACGAGCACGCGCCGGCCCTTCGCCTCGATGAAGACGGGATAGAGCGCCATCAGTAGCCGCGCTTTCCGGGATCGGCGCGACGAGCGCGCACGAAACGACGCGACATCTCCCGCTGGACGGCCTGGCTGCGCTCATGGTCGCTGATGTAGGAGCCCGGTAGCTCGGCGGCAGGATCGCCGGCGCGGTCCGGGGGGTCAGGCGGGCCGAACTCCGGCAGAGCGGCGCCGGCGGCGAAGAAGATGCCGCGTCCGGGCATGGTCGCGTGCATCAGGTCGAGCAGGCGCCAGGGGCCGATGCGGCGAAGCGACCGGCGTTCGGTCACCGCGCACCACCTTCCCGCGCGTCGCGGCGCAGGCCGGAGGTCAGGACGCGCGCCAGGCTGGCGACGGACATGCTCCGGCGGGCGGCCTCGCCGCAGAGGACGCTGGCGGCGGCGGGCCACTCGACGCCGAAGCGGGCGCGCAGCAGCCTGTTATGGCGTTGGAGGATGAGCACGGCGCGTTCCACGTCCGCCTTCTTGCCGGCGAGCGTATCGCTGACACGCAGGGGGCGGGTCGACCGCAGGGTGGCCGGGGCGTTGTGCAGACCGCCGGGCGACGCGACGACTTCGAAGCGGGTCATGTCCCGGCGCTGTGTCTCGAAGACCTGCGCCCATGCGCCACGCCGGGCGGCGTTCGTGTGCGAAAGGGCGTGGGTCCACTCCTTCATGACGTCCCTCTTCATCTGTCGCCTCCTTGCGCCGGGTGTTCGTACGCGCCCGCCATGCCCAGCAGCACTTCATCGGCCAACGCCATGATCTGCTCGCACACGTCGACGGACTCGGTGGCGGAGGTGCCGGCCTTTGCCAGCGCCTGCTTCGCCGACTGGTCGAGGCTGCGGCGGAAGAAGGTGAAGGCGTGCATCGCCTGGGAGAGCGACATGCCGGCGCCGGCCAGTTCGGCGCCGTACTGGGCGCCAGTAGCGCGGGCCTCACCCAGGAGCGACGACTTGCGGCCACGCTTCGCCACGTACTCGGCGACGAGGCCCATGAGGCGGCGCCCCAGGGGCCGCAGCTTCTCGCGCTGCGCCTCGCCGACGCTGGCGTACCAGTCCTCGTGGCTGCTGCTGAGTTGGCGGCGGATGCGGCGGGTGGCGAGGTCGCCGACGCCGCTGATTGGTTGCTTGCGGCCGCGGCCGCTGACGATGGAGCGGACGTCGGTCTCGGCGAAGCGGCGGTGGCCGCCGGGCGTGCGGAAGGTGCGCACCTGGCCGGCGTCGGCCCAGCGGCGCAATGTGGACTCATCGACGTTCAGGAGGCGGCAGGCCTGGCCGAGCGTGAGCCAGCGGTCGCCGTCGAGCGAGGGGACGGCAGCGAGCACGGGGTGATTGGCGGACGAAAATGTAGGCAAACGTGTGCAATGCTCAATGCGCGCGGGCCGATACGGAGATTCTACCACGGCGACGGCTTGTGTCAATCGTCACAAATGGTACGGAGCAGCTTCGTTGACAAAGTTCCACGGGGCCAAGCCTGCGCAAATCTGCGCGAATGAGCAGGTAGGCTTGAACATCCTTTAGCCTGAGGACGGAGGCGCAGCAGGATGGTCGTGCAGAACAAGGCCCTGGTGCTGGACCTCGTCCAATGGATTGCCGAGGAGCCCAGGCCGTACGCCGAGGTTATGGAGGCGTGGCGGACTTCGTGCCCCCGCTTGCCGATCTGGGAGGACGCCGTCGATCTTGGCTTCGTCGTTCGATTGCGCAACGGCGTCGGCGACGTCATCGACGTGACGCCGGTTGGGCGGGCCTTCCTGCGCTCGGAGCGGGGGAGCGCCGTGCACGAGGAGTGGCAGCCGGGAGACCCTAGTCAGCAGGGCGTTTGAGCGCTTCGGAGCGCGGTGCATATCTCTCCATCGGATGAACGCGCGCCGCCCGCTACCCTGAGACCATGGACGACGCCGACGCCCTCGCCCGCAAGCAGCAGGCCGATGCTATCGTCGACCGCGCGGCGCAGCAGTTGCGGCTCCTGCTGCGCGAGGCAGCGCACGCGCTGCGGCCGTTTCCGCCATACCCCGGCGCCTTCTTCACCAACGCCATCGAGGTGAACCTGGCGGGCGCCGAACGGAGCGACCTCGGCTGCATCGTCGTGGCGGAGGACGGCGAGCTGTACGAACTGGAGATGACGATCGACTTCTCCGACGACGTGGTGGACATGGTGCAGGCCCGCGACGAACGGCTGAAGGCGCTGGACGAGCTGCACCCGCGCGACTACGTGGTGCTGGCGTACAACGCTCTGACGCAGCTCACGGAGCTGTTGATCGAGCGCCGCGACGCCGCGCGCTGAGCGATGCGCTTCTCGCATGCTGCTGTAGCCGTGGTCGTGATCCTCGGCGCGACGCTGGTACTCGTGGGGCCCGCACGGGCCCAGGCGCCGATCATCCGGCCGTCCCTGACGATCGCGCCGGCGACGGCGACGGTGGGCGACCGGCTGACGCTGACGATCAGCGTCGAGCACGCGGACGGGACGACGATCACGGGCGCGCCGACAGCGGGCAGCGACTTCGGCGGGCTGGACGTCGTCGACGTGGCGGCGGCGGTCACGACGCGGCCGCAGCCGGGGCTCCAGCGAACGACGTTCACATACACGCTCGCCGCGTTCCGGACGGGAACGTTCACCGTGCCCTCGTTCACGCTGGGATGGAGAGGCGACCAGACACCAGGCGGGACGCTCGGCACGCCGGCGGGCACCGTCACGATCGAGAGCGTGCTCCCGCCGGGCGACACGGCGCTGCGGCCGCTCCAGCCGCAGCTTTCGATCGCCGACCCGGCGCCGCGGCCGGTGGTGCCGGTGATCTTCGTGGCGGCGTTCGCGCTGCTCACGGGCGGCAGCTACGTACTGCTTGCGCGCACGCTGGCGATCCCGCCGCCCGCACGCGGCGCGCTGTCCCCGGCAGCGCCCGGGGCGAGGCCCGAGGTGCGTGCGCGGGCGGCGCTCGACGCGCTGGCGGCGGGTGGCGTCGGCGAGCGCGACCCGGCGGAGTACTACGCGCGCATCGCCGCGATCGTGCGCGGGTACCTGAGCGAGCGGTACGGATTCGCCGCGTTCGCGATGACGCACAGCGAGCTGGAGCGCGGCATGGCTGCGACGGAGATCGACCGGTGGCCGGCGCGAGTGGCGGCGGGCCTGCTGGAGCAGTGCGAGGCGGTGGAGTTTGCGGGGTTTCGGCCGGCGGCGGAGCGGCGGGCGGCGGACCTGGCGGCGGCGTACGAGGTGATCGCTCTCACGGGAAGTGCGGCCGGACACCACGCCGTGAGCAGCGCAGAACACCGGGCGCCGCTCTCTTGACAGCATCCAATGACAGGCGTACCTTTGCCGCCAAGCCGCGGAGGATCGCGGCCGCAGAGAAGGGGAAGCGTCTTGAAGGGGTTGACGTGGTCGATTGCGGGGAGGGGTCGGCGGCGGTGCCTGATGCTGGCTGTCGCGCTTGCGGCGGCGGTGGTGGCGGTGTTCATGTCGCAGCCGGCGGCGTCACACGCGACGCCGGCGTCCACCACGACGGCGATCGTATCGCTCGGCGATAGTTTCATCTCCGGAGAAGCGGGACGCTGGCAGGGCAACAGCCTGAACTTGACGGGCACGCGGGACGGCACGGACCGCGCGGCGAGTTGCTTGTGGATCTTCTGCAGCTACGACGCGACGCGGGTCTATGGGTCCTCGTACAGCAACGGCTGCCATCGGTCGGATGTGGCGACGATCAA
Organism: Dehalococcoidia bacterium; assembly: GCA_035632115.1. Lineage (GTDB taxonomy): Bacteria > Chloroflexota > Dehalococcoidia > DSTF01 > JACRBR01 > DASQHL01. Next base: position 2,232 of record DASQHL010000050.1, on the reverse strand, counting down.
GAGCGCCGGCATCTCGGTGAACGAGAAGATCAACCTCGCGTGCTCGGGCGCGCAGAACGTGAACATCTGGCGTGCGTCGCAGGGCGGACAGAGCTTCAAGGGCGAGGCGCCGCAGGCGGACCAGCTGCTGACGGTGGCGCAGCAGAAGAACGTCAAGCTGATCGTCCTGACGATCTCCGCGAACGACTTCGGTTTCGCTGACCGCGTGGTCAACTGTGCCTCGGCCTGGGTGCTGGGCCTGGGTCCGTGCAACCAGTCGCAGCAGGCGGCGCTGGTCGCGGCGCTGCCGGCAGCGCAGAACGGCCTGCGCAAGTCCATCGACGAAGTGCGGGCGGTGATGGCGCAGGCGGGGTACAGCCCATCGCAATGGCGCTTCGTGGTCGCGGGCTACTCGTCGCCGATCCCGGCGGCGGCCGACGTGCGGTACTCTGGATCCGACCGGTGGTGGACAGGCGGGTGCCCGTTCTACAGCGAGGACTTCGACTGGGCGAAGCAGGTGGCGACGCCGACCATCGTCGACAGCATGCGGCAGGTGGCGGCGGAGAAGGGCGTGCAGTTCCTAGACGTGCGGGACGCGCTGAACGGGCACGAGGTGTGCAACGTCCACTCGTCGCTCGTGGGATCGAGCGGGCCGAATCCGGTGACGAGCGAGTGGGTGCGCTGGGTGAACACGGGCTGCTGCCAGGGTGACGCGCAGGAGTCGGTGCACCCGAACGCGTACGGTGAGCGCGCGCTGGGGAAGTGCGTGACGCTGATCTACGGGAAGGCGAGCGGCAACTGGACGTGCCGCAACACGCCGGGCCAGAGCTACACGGCGATGACGCTGGCGTCGATCCCGTAGCGGGACGCCGGCAGTGACAAGGTGGCGCCCGGTGCATGTTGCACCGGGCGCCGCTGCCTCCGGGCGGGTAGTGGCTGGACGGCGTGGCGGTCGATTGACATGCCGGGACGCGCGTTGCTACGATTGCGGCAGCTTCCGCCCGCTGGCGGATTCTTGTTTCGGAGCGAGATGAACCTCTACAGCATGGCGATGCCACTGCCCCGGGAGAGCCGGGGCGCCCTGCCGGGATAGCAACATCCCGTCCGTCCGCCTGCGCGGGCGGCGCCAGGAGGTACGTCATGCCATACGCCAAGGCCCTGCGCTGCCGGGAGTGCGGGCGCGAATACAACCTCGAACCACTGCACGTCTGCGAGTTCTGCTTCGGCCCGCTGGAGGTCGCGTACGACTACGCGGCGATGCACCGCAACGTCACGCGCGAGACGATCGAGCGGGGGCCGCTCTCCGTCTGGCGCTACGCCGAGTTGCTGCCGGTGGACCCCGCCTACGCGGTCGATATCAGCGCCGGCTTCACGCCGCTGATCCGCGCGAAGAACCTGGGCGAGCACCTTGGCCTGAAAAACCTCTGGATCAAGAACGACTGCGTGAATCCGACGTGGTCGTTCAAGGACCGGGTGGTGACGGTGGCGGCGACCAAGGCGCGGGAGTTCGGCTTCAAGACGCTGGCCTGCGCATCGACGGGGAACCTGGCGAACAGCGTCTCGGCGCACGCGGCGGCGGCCGGGCTCGACGCGTACGTGTTCATCCCGAGCGACCTGGAGCGGGGGAAGATCGTCGGTTCCAGCGTGTACGGGGCGACGCTGGTGGCGGTGGACGGCAACTATGACGACGTGAACCGGCTGTGCTCGGAGCTGGCGGACAAGTACCGCTGGGCGTTCGTGAACATCAACATGCGGCCGTACTACGCGGAGGGCTCGAAGACGCTGGGGTACGAGGTGGCGGAGCAGCTTGGCTGGCGGGCGCCGGAGCACGTCGTGGCGCCGATGGCGTCGGGGTCGCTGTACGTGAAGATCTGGAAGGGGCTACAGGAGCTGGCGAAGCTGTGGCTCATCGACAGCGTGCAGACGAAGATGTCGGGCGCGCAGGCGCTGGGGTGCTCACCGATCGTCACGGCGCACGAGGCGGGGACGATGGACATCCGCCCGGTGCGGCCGAAGACGATCGCCAAGTCGCTGGCCATCGGCAATCCGGCGGACGGCTACTACGCGCTGCAGGTGATGGAGGAGTCGGGCGGGCACGGCGTGGCGTCGGATGACGACGAGATCGTGGCGGGGATCAAGCTGCTGGCGGAGAGCGAGGGCATCTTCGCGGAGACGGCCGGCGGCGTGGTGGTGGCGGGCTTGCAGAAGCTGGCGCGAGGCGGCAAGATCGCGCCGGACGAGCTGACCGTTGCG
>DASQHL010000049.1:0-32899 GCA_035632115.1 Dehalococcoidia bacterium | reverse complement strand
CCTACGCCCCGAACAACTACGACATGACGTTCCACGGCCCCGTCCCACTGCGTGAGGCGCTCGCCTCCTCCTACAACGTGCCCTCCGTGCGCCTCCTCGCCGCCGTCGCGGCGGCCGCCGCCTGGGTTGCCCTCTACGTGGCGCCGCTGCCCCCGCCCCCCGCCCCTCGCGCCCTCCCCCAATCGACGAAGATCCTCGATGCCGGCGGCCACGTCCTCTACGACTCCGGCGGCCCCGCCGATGCCCGCTACACCTTCGTGCCGTTGCGCGAGCTGCCGCCCCGCCTCCGTCAGGCCGTCGTCGCCACCGAGGACGCCTCCTTCTACGATAACCCCGGCGTCGACCCGCGCGCGATCCTCCGCGCCGCGTTCACAGACCTCATCCACGGCCAGGTGCGCTCTGGCGGCAGCACCATCACGCAGCAGCTCGCGCGCAACCTCTACTTCGACCCCCAGGAGCGCGCCTCCGAGAACCCCCTCCGTAAGGTCCGCGAAGCCCTGCTCGCCCTGCGCATCGACCGCTCCATGTCGAAGGACCAGGTGCTCGAGCAGTACCTGAACCGCGTCTACTTCGGTAACCTCGCCTACGGCATCGAAGCGGCGTCCCGCACCTACTTCGGCAAGGCCGCGCGCGATCTCGACCTCGCCGAGTCCGCGCTCCTCGTCGGGCTGCTCCAGTCGCCGGCCGACTATGACCCGTTCACGCACCAGGCCGCCGCCCGCGCGCGCCAGGCCACCGTGCTCGGCCGCATGGTCGCCACCGGCGACATCACCCGCGCCGAAGCGGCTGCCGCCGCGGCCGAACCACTGCGCTTCAATCCGACTCCCTTCCCCATCGAGGCTCCGCACTTCGTCGCCTGGGTGCGCCAGCTCCTGCCGGGCATCGTCGGCGCGGACGCGCTCGCCGCCGGCGGCCTGCGCATCTACACCACGCTCGACCTCGACCTCCAGCGCGCGGCGCAGCGGGCCGTCGACCGCCAGGTCGCCGCGCTCAAGGACCACAACCTCACCGACGCCGCGGTCGTCGCCATCGACCCCGCCACCGGCGCCGTCCGCGCCATGGTCGGCAGCGCCGACTACTTCAACGCCTCGATCGACGGCGCGTACAACGTTGCCCTCGCCGAGCGCCAGCCCGGCAGTTCCATCAAGCCGATCGTCTACGCCGCGGCCCTCGAAGCGGGCTTCACGCCCGCGTCGGAGCTGCTCGACATCCCGACGACGCTCCAGACGCGCCAGGGCCAGCCCTACGCCCCGAACAACTACGACATGACGTTCCACGGCCCCGTCCCACTGCGTGAGGCGCTCGCCTCCTCCTACAACGTGCCCTCCGTGCGTCTCCTCGCCGCCGTCGGCATCGACAACGCCGTCGCCCTCGGCCGCCGCATGGGACTCACGACCTTCGGCGACCCCGCGCGCTACGACCTCTCGCTCACGCTCGGCGGCGGCGAAGTGCGCCTGCTCGACCTGACCGCCGCGTACGCCGACCTCGCCGCCGGCGGCGTCCGCGTCGACCCCGTCGCCATCTCGCGCGTCGAAGACGCCAGCGGCCACGTGCTCTACCGCGCGCCCGCTCCAGCCCGCGATCGCGTCGTATCGCCGCAGACCGCCTATCTGCTCAGCGACATCCTCTCCGACAACGACGCGCGCGCCCCCGGCTTCGGCTACAACAGCCCCCTCCAGCTCGACTTCCCCGCCGCCGTCAAGACCGGCACCACGACCGACTTCCGCGACAACTGGACGGTCGGCTACACCCCCGACCTCGCCGTCGGCGTCTGGGCGGGCAACGCCGACAACACGCCGATCCGGGACGTCTCCGGCGTCGATGGCGCGGCGCCGATCTGGCGCGACGTCATGAACGCTGCCGCCGCCGGCCGTCCGATGCGCGCCTTCGCCGAGCCGCGCGGCATCCAGCACGTCGCCGTCTGCCTCCCGTCCGGCCTGCTGCCCACACCCGCCTGCCCGCGCCAGCGCGTCGAGCTGTTCGCCGCCGGCACCGCGCCGGTGAAGCCGGATGACTACTACCGCGCCGTCGCCGTGTGCGGCGCAACCGGCCTCCCGGAGCCGCGCTGTCCCGGCCCGGCGATCGAGCGCGTCTACACCTTCGTCCCGCCTGGGGCGATCCCCTGGGCGCGCGCCGCCGGCCTCCCGCTGCCGCCCGTGCCGCCCTACGCGGCCACCGGCGCCATCGCGCCCGCCGCGGACGGCGGCATGCCTGCCGGTGCGCCGCCCCTGCGCCTCGTCTCGCCCGCCGGCGGCGTGACGCTGCACCTCACCCGCGCCCTGCGCCCCGAAGACCAGGCGATCGCGGTCGAGGCGCTGCCGTCCGCCGCCGTCCGGTGGGTCGAGCTGTACGTCGATGGGGCGCCACTCGCGCGCCTGGCGTCGCCGCCATATCGCGTCAACTGGCAGCTCGGCGCCGGTACGCACGCCTTCCGGGCGCGCGCGCTGTCGCTCGACGGCACGGAGCTTTGGAGCGAGACCGCCACCATCTTCGTCGAAGCCCCCTGAGGAGGAGTACGATGTTCCAGCGCACGATCTCACACCTGCGGACCGCTCCGTCCCGCGTCGCCGGGCGCTGGCGGGCGCTGACCCTGCGCCAGCGCGCCGCTCTCGGTGCCGTCGCTGCGATCATCCTCGCCGGCGTGGTGGCCGGCGTGCTCCTCGCGCTGCCGGGCGGCAGCGCCTCCCACTGCGACAAGCCACTGTGCGTCGATGTGCTCGGCCCCGGCGGCGATGCCGTATCGCCCATGGCGCCCGTGCGCATCCGCCTCGCCGGCGCGCTCGATCGCAAGGCCGCGCTGGCCGCGCTCCAGATCAGCCACCAGCCCGCCGGGAGCCGCCAGTTTGTCGGCGACGTGCTCACATTCCGCCCGGAGTGGCCCGGCCTCGCCCGCGGCGTCTCCTACGACGTCAGCCTCAAGCTCGCGCCCACGCAGGTGCCGCGCGGCGCCGCGCCTGTCGATCTCGGCTTCCGCTTCACCACCGAGGGCAAGCTCACCGTCACGTCCGCCTTCCCGCAGGATGGCGCCACGGAGGTCGGCCTCGATGCCGCCATCATGGTGCAGTTCAGCCGTTCCGTCGCTCCCCTCACCGTCATCGCGAAGCGCGGCCCGGACGGCATCCTCGCCTTCGACCCGCCGGTCGCCGGCCAGGGGCGCTGGCTGAACACGTCGCTCTACACCTTCACGCCGTCCGGCGCGGGCTGGGCGCCCTCCGCCCGCTACACCGTGCGCGTCAAGGCCGGCCTCGCCAACGAACTGGGCGCCACGCTCGACGGCGACTACGTCTTCTCGTTCAGCACCCTCACGCCGAAGGTCGTCGCCTTCTTCCCGCCCGGCAACAGCAAGTTCGTCGCGCCCCTTCCGGAGATCAAGGTGGCCTACAACCAGCCCGTGGACAAGGCGTCCGCGTCCGCCGCCTTCGCGCTCGTCGCGCAAGCGTCGCGCGCGCCCGTCGCCGGCGCCATCGAGTGGACCGACGACCGCACCTACGTCTTCCACCCGGCGCGCCCGCTCGCGCTCGACACGACCTTCGAGGCCACGGTGCGCGGCGGTGTCAAGACGCCGGGCGGCGGCGCGGCCTCGGCCGGCGACGTGCGCTGGTCGTTCAGCACCGTCGGCCTCCCCCGCGTCGTGGACACCATGCCCGCTAACGGCAGCCTCGCTGCCGACCGCTATGGCGTCACCCTACGCTTCAACAACCCCATGGACCAGAAGTCGGTCGAGCAGCACATCACGATCGACCCGAAGCCCGCCAGCGATCCGTACATGAACTGGTCGTCCGACGATACGTCGCTGAACATCGGTCTCGCCATGCCGCCGTCGTCGCCGTTTCGCGTGACCCTCAGCACCGCCGCCGTCGACCGCTACGGCGCGCACCTCGCCGCGCCGCTCGATCTGCGATTCGTCACGCAGAAGATGCAGTCCAGCTTCAGCCTCTTCCGCTCGTCCGTCTCCGGCACCTTCGATGCCTACGCCGACCCGCAGGTCGGCGTCACCGCCTGGAACCTGGATCGCGTCGACTTCGCCCTCTACGCCATCAAGCGCGAAGACCTGATCTACGCCGAGACCCACGGCGTGAACGGCCCCGCTCCAGCCGGCGCCCAGCTGGTCCGCAGCTGGAGCGAGCCCATCGCCAACGCCCCGCTCGATAAGCCGGTCGTCATCATGACGCGGCTCGCCGCCCCGGACGCGAAGCTGCCGGAGGGCGTGTATTTCCTTCGGGTCACCGCGCCCGGCGCCCTGGGCGATGAATCGATGCCGCTCGTCGTCAGCAGCGTCAACGTCGTCACGAAGTGGACCGCCCACGACCTCCTCGTGTGGATGGTTGATATGAAGACCGGCGCCGCCATCACCGGCATGCCATTCGACGTCTTCGGCCCCGGCGGCGCGATCGTCGCCAGCGCCACGACGGACGGCGGCGGCGTCGCCCGCGTCACCACCGAGACGCCGGCCAACGGCATCTATCCCGGCTACTACGTCTCCGCGCAGTCCGCCGGCCGCGTCGCCCTCTCGGGCACCCAGTGGAGCAACGGCATCAACCCTGCCGCTTCTATCGCCCAGGGCGGCTTCCAGTTCATCCTGCCGCCGCTCGTCGGCTACCTCTACACCGACCGGCCCATCTACCGCCCCGGCGAGACGGTCTACTTCAAGGGCGTTGTGCGCAAGGACGACGACGCCCACTACTCCCTCCCGCCAGCGACGCCGCTCCGCCTCGTCATCACCGACGACCGCGGACGCGAGGTCCAGTCCCGCGCCGTCACGCTCTCCGACCTCGGCACCTTCGATACGCAACTCGCGCTCAGCACCGAGGCTGGTACGGGCCAGTACTACGCCCGCCTGGAGACCGTCGTCAGCTCCCCGCCCGTCGGCGGGCTCGGCTCGCAGATCGCCTTCATCCCCTTCCGCGTCGCCGCCTTCAAGAACCCCGAGTTCGAGGTCAACCTCAAGCCCTCGAAGGACGCGTACGTCAATGGCGAGCGCGTCACCGCCACCGTCACCGCCGACCTCTTCTTCGGCGCGCCGCTCGCGAATGCGGCCGTGAGCTGGACCGTGACGTCGCAACCCTACTTCTTCCAGAGCGCAGATGAGCCCGGCTTCAGCTTCAGCGACTACACCCCCTCCTACGACTACACCAACGGCCCCTACTACCAGCAGCAGCAGCATGTGCGCGGCACCGGCATCGGCGTCACCGATCCCTCCGGCGCGTTCACCTTCAGCCTCCCCGCCGATCTCTCCTCCGATCCCCTCAGCCAGACCTTCACCCTGGAGGCCACCGTCACCGACCAGAACGGCCAGGCCGTCGGCAACTTCTCGGGAGTCATCGTCCACAAGGGGCAGTTCTACGTCGGCATGAAGCCGAAGGACTACGTTGCAAGCGCCGGCCAGGACGCCACCGTCGATGTCGTCAGCCTGGGCACGGACGGCAAGGCCGTGCCGGGCGTCCACGCCCGCGTCAGCGTCTTCTCGCGCCAGTGGCAGACCGTGCGCACGCGTGACGCCGACGGCACCCAGCACTACAGCAGCACGCCGCAGGACACGCTGGAGCGCACCCTCGACGTGACGACTGCCGCCGACGGCAAGGGGCAGTACACCTTCCGCCCCGCGAAGAGCGGCGAGTACTACCTGCTCGCCGAGTCTACCGACGCCGCTGGCAACCCGGTGCGCTCGTCCGTCGAGGTCTGGGTGTCCAGCGGCGAGTACGCCAGCTGGCGCGTCGGCAACGACGACGTCATCCAGCTCGTCGCCGACAAGGACCAGTACAAGCCCGGCGACACCGCGAAGATCCTCGTCGCCGCGCCCTTCGCCGCCAGCCGCGGCCTGATCACGCAGGAGCGCGGCCGGTTGCTGCGCTACGACCTGCGCGACTTCGCCACGAACTCCGACGTCATCGAGGTGCCGATCACCGAGGACCACGTGCCCAACGTCTTCGTCAGCGTCATGCTCTTCAAGCCCCCGACCGCCAGCGACCCCTTGCCGCAGCTCAAGATCGGCATGGTCGATCTCAAGGTGTCCACTGACACCAAGCGGCTGAACATCGCCATCACCCCCGACCGCACCACCTACGCCCCCCGCGACACCGTGCACTACACCATCCGCACCACGGACAGCAACGGCAACGGCGTGCCCGCCGAGCTTTCGCTCGCCCTCGTCGATAAGTCCGTGCTCTCGCTCCAGGACGACCCCGCGCAGCCCGCTCTGCAGGCCTTCTGGTCGCAGCGCCCGCTCAGCGTGATGAGCGGCTCCTCCTACGCCGTCTCGATCGACCGCGCCAACGAGCTGGCGGTCCGCCTCTCGCAGGGCGGCAAGGGGGGCGGCGGCGGCGCCGGCGACCAGTCCCGCACCTTCTTCCCCAACACCGCCTACTGGGACGCCGCGCTCCGCACCGGCGCCGATGGCCGCGCCACCGTCGATGTCAAGCTGCCCGACACGCTGACGACGTGGCGCCTCACCGCGCGCGGCATCACCGCGGACACGAGGGCCGGCGAGGCCCGCAACGAGATCGTCGCCACCAAGGATCTGATCATCCGCCCTGCCGTCCCCCGCTTCCTCGTCGCCGGCGACCAGGCCTCCCTCGGCGCCATCGTGCACAACTTCACCGCGTCCCCGCTGGACATCGGCGTGTCCCTCAAGGCCGACGGCATCAGCGTCGTCGGCGATGCGACCCGCAAGGTGACCGTGCAGCCCGGCCAGGACGCGCTTGTCCGCTGGCAGGCGACCGTCGCTCCCGGCCGCGACGCCTTCAACCTCACGTTCGAAGCGAAGGGCGGCGGCAAGTCCGACAGCGTGAAGCTCACGCTGCCCCTCTACTCCTTCTACACCCCGGAGACCGTCGGCACGGCCGGCCAGGTCACCGGCCAGGCGTCGGAGGCCATCGACGTGCCCTACTACGTCCGCCCCGACGCCGGCGAGCTCACCGTCCGCGTCGCCCCGTCCCTCGCCGCCGGCGTCGATACCGCCATTCAGTACATCAAGGAGTACCCGTACGAGAGCGCCGAGACGACGGTCAGCCGTTTCCTGCCGCAGCTCGCACTTCGCCGCGCCACGAAGCAACTGGGCCTGACAGACCTTGCCGCCCCCGCCGATAGCTCCGCTCTCGATGCGCTGGTGCAGCGGTCGCTCCAGCGCCTCTACAACGATCAGCACCCGGACGGCGGATGGGGCTGGTGGAGCGGCGACGATTCCGACCCGGCGATCACCGCCTGGGTGCTGATCGGCCTCGCCGAAGCGTCACGCGACGGCTACCACGTCGACGCCAACGCCTCCGCCAACGCCGCGCGCTACCTGCGCCAGCAGCTCGACGTCCCGCGCGATGTCCTCTCGCCGCAGATCGATCTGCGCGCCTTCATGCTCTACGCCCTCGCCCGCAACGGCGACGGCGATCTCGGCCGCAGCTTCGCCGTGGCCGAGCAGCGCACCGGAATGAGCAACACTGCCCGCGCCTGGCTCGCCCTCGCCATCAAGCTCAGCGGCGGCTCCACGACCGATCCGCGCCTCACCACGCTGCTCAACGAGCTGCAGGGCGCGGCGATCCCCTCCGCCACCGGCAACCACTGGGAGGAAGCCACCTACGACGCCGGTCTCTTCGGCAACAGTACGCAGGCGACAGCGCAGGTGCTGCAGGCGTTCACCGCCCTCCAGCCGGACAGCCCGCTCGTTGATGGCACCCTGCGCTGGCTCATGGTCGCACGCAAGGACGGCCACTGGGAGTCCCCGCACGATACGGCTGTCTCGCTTCTCGCCATCACCGACTTCATGCTCGTCCGCAAGGACGCCCAGGCGTCGTTCGGCTACAGCGTCGATCTCAACGGCAGCCGCAAGCTCTCCGCCAAGGCCGAAAAGGGCAAGGTGCGCCAGGAGGACAGCGTCGTCATCCAGATGAAGGACCTGCTGAAGGACGCTACCAACGAGCTGCGCATCCAGCGCTCCCCCGCCGACGCCGCCGGCCGCCTCTACTACACCGCCCACCTGCGCTACTTCACCCCCGCCGACAACGTCGAAGCCGCCAACTACGGCATCGGCGTCTCCCACGAGTACGCGCTGGCGTCCGACCCCACCGGCACGCCCACAACCCGCGCGGCCCTCGGCGATGTCGTCCGCGTCAAGGTCACGCTGGTCGCGCCGTCCGACCTCAACTTCCTCGTCCTGGAGGACAACCTTCCCGCCGGCCTCGAGCCGATCGACACCAGCCTGCGCACCACGCCGCCCGAGATCCAGCGCCAGCTCGCGGCAGCGCAGCGCGCGTCCTACCAGGTCGACAAGCGCTACAGCCCCTTCGGCCACACCGACATGCTCGACAACCGTGTCGTGCTGTTCGCCCGCTTCGTCGCGAAGGGCGTGTACGAGTACACCTACTTCGCCCGCGCGACGACGCCCGGCGTCTTCAAGCTGCCGCCGGCCACGGCCTACGAGCAGTACTTCCCGGAGGTCTGGGGCCGCAGCGATGGCGGCACGTTCGAGGTCAAGGACGCGGCCGCCGCCGTCGCGCCCCGCCCCTCGGCGATATCCGCGACTCCGGCGCCTTCGCCATGGCTCTCCTTGCCGTTCGATGCCGTCGAGCCGCCTGCCCTCGTGCGGCGGCGCGCGCTCCGGGCGATGTAGTGCCGCCACGAACACGCGGCGGTGGCCCGGCGCAGACGCCGGCCACCGCCGCCCCGCCGGTCACGCCCCCGGCGCCGGCGACATCATCGATGCCGGCTCCCGCTCCTCCAGGTGGCCGTCCTCCAGCCAGACGATGCGGTCGGCGTACTTCAGCACGCGGTGGTCGTGGCTCACCATCAGCACCGCCGTCCCCATGTCGTGCGCGATCATCTGCAGCATCGACATCACCTCGGCGCCCCGCACGCCGTCCAGGCTGGCCGTCGGTTCGTCCGCGAGGATCACCGTTGGATTGTTCACCAGCGCCCGCGCGATCGCCACGCGCTGCCGCTCGCCGCCGCTCAGCGTCTTGATGTGGTGGTGCATGCGATGCGACAGTCCCAGGATCGTCAGCAACTCCGTGGCCCGCGCCTTCGCCGATGGTCCCCGCACCTTCGCCTTGCGCAGCACCAGTTCCAGGTTCTGCATCACCGTCAACGAATCCAGCAGGTTGAACTCCTGGAACACGAACCCCAGCTTGTGCAACCGCACGTCCGCCAGCTGGTTGTCGCTCAACGACGATAGCGGCCGCCCTTCGATCAGCACCTCGCCCGACGTCGGCCGCCGCAGTGCCCCTGCCACCGCCAGCAGCGTCGATTTCCCGGCGCCCGACGGCCCCATGATGATCACCACCTGCTGCGGCGGGATCTGCAGCGATACCGAGCGCATGGCGTGCGTCGGGTTGGTCTTGTCGCCGAAGACCTGGCTCACATCGATCAGCTCAAGGACTGCGTCTGGCATGGCTATCCCTTGAACGCCACGGCCGGATCGACCGCGCCCACCCGCCGCGCCGGCACGATCGCCGCTCCCGCCGCCATCAGGATCGTCGCCAGCAGCACCAGCGCGATGTCCTGCGCCCGCACGAACACGATGAACTGCGGCACCAGCCGGTCGACGAACCGGCTCAGCAACAGCGTCAGCGCCACGCCGAATACGAACCCCACCGTCCCCGTCAGCATGCTCTGGTTCACCACCAGCTTGTACAGGTCCATGTTGTTGAAGCCGATCGCCTTCATCACCCCGAACTCCCGCGTCCGCTCCACCGTCGTCGTGTAGATCGTCAGGCTCGTGATCGCGATGCCCACGATGAACGCCAGCCCCACGATCAGCCCGATGATCGGGATCACGCTGTCCAGGATCCGGTGGCGCGTCGCCTGCGCGAACTCGTGCGACGTGAACACCTGCACCCCCGGCGCCGCCGACTCGATCCCGACGTTGAGCTGCTGGACGTTCGTGCCCGGCGTCACGCGAAACAGCCAGAACGTCACCGCGTCTCCCATCTGCAGCAGGTCAGCCGCGGCATGGATGTTCACGAACGACGCCTGCGTGAACGCGAAGTTGCCGCCGTTCGACACGCCTACGATCTTGAACGAGTGGCTCCCGCTCGTCAGCGTGTCGCCGATGCCGAGCCCCCTCGTCCGCGCCAGCACGCTATCGACCACGATCTCGTCGCCGCTCGGCTTGCCGTCGCCGCGGTCCATCGCGATTGGCCCGCCGACGCCGGTCGCCGTGTCGAAGCCCACCAGCTGCGTCTCGACCTTCGCGCCGTTGTGGTAGAACGCCATGGGCCGCACGATCAGCGGGTCCACCGAGGCCACCCCCTGCCGCCCCGCCACCTGCGCCCCCATCGTCCCCGGCAGGATCGATGCCGCGTTCAGGAAGTCCGTCGTCCCCTGCCGCGCTACCCACCCGTCCACCGGCACCCGCTCCACGAAGCCGCCGACCTTCTGGTTCCACCCCTGGTACAGCCCCAGCAGCACCGTGATCAGGAACACGGCGAAGCCGATGCCCGCCGCCGAAAACGCGAACCGCGTCCGTTCGGAGATCAGGTTGCGCAGGGCGAGCAGGACCACGGAGCCCCCTTCTGTGATCGAAGTGGCAAACGGCAGTGAACGCCCCGGCGGCCCACCGGGCCGGGATGCCCGCGCCCGTAGAGTGCCGTGCCAGCGTCCGGCGGGCAAGGCCGGGGCGTCCCGGCCACCGCCCACGGTCCGGCGACCTGATACGATGGCCAGCGAAGGTCCACACGAGAGGAGCAAGGCGGCGACATGACGGCTGAACCCGAAACCCGCGAAACCCCCGTCCCCACCGGCGTCGCCCGCACCCCGCTCGCCCCCGCCTTCCAGGCCGACCCCTACCCTATCCTCGACGACCTCCGCGAGCGCGAGCCGGTGCACCACGACACCGTCCTCCAACGCTGGATCCTCACCCGCCACGACGACGTCGATCGCGTGCTCCGCGACCGCACGCTCTCCGTCGACCCCCGCAACGCCGGCGAGAACACGTTCGAGCGCATGTTCCTCGGCGCCGAAGGGCTGACCGAGGACGGCCACATGAGCATGCTCTTCTCCGATCCGCCCTACCACACGCGTCTGCGTGGCCTCGTCAGCAAAGCGTTCAGCGCCCGCGCCGTCGAAGCGATGGCCCCACGCATCCAGCAGGTCGTCGATGACCTGCTCGATGCCGTCGCCGGCCGCGAGTCCTTCGACCTCATCGAAGACTTCGCTGGCCCGCTCCCCACGATCGTCATCGCCGAGATGCTCGGCGTCGATCCTGCCGACCGCGCCGACTTCAAGCGCTGGTCGGACATCGGTGTCATGGTGTTCAATCCGCTGCTCACGCCGGTGGAACGCGCGCTGATCGAGAAAGCCGGCACGGCGCTGCACGACTACTTCTCGCGTGCCATCGCCGAGCGGCGCGCCCGGCCGCGCGCCGACCTCATCAGCTCGCTCATCGCCGTCGAAGAGGGCGGCGAGCGCCTGTCCGACGACGAGATCCTCACGATGTGCGGCCTGCTCCTCACAGCCGGCAACGTCACCACCACCGACCTCATCGGAAACGGCGTCTACGCGCTGCTCCGCTTCCCGGACCAGCTCCGCAAGCTTCAGGCCGACCCGTCGCTGATCAAGAGCGCCGTCGAGGAGATGCTGCGCTTCGACTCGCCCGTCACGCAGTCCGGCCGCACGCCGCTCGCGCCCGTGGAGTTTGGCGGCTGCCCGATCGCCGCCGGCCAGTCGATCACGCCGTCGCTGTCAGCCGCCAACCACGACCCCGCGGCGTACCCCGACCCACACACGTTCGACATCACGCGCGCCGACACGCACCATCACTCGTTCGGCGGCGGCGTCCACTTCTGCCTCGGCGCGCCCCTCGCCCGCCTCGAAGCCCAGATCGGCATCGCCACCCTCGTCCGCCGCTTCCCCACCCTCCGCCTGTCCGAGGAACCGGTCGAGTGGCGCAAGATCCCGTCGTTCCGCGGCCTCGCCACGTTCACCGTGCGGGTCTGACGCAACGAGCAGCCCGGACCACACTCAGCCCGTCAGGCATCTCGCCTCTCGTCTCCAACCGCTAGCCGCCGCCCGCGTACGCCCGCCGCAGCGCCGCGATGTCCAGCTTCTGCATCCCCAGCATCGCGTCCCTCGCCCGCTTCGCCCCCGCCGCGTCCGGGCCGCCCAGCACCTCCCCGAGCATCGTAGGCACGATCTGCCACGTCACACCGAAGCGGTCGCGCACCCAGCCGCACTGCTCCTCCCCGCCGTCGGCCGACAGCGCCGCCCACAGCCCGTCGATCTCCGCCTGGTCATCGCAATGCACGAACAGCGAGATCGCCGGCGAGAACTGGTACGTCGGCCCGCCGTTCAGCGCCATGAATCGCTGGCCGCACAGCTCGAACGTGGCCATCGCCATCGATCGGCTCTGCCCCGGCCGGGGGTCCTCGACGCGCGACATCTCCACCACCCGCGAGTCCGGAAACAGCGAGACATAGAAGTTCACGGCCTCCTCTGCCTGGTCGTTGAACCACAGAAACGGCGTAATTCCCTGCATGCGGTACTCCTTTCGTCCTGGTGGCCTTGGCCCGAGCAATGTCGGCCCCCTTCCCTCAGTCAGGAAAGGGGCGGGGGATTAGGTCCGCCCCGCCGTCCGCCGCTCCTCCGCGAGCCCCGCCAGCAGCTCGTCCAGCCGCTCGAACCCCTCGTTCACGCCGCTTTCCATCCCGGACGCGATCATCGCGTCGCGATCTTCCACCGACTGGAACACCGATTCCAGCCGCACCATGGTCCGGCCCCCGCGTTCCTCGAACGTCGCCGTGTCCAGCGAGACGTGCCCCGGCGCCCCCTCGAACTCGAACGTCTGCACCATCCGCTCCGGCGTGGGCGTGCCATGGAACACGCCCCGGAACCCGTACTCGGTGCCGTCCGCTTCCCGGTGCACGTACCGCCACGCGCCGCCGTGGCGCACGTCGTACTCCTTCACCTCCATCGTCAGCCTTCGCGGCCCTAGCCACTGCACCAGCAGCTCCGGCTCCGTGTACGCGCGGAACACCAGCTCGCGCGGCGCCTCCAGCTCCCGCGTGATCGATACCTTCGGCACCCCCGGCTCTGCCGTGATCTGCGTCGTCCCCATGGTTATCCTTCCTTCCTCTGCGGCGGCCCCTCGCCGCCCTGCCCGCCTGGCTTCTCCTGTATCGCCGCGAGCAGCGCATCCAGCTGCTCGAAGCGTTCGTCCCAGTACTCCTGGTATCGCGCCAGCCACGCCGTCGCCTCCCGCAGCGGCGCCGCCTCCAGGTGGCTCAGCCGCGCCGTCGCCCGCCGCCGCCGCGTGATCAGCCCCGCTCGCTCCAGCACCTTCAGATGCCGCGAGATCGCCGGCTGCGAGATCGAGAACGGCGCCGCCAGCTCCCCCACGCTCGCATCGCCCTCGCCAAGCCGTTGCAGGATCGCCCGCCGCGTCGGGTCCGCCAGCGCTCCGAACACCGCATCCAGCTGCTGCGTCGCCAATCGTAACGTACTCCTTATATAATCGATATGCTATGTTATGCTGCCATCAGAATCGTGTCAAGGGGCGCGGAGTGGATCGCCGCCGACCGGCTTGCCTTCCCCGGCGGTTCGGCGGGGCCCTCGCCCATTGCCCGCCTCCGCGATGTTCTTGCACTACCAGTGCAAACAGTGCTACCATCCCGCCCATGGTCGCTGCCACCACCACCACCACCGCTACCGACGGCCGCGCCGCGCGCGCCGGCCGCACCCGCGCCGCCGTCGTCGACGCCATGCTCGCCCTGATCGAGGAGGGCGACCTGCGTCCCACCGCCCAGCGCGTTGCCGAGCGCGCCGGCGTCTCCCTCCGCTCCGTCTTCCAGCACTTCGACCAGCTCGATGAGCTGCACGCCGCCGTCGCCGACCGCCAGGTGCAGCGTGTCCTCGCGCTCGCCCGCCCCGTTCCCCGCACCGGCCCGCTCGACGTGCGCATCGATGCCTTCGTCGCCCAGCGCGCCCGCATTCTCGAAGCCATCTCGCCCGTCCGCCGCTCCGCCGTCCTCGCCGAGCCATGGGCGCCCGAGATTGCCCGCCGCCTCAGCGCTGTCCGCCAGCGCGGCCGCCGCGAAGTCGAACTCGTCTTCGCCCCGGAACTCGAACGTCTGCCCGCCGCCCCGCGCCGGGAGCTGCTCGACGCGCTCGCTGTCGCCGCAAGCTGGCCCACCTGGGAGGCCCTGCGCGCCCACCATGGCCTGGCGCCGGCCGCCGCCCGGCGTGTCGTCGCCCGCACCGTCCGCGCGTTGCTGGAGGAGGCACTGTGACGAACCGCCACCGCGCCCGACGCGCCCTCGGCCGTGCCCTCGCCCTCGCCCTCGCCGTCGCTGGACTGGCGCTTGCCGCCTGCACCTCGGCCGGCACCGCCGGCGAGGCGACGACCGCGACGGCGGGTGCCACCGCCTCGGCCACCCTCACTGGCCCGCAGGGGTGGCCGCGCGTCGTCGGCCTGCGCGGCAAGCGCTACTGCGAGGTGCTGCTCGCGCGCATCATCGACGGCCGCCTGAACGCGCAGGTCTACAACACGTACGGCCTGAACGACTGCCCGGACGCCGCCTGGCGCGCGCTCGATCCAGCCGCGATCAAGGCCCAGCGCGGCGTCCTCGCCGCGCTCCTCAACGGCCCGCGCTACTGGCTGATGGACGCCATCGAGAAGCAGCCGCCGGCCGCGCGCGAGACCACCACGTTCGGCACGCTCGACATGTTCCTCGCCGCCACGGTCGATCTCGGACCGCCGCCGCCAAACCTCGCGCCCTACGTCGAGCATCGCGTTGCCCGCGCCACCGTGTTCGAGTACGCGAAGGGCGCGCAGGTGTACGAGCTCGCCGCGCCGGGCGGCAAGCTGTACGTCATGCAGGCGTTCAGCCAGCAGCAGGACGCCGCCCTCAGCGAGGCTGATCTGCCCGCCCTCGCCGCTCGCCTCAAGCTCCCGACGGGGTGGAGCTACCGGGCGCGCACGCTCGCCGCCACGCTGCGCGTCTCCTACGCCGGCCCGGACGCCACCGTGCTGCAGGATGACCTCGCGAACACGTACAGCCTCGTCCTGCCGGACTGACCCGGCGAAAGCGGAAAGGGATGCACATGCAGGCACTGCGCACGCCAGACGAGCGATTCCATGACCTCCCCGGCTACCCCTTCGCGCCGCGCTACGTCGATGTCCCGGACGGCGCCGGCGGCACGCTGCGCATGCACTACGTCGATGAAGGCCCGCGCGACGCCGCCCCCGTGCTTCTGCTCCACGGCGAGCCCTCGTGGTCATACCTCTACCGCACGATGATCCCGGTCATCACCGCCGCCGGCCTGCGCGCCGTCGCGCCCGACCTCATCGGCTTCGGCCGCAGCGACAAGCCCGCCAGCCAGGACGACTACACCTACCAGGCCCACGTCGATTGGACCGCCGCCCTCGTGACGCAACTCGACCTCCGCAACATCACGCTCGTCTGCCAGGACTGGGGCGGCCTCATCGGCCTCCGCGTCGCCGCCGAGCACCCGGACCGCTTCGCCCGCATCGTCGCCGCCAACACCTTCCTGCCCACCGGCGACAACCCGCCCGGCGAGGCGTTCCTGCGCTGGCAGGAGTTCTCGCAGAAGGCGCCCCAGCTCCACGTCGGCAACATCGTCAACGGCGGCTGCCGCACCGACCTCGCGCCGGAGGTGATCGCCGCCTACGATGCCCCGTTCCCGGACGACAGCTACAAAGCCGGCGCGCGCAAGTTCCCCGCGCTCGTCCCCACCCGCCCGGACGACCCCGCCTCGGAGCCGAACCGCCAGGCGTGGGAGGTCCTGCGCCGCTGGGAGAAGCCGTTCCTCTGCGCCTTCAGCGATGGCGACCCCATTACCCGCAACGCCGACCGCGCGTTCCAGTCCCTCGTCCCCGGCACGAAGGGCCAGCCGCACACCACCATCGAGGGCGGCGGCCACTTCCTCCAGGAGGACCGCGGCCCGCAGTTGGCCCGCGTCGTCGTCGATTTCATCCGCGGTGCGAAGGAGGCCTCCGCATGAGCGCCATCCGCCCCAACGCCGAGCAGTTCGGGCAGTTCGCGGCTGTCGCCGCCGAAAAGGGCGGCCCGGTCGTCATGCTCAACCTGCTGAAGTTCAAGCCGGACGGCGGCGCCCGCTCGCACGGCGAGTACGGCGCCGCAGCGCGCGGCCTCGTCGCGAAGCAGGGCGGCCGCGTGCTCTACATGGGCCGCTGCGACCAGGTCCTCATCGGCGACGCCGCCCGCGAGGACTGGGACGCCATCGCCGTCGTCGAGTACCCCAGTCGCCAGGCGTTCATCGATATGGTCTCCCGCCCCGACTACCAGCAGGCGCACGAGCATCGCGAGGCCGGCCTCGAGCGCACCGTGCTCATCGCGACGACGCCCGCCGCCGCGCCCCCGAAGGAGTAACGCCGTGGGCCGCAAGATCCTCTTCATCACCACCGACCAGATGCGCTACGACTCCCTCGGCTGCAACGGCGGCAAGGTCGCCCGCACGCCCGTCATCGACCGCCTCGCCGCCACCGGTATCAACTACCGCCGTGCCAACAACCAGAACGTCGTCTGCATGCCCGCCCGCTCCAGCATGATCACCGGCCAGTACGTCCGCACCCACGGCGTCGTCGCCAACGGCGTGCCGCTCCCCGCCGATGCGCCCAGCGTCGCCGCCTACCTGCACGAGCGCGCCGGCTACCGCACCGCCCTCCTCGGCAAGGCGCACTTCGAGCCGGCCTTCGACCTCGCCGGCAAGTGGCGCGAGAACCAGCTCGCCCGCGACGCCTCCACCGGCCCCTACCGCGGCTTCGAGCACATGGAGCTCGCCATGCACGGCCCCCAGAAGCAGTGGCACTACGGCAAGTGGCTCGAGGACAACCACCCCGGCTACGTCACCGGCTTCTACCAGCTCTTCACGTCGAAGGGCATGAACGACGAAGGCGGCGGCGACACCGGCGCGCCCGAGGTGAAGTTCAACCCCATCCCCCGCGACTACTACCACACCGACTGGGTCGCCGACCGCACCATCGCCTACCTCGATGCCCTCTCCCCCGACGAGGACTGGTTCGTCTGGATGAGCTTCCCCGATCCCCACCACCCGTGGGACCCGCCGGAGGCGGAGCTGCGCCGCGTCAACTGGCGCGAACTCGACCTCCCGGACGGCCACCCCGGCAGCGTCGAGCGCTGCATCGAGATCCTCGCGCAGAAGCCCGCCCACTGGCTCGCCTACTACGAGGGCCGCTACCGAAACGTCGAGGGCGGCCCCGCGCGCTTCGTGCCGAAGCTCATGACCCACGACCAGGTGCGCGAAGTCAACGCCATGACCCACATCCAGAACGAGCTGATCGATGAAGCGTGCGGCCGTGTCCTCCGCCGCGTCGCCGAACGCGGCTGGGAGCAGGACACCGACGTCTTCTTCACCACCGACCACGGCGAGCTGCAGGGCGACTTCGGCCTGCTCTTCAAGGGCCCCTACCACTGCGACGCGCTCATGCGCCTGCCGTGCATCTGGCGTCCCGCGCCCTCCGCTGCCGTCGCTCCCGCCGATGTCACTGACCCCGTCGGCCAGGTCGATCTTGCCCCCACCTTCTGCGAGATCGCCGGCGTCCCCGCGCCCGACTGGATGCAGGGCAAGCCCCTGCCGAAGACCCCGGGCGCCGGCCACGAGCGCATGATCACCGAATGGGACAGCCAGTTCCCCGGCATGGGCATGCACCTTCGCACGATCCATCGCGACGGCTACACCTGCACCGTCTACGAGCCCAGCACCCGCGACGACACCGGCCTCGAAGCCACGCTCGACCCGCGCTTCGCCAGCGTCGTCGGCCGCCCCCGCACCGACATCCTCTACGACGGGACGGAGGGCGAGCTGTACAACCACGTCGAAGACCCGCGCCAGTGGCGCAACCTCTGGTCCGACCCCGGCTACCAGAAGATCAAGCGCGACCTAATCGACGACCTCTACGCCAGCCTGCCGCGGGCGCGCACACCCCGCCTGCTCGTCGAAGCGCCGACCTAGCCCGGGCCGCGGCCGCCCGGTCGCCCATCCCGCGCACGAGAGTGAGGTTACCCATGGAACTCGTCATCCTCGGCACCGGCAGCCCCCTCCCGTCCGGCAACCGCTGCGGCGCCGGCAACGTCGTCACCAGCGGCGGCGACACCGTGCTGATCGATTGCGGTTGGGGCGCCGCCCGCCGCCTCATCGCCTCCGGAGTCCCCCTCGGCAACATCGATACCGTCTTCTTCACCCACATGCACTCCGACCACATCACCGATCTGCCGGACTTCATCATGATGCGCTGGACCCTCGGCGGCGCCACGCACCCGCTGACCGTCTACGGCCCGGAGGGCACACGCGAGGCCGTCGAAGGCTTCCGCGCCGCTCTCAACCCCGACGTCCGCTACCGCTTCGCCCATCACGGTGACAAGCTCTCGCGCGACGGCATCGAAGTGATCGTGCACGAGACGCCCGCCACCGCCGCTGTCTCCCGCGTCGCCACGGTCGGCGAAATCAGCGTCGGTGCCTTTGAGGTCGACCACCGCCCCGTCGTCCCGGCGCTCGGCTTCCGCGTCGAGGCCGGCGGCGCTGCCGTCGTCTTCTCCGGTGATACGAAGAAGTGCGATGCCCTCGTCCAGGCGTCGAAGGGCGCCGACATGCTCGTCAGCGAGGCCGTCCACCTCGACATGATGCAAACGCTCATCGAGCGCGCCCGCACCAACGGCAACGAGCGCATGGCCGGCATTCTCGAAGAGGCCTGCAACTACCACGCCCCCACGCTCGATGTCGCCGCCATGGCCCGCGAGGCCGGCGTCCCCCGCCTCGTCCTCTCCCACCTCATCCCCCCCATCCCGGACGAGGGCGAGCGCGTCGCCGCATTCATCGCCGGCATGGGCGACATCTTCCCCGGCCCCATCGACGTCGCCCGCGACATGCAGCGCTTCACCGTCGGCGCCTGATCCACCGCGCGCTCGGGCGGCCACCCTGCAGCCCGTGTGCGCCGGTCCGCCGCGGACGCTGCCGCGAGCCCCGGCCGCGCGCTACAGTGCCGCCGGTGCGCAGAGCGAAAGGATGCCGGCGATGAGCGACGTGATCCAGGTCCGCGACGACGGCCGTGTCCGCACGATCGTCCTCAACCGCCCCGAGAAGAAGAACGCGCTCTCGAACGAGCTCGCCTGGGGCATCGTCACCGCCGTCGAGGCCGCCGCGCGCGACGACAGCGTCTGGGTGGTCGCCATCACCGGCAGCGGCGACTCCTTCTGCTCCGGCCTCGACCTCTCCGGCCCCGGCGAGGACGCCTCGCCGCTCTCGCCGCAGGAGCGCTTCATGGACGACGTGCACTGGGTCGGCCGCTTCGCCCTCGTGCTGCGCGAGTTGTGCGATAAGCCCGTGATCGCCGGCCTGAACGGCGTCGCTGCCGGCGCCGGCCTCTCCCTCGCCATGGCCGCCGATATGCGCATCGGCGCCCGGTCCATGCGCCTCATCGCCGGTTACCCCCGCATCGGTGGCTCGCCCGATGGCGGTCTCACCTACACCCTGCCCCAGGCCATCGGCTACGAGCAGGCGATGCGCTTCCTGCTCGAAAACCGCACCGTCGATGCGGACGAAGCCCTGCGCCTCGGCTTCGTCGGCGAGGTCGTGCCCGACGCCGAGTTCCAGCCGCGCCTCGCCGCCTACTGCGCTTTCCTCGCCGAGCGCTCCCCCATCGCCAGCCGCCTCACGAAGCGCGCCATCGTCCGCGCCACCCGCATCGACCTGGAGGCGCACGTCCGCTACGAGCTCGCCAACATCCAGCGCGCCTTCCAGACCAACGACGCCGCCGAAGCCCGCAAAGCGTTCTTCGAGAAGCGTCAGCCGGTGTTCGAGGGTCGCTGACCCGGCTCGCGACGCGATTGCCACCCACACGGCCGCGCGGCTGTCACCGTGATCGCATGGGTAGGCGAAAGCCGGAGCGCAGAGAGCGCAGCGCCCACTGTCGCCGGAACGTTAGCCGCAGCGGAGGGCGTTCCAGCGGCGTCCCTCCCGAACCCTCATTTCGTAATCAAGCTGGCGCAGGGTGCGCGCTAGCGGATACCGCACCAATCCGCATGGCGGCCATGTTTGCGTGAAAGCAGAAGCGGGAGTGCGGGGAGCGCAGGGGCTCTGCGGGGGGCTCGTCGAGTCCCCCCGAACCCTCATTTCGTAATCAAGCTGGCGCAGGGTGCTCGCTAGCGGACACCGCACCAATCCGCACGGCGGTCATGTTGCGTGAAAGCGGAAGCGGGAGTGCAGAGAGCGCAGCGCCCTCTGCCGGGGGGCTCCGGGGGGTGTCCCCCCGGAAACCTCATTTCATAATCAAGGTGGCGCAGGGCACGCGATAGCGGACCCTGCGCCACCGCTCGTCCGGGAAGTCCGTGTTCTTGCACCGGGCCCGCGCCCCCCCGGCGCAGTCACTTGTAAAAACGTACCGAACCCGCTAGATTCAGGCGGGAGGACATCTTCGCCATGAGCAAGCAGTACGGACTCCCTTGCCCCGTCGCCAGGACGCTCGACGTCGTCGGCGACCGCTGGACCCTGCTCGTCGTCCGCGATCTCCTCACCCTCGGCCCGCGCAAGTACGTCGAACTCTCGGAGTCGCTCCGCGGCATCGCCCCCAACGTCCTCTCCGACCGCCTCAAGCTCCTCGAGGCGCACGGCGTCATCGAGCGCGAGTTCTACGAGCAGCACCCGCCGCGCGCCCGCTACAAGCTCACCCGCAAGGGCGCCGACCTAGGCATCGTCATGCAGTCGCTCATGCAATGGGGCAACAAGTACCTCTACGACGGCGTCACCGTCGTCCACGAGTCCTGCGGCCACGACGTGAAGCTCGTCCCCACGTGCGAGCACTGCCAGACGCGCGTCCCCGCCCGCGACCAGCGCATGAAGTACCGCCGCAAGGAAGCCGCCGCCGCCGTCGGCAAGGCGTAAGCCGCGGCATCGGCGCACCCCTCCCCGCTAACGCCGTTCGCCAGCGCCAACTCCCCGTTTGAAGCTCCCCTCTCTCCACAGCGTGGAGAGGGGACCGGGGGGTGAGGCCACCGGGCGCCATACAACGCAGCACCCCTCGTCAATCGAAGCTCCCCCTCTCCACAATGTGGAGAGGGGGCCGGGGGGTGAGGTAATTCACCACCACGCAACGCAGGCCCTTGCGCTGCGAGTCACTATTTTGCTACAAGTGACTAGCCTGAATGGATGCACACGCGTCGGCTGAAGCTCCCCTCTCCACGGCGTGGAGAGGGGCCGGGGGTGAGGTACATGGATCGATACTATCTGCAGGCCATCGCGCAGGATCGCGCCGCTGAGCGCGAACGCCTCGCGCTCGTCGCCCGCGCCCAAGCGTCCGCCGCCCCGCGCGGTGGCCTCCGCGCGTGGCTGCGCGTCCCCGCTCGCGCCCTGCGCCATCCCCAACCACCGCCCGAGCTCGCCAGCGCCACGCAGCGCGGCACCGCTCCCCGCCCATGCTCCCCCTCTCCACGACGTGGAGAGGGGGCCGGGGGGTGAGGTAAACACCTGCCGCCACACAGAGCAGCACCGCTCGCCGCCCATGCCCCCCCTCGCCACGGCGTGGAGAGGGGGCCGGGGGGTGAGGTAGCACCCGCCGCCACGCAGCGCGGCACCGCTCCCCGCCCATGCTCCCCCTCGCCACGACGTGGAGAGGGCGCCGGGGGGTGAGATACCCGCCGATCTGGAGCCACACCCCCGCCACGCGTATGATCGATGAGCCCGGGCCGGATGCCCGTTCCGGCCGTCCCCACTTGATCGAAGGAGTCACCCATGGCCGGCCAGATGGTCACCTTCCCCAGCAACGGTCACACGTGCGAGGGCTACCTCGCGCTCCCCGCGTTCGGTAAGGCACCCGCCGTCGTCGTCATGCAGGAGTGGTGGGGCATGACGCCCTGGATCAGGTCCGTGGTCGATCGCTTCGCCGCCGCCGGCTACGTCGCGCTCGCCCCCGACCTCTACCACGGCAAGGTCACCGACGAGCCCGACGAAGCCACCAAGCTCATGATGGCCATGCAGATGGACGTCGCCGCGAAGGACATGTCCGGCGCCTACGACTTCGTCGCCTCACACTCCGCCTCCACCGGCAAGGCCGGCAGCGTCGGCTTCTGCCTCGGCGGCGGCCTATCGCTCTTCGCCGCTACCCTCCGCCCCTTCGATGCCTGCGTCATCTACTACGGCGTCCTCCCCGGCGTCCAGCCGGATCTCGCAAAGCTCGCCGGCCCCGTCCTCGGCCACTACGCCGAACACGACAGCTGGGCCTCGCCAGATGCCGCCCGCCAGCTCGAAGCGCAGATCCGCGCCGCCGGCAAATCCGTCGAGTTCCACATCTACGACGGCGCGAAGCACGCCTTCTGCAACCCCTCGCCGGAGGTCGAAAAGGTCGGCGGCAAGTACGACGAGGCCGCCGCCGCCACGTCCTGGGACCGGACCCTCGCCTTCTACAAGCAGCACCTCGCCTGACGATGCAAGAGGAGTGGCGCCGCGGCGAGTTCGTCGTCAGCACCGATGCGTCGAAGCTCGACCTCGACGTCGTCCACCGCTGGCTGGCCGAAGAGTCCTACTGGGTGCCCGGCATCCCGCGCGACATCGTCCGCCGCGCCGTCGAAGGGTCGCTGAACTTCGGACTCTACGCCGCCGCCGGCGCGCGCACCATCGGTCTCGCCCGTATCATCACCGATTACGCCACCTTCGCCTACGTCTGCGACGTCTTCGTGCTCGACGAGTACCGCGGCCGCGGCCTAGGCGTCTGGCTGATGGAGTGCGTCGCCGCCCACCCGCGCCTGCAGGGCTTCCGCCGCTGGATGCTCGGCACAAAGGACGCCCATGCCCTGTACCAGAAGACCGGCTTCAAGCCCGTCGCCGCCCCCGATCGCTGGATGGAGAAGGCGGACCCCGACGTCTACAAACTGACAAGTGACACACCGACAGACTGACACACTGAGCCACTGAGAGGTCACCATGCACGCCGCCGTCTACGACCAGCCCGGACCGCCGACCGTCTTCCGCTACGAGGAGCTGCCCGACCCACCCCTGCACGAGAAGGGCGTGCTGATCGATGTCCAGGCGATCGCCATCGAGGGCGGCGACGTGCTGAACCGCGCCGGCGGCGCCGTCACCGCGCACCCCCACATCGTCGGCTACAACTGCGCCGGTGTCGTGCGCGAGGTGGGCGCCGAAGTCACCGGCCGCAAGCCCGGCGACCGCGTCACGGCGATGATGGCCAGCGGCTCCCACGCCTCCGTCGTCTCCGTCCCCGCCACCTCCACCTGGCTCCTCCCGGAAGGCTGCTCCATCGAGCACGCCGCCTGCGTCCCGGTCTCCTGGGGCACCGCCAACGACTGCCTCTTCGAGTTCGGCCGCCTCAGGGCCGGCGAGTCGGTGCTTGTCCAGGCTGGCACCAGCGGCGTCGGCATCGCCTGCGTCCAACTCGCCAAGCGCGCCGGCGCCACCGTCATCGCCACCTCCTCCAGCGACGACAAGCTCGAGCGGCTGAAGCAGTACGGCATGGACATCGGCGTCAACTACCGTAGCGGCCCGTTCGTCGAAGCCGTGCGCACCGCCACCGGCGGCCGCGGCGTCGATCTCGTCGTCGATTCCGTCGGCGGCAAGACGCTCGAGGGCAGCATCGCCTGCGCGGCGTACCGCGGCCGCGTGATCACCGTCGGCAACGTCAGTCGCGAGGGCCGGGCCATCGATATCAGCGCACTTTCCGGCAACAACGCGTCGATCACCGGCGTCTTCTTCGGCCTCGAGACCTTCCGCAGCGCCGCCCGCGTCGTCCCCATGATGGACGACCTGCTCCGCGATATCGCGAAGGGCGAACTCAAGGTCGTCGTCGACCGCACCTACCCCCTCGCCGAAGCCGCCGACGCCCACGCCTACATCGAGTCGCGCGCCGCCTTCGGCCGCGTCGTCCTGATCCCGTAACGCGAAACGCGACCACGCGAAAGCGGCCGCCGGATTATCCGACGGCCGCTGCTGTTCAGAGCCAGCCCTGCGGTCTACCGGGAGTGTGGCGTCGGTACGGTCGGCATCGCTCTGTCATGCCCCTCGCCTGCGCCGGCAACCGCGGTCGCTGCCGTGTCGTTCCCGGGCCCGGGCGTCCCGTCCGGCTGCTCCGTCGCGTCCGGCGTCTGGTCGCTGTTGCCGCTGCGCTCCGTCGCCTCCGCATTGCCGTGTGTATCCGCGCCCTTGCCGTTGTCGCCCTTCTCGATGGCCTGGCACGGCACCATCACCTGCGTGCCCGCCGGCGTCGTCTTCACGGCGCTCTCGCCGGCTGTGCAGGTCCCATCCGTGGACGGCTGGAAGTGCGGGTTGGTCGTCGGGATACCCTTGATCGCTCGCGGCGTTTCGCTCGCCTGCGGCACGTCCGTCGCGCTGGCCCCTTCGGTCGCGTGCGGTGTCGGACTCACCGCGACCTCGGACCGCGGCCCGCTCGATTGGCCCGGCAGCTTGTCCTGTGCCGCGAACGTACCGGCAGCCGCGCCGGTGGCGAGGACAGCGACGGCGATGCCTGCAGCGAGCTTGTTCGTCAGGAGCAGCGTAGCGATGGAGTTCATGACGTTCACCTCTCTCGCTGCTAATAACCGTGCGCCGCCCGGCGTGGATACGGCCGTCCTCCTCCTCTTGTCAAAGAAACCCGCGTCCACCCCCATCGGACTTCCCGCGCATGCCGACGCGTCGGTCGCCGCCGGCCGCGCAGCTTCGCCCGCTAAGCCGCCGGACGCCCAAAGGAGCTCTCCCTCGCCACGCGTCGCCTCTGAGGAGCCGCCGCGCGCTCAAGGGTCAGCGCTGGCCGGCCCGCCATGGCCAGGCGGCAAAGCCGCCCGCGACGGCGACCGCCCCCGCCGCCGCGATCGCGAACGGCATCGCGCTGTCCCCCCCACCCGCGCGCGGTGCCCGCAGCGCGGCCAGATCCGGCATCTCAGCGATCCCGCCCACGCCGCCGCTCACCGTAATGCTTCCTCCGCCCAGGCTGGCCGCGATCGGTGTGCCGTTGGCATCGAACAGCGCCGTCGTCTCCGGCGTCCCGGCTGCCACCGCCGTCAGCGCCAGCTGCGACGATCCGCCTGCCACCGGATTGAACGCCGCATGCACCAGCGCCGCCGGCGTCGTCCCGGCCGATGGCAACACGGGCGGTGGAAACGGCGATGGCAACGGCAGCACCGAGCACGACAGGTGCCCGTAGCTGGCCGTGATCGTCGGCGTTGCGCACACCACCACGTTCTGCGGCGTGCCCTGCGCGTTCGGATTGGACAGGAATCCCGAATCTGCCAGGCTGTTGAGCTGTGCGGCGCTCCCGCTGACCCCCACCCACGCGTCGTACCCCGCGATGCCGTTGGCATCCGCCACCACGACGTCGACCGTCGGCACGGGCGTCACGCCCAGCCCGTACGTCGACCCCGGCGGACTGAAGCCCATGCTCGGCGTCGCCGCGAACGCCGCCGCGCGTCCCTGCCACAGCGCCTGCGCTGCGAACGGCAGAGCCGCCGCAAGCGCGACGAGCGCCACGGCTGCCGCATGATGTCGTCGTCGCATCAATCCCGCCAGCCCTTCATGCCAGACGCCCCGCCGCCCGATGAGGGCTGCGGGGCGTCGTCTGGTTCTCTGTTGTCCCGTGCGTCAACGGACGTCCGGGGTCACGGGCAGGGGCCGATGTGCACTCCGTTGCCGTCCAGCGTGCAGCTCGAAACCTGGAGCCCGAACGGCGGCGTCACCGAACTGATGGCAAAGTCCGCCACGAAGGTGTGCGACGTACGCTTGAACGTGAACGTGCAGGTGAGCGTCTCCGGTGTGTTGAGTGCCACCGGCGACGGCGACACGCTGCAATGGAGGCTCTGTATCCCCTGCGTCTCGGCGCGAGCCGTCCCTGCCGTGCTCACGGAGAACAACGCGAACGCCGCCAGCGCCGCGATAGCGCCGATAGCGGCCGCCCTCAGGGCGAGTGGCCGGTGTCGCTCCATCATGGTCTGACCTCCTGTGCTTCGATCGACGGCGGGGTTGCCTGGCACTCGCGAGTATACGCCTCCTCCGCGCGGCGCGGCAATTCGACCGCCGTGAGAGATCTCGAACCTCGCCCACGCAAGTGCGCGCGCCGTCAAGTGAACGCGATTCACTCCCCCGTCCTTGGTTCAGGTTGCCCGGCCGCGCCGGCCCCGGAGGAACGCCACGCCGCCCGCCAGGGCGAGCGCGATCGCTGTCACGGCCGCCGCCAGCGCCCACGCCATCCCGTGCGAGCCGCCACCCGTCCCCGTGTTCGGCGCCCCGAGCGCGCTCGCCACCACCGTCTCCACCACCGACTGCGGCAGTCCGGCCGTGGGCGATGCGCCCGTGTCGCCCGGCGTCGCCGCCTCAGTCGCCGCGCCGCTTGTCGCCGTCGCGCTCGGGGACGGCGTCGCCGTAGCCGTTGGCGCCGGCGTGCTGCTTCGGCCTGGCGTCGCCGTCGCGGCCTGTGGCGCCGTCACGACGATCGCACCCTTGCTCAGCCCCACCGCGATCGCCGCGTTCGCCGGGCTCTGCAGCGTCGAGCCCGTCAGGTCCAGCGGCGACGTGCCCGCCGCCAGCGCCGTGAACGACGCGTGCAGCAGCGCCACCGGCGCCATCGTCGAAAAGCCGCCGAGACTGAACA
Organism: Dehalococcoidia bacterium; assembly: GCA_035632115.1. Lineage (GTDB taxonomy): Bacteria > Chloroflexota > Dehalococcoidia > DSTF01 > JACRBR01 > DASQHL01. Next base: position 6,333 of record DASQHL010000049.1, on the reverse strand, counting down.
ACGGGGAGCAGCCGATCGTCGCCGTCCCCGCTGTGTTGTTGATCTGGCCAGGCAGGCAGAGTGCGACGCTGTTCGCAAGCACCCCGGCGTCCGTGAGCGAGTCCATCCGCACGACCGCCGGATTAAACGCGATGTCTACCGCGTAGCCGCCCAGCCCCGGCGATGCCGCCACGTCCGCGATGGTCACGTCCACCGCCACGCTCGCCCCCACCGTCGCCGACGAGCTCGCCGGCGCGAACGCCAACTGCGCGGTCGGACTTTGGGCGGCCGCAAACGTGACCGCGGCCAGCGCGAACACTGTGCTGATCGTCGCGGCGAGTTTCTTCATGCCGCGCAGTGTATAGGGCGGCAAGGCGCCGCCCAACTCACTCGCGGGCCGCCTCCGGTGCAATCGCCCGGCGCCGGGCCGTCGTCCGTTGCCGCATCGCCGCGCGGTCCCCGGGCCTGCCGGCCGCGCCGTCCACGGTTACTGCTGACGGCCTACGGACATCCGCTCACACGTTTCCCGAACACGGACGCCTGCCGCCCGAGGTCGCCGATCGTGATCTTGCCGTCGGCGTTCTGGTCGTACCGCGCCGGTGCCGGCGGCACGTTCTGGAAGAACACGCTCGCCAGCTTGCCCAGGTCGCCGATCGTCACCATACCGTCCGTGTTCACGTCGGCCCGCATCGTCCCGCAGTACACGTTCGGATCACGGTTCATCGCCTCCTCCAACACGTCCGGATAGCCGTCCCCGTCCGTGTCAGCCGTGCTCAGCGTCGCCTGCCACGTGCCGCCGTCCCCCACCCGTAACTCGGCCGATGGCGGCGCCATGTACACGCCGCTGATCGATGTGCCGTCTTCGCTGATCGTCCCGGCGTAGCGCATCGTCCCGCTCGCCGTCGTGAATCGAATCACCGCGCACGCCACCGTCCCGGTGATCGTGTCGCTCGGCAGCCCCGACCCGCCACCGACCGTCGCGCCGCCGATGACCGTCGTGCCGCTGTAGCTCAGGCTCACCACCAGTGTGCCGCTCGCGGGCGACACCCCACTCGTCAACGTGCCGATGAGCACGCCGGTCAAGAGCGGCGGGCACGGCCCGATCGTCACCGGCGTCTTCGTTGGTGTCGGCGTCGCCGTATCGATGGGCGTGCTTGTCGCGCATACGACCCCGCTCGATGCATCGCACGTGGGCGTCGCCGTCGGCGTGCACGATGTGCCCGGCGCAGGCGTACACGTCGGCGTGGGCGTCGGGGTGTCCGTCACCGTGGGTGTTGGCGTGCACGTTGCCGCCGGTGGCGGCCCGCTCGTGCACGGTGTGGCGGTTGGCGTCGGCGTGCACGGCGCCGGTGGCGGCGGGCCCCCCGTGCACGGGGTCGGCGACGGCGTCGGTGTGCACGAGTTCAGCGGCGTCGGCACGCACAGCGGCGTCGCCGTGGGCGTCGGCGTCACCGTCGGGGTCCATGTGTCGGTCGCTGTCGGCGTCGCCGTGCACGACGTCACCGGGCACACCGTCGATGTCGGCGTGAATGTCGCCGCTACGCCGCACCCCGGTGGCGGACTGTCGTACTCCAGCACCCGGTTGTTGCTCATGTCCGCGATCCACAGGTGGCATGCGTGGTCGATCGCGATGCCCCACGGGTCCGCCAGGCTGCTCGCGTTCAACCCGATATCGTTGTTCGTCGATGCCGTGAAGCTCCCCGCGTGCCCGAACACCTGGTCGGCGATCGTGTCCGTGCTCGCCGGGTTGTCGTACTCCAACCCCCGCTCATTGCCTGTCTCGGAGACGTACACGTTGCCGTTCAGATCCACCGTGATCCCCGTCGGAACGTACGAGCTCGCCGCGCTCACTCCGCCATTATTCGCCACGTTCGATGTGAAGCTCCCGAACTGCCCGAACACGCGGTCCGCCGTCGTGTCCGTCGAGATCGGCGTCAGGTACTCCAGGATGCGGTTGTTCCCCTCGTCCGCGACGTAGAGATTGTCCGACGCGTCGATCCCCAGCCCCAGCAGCGTCGCCAGGCTGTTCGCGCTCACCCCGCCGAGGTTCTGCACGCCTGAGTTGAGGTTGCCGCCCTGGCCGAACACCCGATCTGCCACGGTGTCCGATGACAGGGGCGTGTTGTACTCCAGGATCCGGTAGTTCCAGCGGTCCGCGACGAACAGGTTGCCCGCCGAGTCCACCGCCACGCCCGTCGGGTTCCAGAGGCTGTTCGCGCTCGTGCCGCCGTTGTTGTACGTGTTCGATGTGAACGAGTTGAACTGCCCGAACACGCGGTCCGCGACTGTGTCCGTCGAAATCGGATTGTCGTACTCCAGCACGCGGTTGTTCCCGCTATCCGCGACCCACAGGTTGCCGTTCGCGTCCACCGTCACCTGCGCCGGATAGCACAGGCTGTTCGCGCTCACACCGCCCTTGTTGCACGTCCCCGTTGTGAAGCTGCCGCCCTGACCGAAGACGCGGTTCGGCGTCGTGATGCTCAACGGCGTGTCGTACTCCAGCACGCGGTGGTTGTAGCTGTCCGCCACCCACAGCCGCCCTGCCCCGTCGATCGCCACGCTCTGCGGCGAACACAGGCTGCTCGCCGTGATCGGGCCTAGCACAGCGCAGTTCAGCGTCCCGGTGTTGAATCCGGTCTGCCCGTACACCATGTCCGCAACCGTGTCGCCCGGCGCCGCCTGCGCGCTCGGTTCGTGCCGCGCCGCCAGCACGATCGTAAACGTCGTCACTGCCGCGCACAGCACGGCCAGCCCAAGTACCCGCCTCATGGCTCCCTCGTCTCACCCCATCGCGCCGGCCGCCCTTGGCCGACTCTGGCGCAGAGCATAGAGCTTGGGAACCATCAATGTAAACAGGCCCTGGCCGAACTTCCGCCGCGCCGGCGCTCGCGTGCTCGTATCCGGCCAGCCGAGCGGCGCCCGCCCACCAGGACTACGGGCACGCGCTCACGCTCCGGCTTTCCCATGTCCCCGATTGTGATGCGGTTGTCGCCGTTCTGGTCGTAGCGCGCCGGTCGATGGTTTCGGCCGGCCCGCCCGTGGACATCGCTCCACCGCGCGGAGACGCGCGGCCGCCACCGCGCTCGCGGCACCTGCCACGCCCCGGCCCCGTCGTCAGGTCGAATCAGCCGCTACGGGCACGCGCTCACGCTCTGCCCGAACACCAGCGCCTGCTTGCCAAGGTCCACGATCGTGATCTTCCCGTCGCGGTCCTGGTCGTAGCGCGCAGGCGCCGGCGGAATGGTCTGCCCGAACACTAGCGCCAGCTTCCCCAGGTCGTTGATCGCCACCATGCCGTCGCCCGTCACGTCCGCCCGCATGATCGAGCAATACGTGAACGGATCCTTCCCCAGCGCGATCTTCTGCGCGTCCGTGTAGCCGTTGCACAGCGTGTCGTCCACGCACTGCCGCGCCACCACGGTCTGACACGCGGACAGCGGCGATTCGTAGTTGTACGGGTCCGTCGCCGCCGCCTCGACCACCTGTCCCGGCGGCACGCCCGTCGTGAGGATCTCCGTGATCTTCAGCGCGCCGGTGACGTCGCTCGTGGTCGTGAACGAACCGAGGAACGTCCCGCCCACCGTGCTGCCCGTGCAGCTCGCGTTGGAGAACAGGTCGATCCGGTACACCGTGCTCGCCATCGCGCCCGCAAGCTCCGCCTGCACGGTCGTCGTCACGCCGCCGCTCGCGACGTGCGGTACCGATGGCGGCGGTGGCGGCGAGCAGAGCACGCCGATCGATCGCTGCACGGAGCCCGATGTCACGATCACCGTGTCCCCCGGCGCTCCCGGGAACGGCGTCACTGTCGTCGTCGCCACGCCGTTCGTCGTCACGGTCTGGATCGGATTCGCCACCCCGAGCGCCACCACGCTGAACGTTACCGGCGTGTTGTCGACGACGAGGTTGCTCGCGGCGTCACGCACCGTCGCCGTCACTGTCGAAGAGTTCACGCCATCGCACGTGATCGCCGGCGGCGCCGCGCCGAGCGCAATCGTCGCCGGTCCTCCCGTGATCGTGATCGCCTGCTGACGCGCCACGGTCAGAAACGGCCCCGCCACTTCGTTCGGCGCCGTCGTCGCCGTCAGTGTGGCGGACCCCGTCGCGATGCCGCAGACGGCGTCCTCCGCGGACACCGTCGCGTCCGCCTGGGCCAGCGTGATCACCGGAACCGACGCGGCTGACGGGCCTAGCGTCGTCCCAAGCGCGTTCCCCACCGCCATCTGCGCGACCGACGAGGTCGAGAACGTCGGCTGGTACCCCACGAGCTCTGTTCTATTGACGTCCGTGTATACCGCGCGCGCGGTCGCGTTCGCCGGCAGAGCCGGTGATCCATCCATCGGACACATGAACGCGCCCTCCTGGATCGTCGTCTTGTTCCCGACCATGGAGAGCTGCATATCTTGCGCTGAACCCACCACCGTCAACGTGCGGGAGTCAAGAAAGACACCCGTCTGCGTGGCCGTTGCCGCGCCGCCCGCGAACGTGCCCGCTGACGTCACGTGCCAGACCGCCGTTTTGTCTGTCGCGTCCGGCGTCTGCGTCGCGACGTTGTCGCATGCCGGCATGCAGACAAGCCCGCGCCCGTTGAGTGTGACCGGGCTCGCGGAGTCGTTCGTCTGGACCACGATCCAGTCGTCCCCCGCGTGCGCCATGTCGCTGCTGACCTGCCCGGCGCTCCCTGCTTGCGCCGCCGCGAAGCCCCCCGCGATCGGTACGCGCGTCGCCCCGGACCCCGACAGCGCCGTCACGTACGCTGCCGGCGTCACGCCTGTCAGCCACGCGCCGACGTTCGTGTTGATGACGTACACCGTCAGCGGGTTCGCTTGCGCCGTCGGCCGCGGCCCGGCGACCAGCAGCGCCGCGACGACCGCCAGCGCCACCAGCAGCGGCTTCCGCATGCCCATCGTCGCCCTCCTCCGCGCTGCGCGAGGAAGTTCATCCTAAGGGGTCGATCGTACGCACGATCAGCGTTCCCGAACAAGTCAAAGATCCATAGATCCTGCCAATCTTTACGCGTCAGCAGATGCTCTCTCTCACGCGAATGTATCGCGAAGAGACGGGCGAAATGGAACTCGATCCCGAGAAGGTCGCGCCGTGGATGCACAGCAAGGGCGTTCCCCTGCCTATCCCGCCAAGCCCAATGAAGTTGCTGGAGGCGAGTATCGTCCAAGCCTGGCGTGAGGAAGTGCGCTACGACAAGAAGACGCGGCTGCCCTATCGGGCGAATCATGCGGTGCCGATGGGGCTAACTAAGCACGGTAAGTCATACGTGTGGATCGACATCGACTCGGCTGACCGCAACCGCATGTTCAAGGCTCTCCAAAAACGACGTGAAGGCATCGTAGACGACGCCATCGGACTGGAATTGGACAAGGATCACTGGAATAGTGTCCATCCAAAGGACGAGCCAAATGCACTACAGATGGACTTTGCCCTTGACGTGGAGTGGCGCAAGAACAGCATGCCGCGTCGAGGGCGAACCGCCTAGTCGCGCTTCTTCCAGCGGGCAGCAGCAGCGAGTTTCGCCGCCTCTTTGAGCTGTTCGGGCGATAGCTTGGCCGCTCGCGCCTTGCCGCCCTTCTGACCGCCGAGCCGCCCTAGCGCGACAGCGGCGGGGTTCTTGGTCGATTGGCTTCGCCTCGGGCGTCTCGCCCGTCGCCTCACCTACAATGGATGCAGCCAGCCTGTTCAGGTCACGTGGCCTGCTTGAGCGTTTAGGCATGCCCCAATATAGCTGATGCCGAGTAGGGGCGGCGAGGATGAATATGATGCTCGATGAGCGGCAAGCCTTTGACGCGATGAGGGCCTTTGTCAGGCAATATGCGGCTCGGGTCCCGATGTCGGAAGATCTTCAACAGCTTTCGTTCGCGATTGACTATGACGGGGTCGGTAGGTCAGGTCAGCCCCTCACTGCTGATCCTCATTCTTGGGGCGACTGGCTCAAGGCGATAGCATCAGCCGTGGCAGCTACGGGCTGATCCGCGCGTTTCAAACTGACCCATTACCTACCCGCGCCTTCTCCCGGCATATCTGGGTCGATGGTTTCCGCCGGCGGCCCGCGGACATCGCTCCACCGCGCGGAGACGCGCGGCCGCCACCCGCGCGCTCGCGGCACCTGCCACGTCCCGGCCCCGTCGTCAGGTCGAATGAGCTGCTACGGGCACCCGCTGACGCTCTGGCCGAACACCAGCGTCTGCTTGCCAAGGTCCACGATCGTGATGGCCCCGTCGCCGTCCTGGTCGTACCGCGCCGGCGCCACCGGCACCGGCAGCCCGAACACCAGCGCCAGCTTCCCCAGGTCGTTGATTGCCACGACGTTGTCGCCCGTCACGTCCGCCCGCCGGATCGCGCAGT
>DASQHL010000048.1:0-12493 GCA_035632115.1 Dehalococcoidia bacterium | reverse complement strand
TGTCACCTACACCGTCAGCAGCGTCACCGTGCTGCTGAACGGCCAGACACTCCCCTGCACGCCGACGCCCACGCCGCGCCTGTCGACTGGCAACTCCGGGGACCGTCCAAGCGCAACACATCTCCACGCGCGACACTGGCGTGCAGTCACCCCTTCGCCGCGGCACCTCGACAGTGCCCGTGACGTGCTCTGTCCAGCGCGGCGTTCATGAGGGATCTCACATGTGGCATAGGGAGTATCAGCGTTAAGATCGCGCCATCCCTTCCCGCGCATGAACCTTTCGGAGGTGGCGTGCCATGATCCGCAGGCTGGTCGGGTTTCTCATCGCGGCCCTCGGTGGAGTGGCACTGACGATGGTGCTGGCAGGGCTGCCTTCGGGCGCGAATCGCGCCGACCGCGCCCGGGCCGCGGGCCCCGGCACCGGCCCCGACCTGTCGATCACCGCGAGCGGCCTCACCGTCACCCTGAACGCGAGCGGCGCCGGCTTCGACCCGTACAGCGGGTACGCCTTCGGCATCACCTTTGACCCCAATCAGCTCGTGCCTTCCAACGCGGCAGACCACCTGGCGGTGGCTCCCTTCATCTGTCAGAACAGCGGCCCGGTGTCCATGACAGGGACACCACCCGCCGCCGCCGGCAACGGCGCTGCCGCGGCGGGCTCCCTGCAAGTCGCCTGCACATCGGCGTCAACTACCACCGCAACCGGCGCGCTGGCTGACGTCACGTTCACCGCGGCCAACGCCACGCCCGGGTGCACGACCGTGAGCGTCGTCGCGTATGACTCGTTCGCCAACAACCAGACGACCGGCACGTACACCCTCGACGCGGCGTCGAATCCGCAGCTTGTCACCTACACCGTCAGCAGCGTCACCGTGCTGCTGAACGGCCAGACACTCCCCTGCACGCCGACGCCCACGCCGACCGCCACGGCCACCAACACCGTCGTCGCCGGCCCCAGCGCCACGCCCACGCCGACGCCGACGCCGCAGCCCGGGCCGCCGAGCTTCATCGCACTCAGCGCTTCGCCGGCCGTCGTCTCCTGTGACGGCGTCCAGACCTCCACGGTCACGGCGACGGTCACAGATGGCTACGGCAGGTACGTGGCGGACGGCACTGTTGTGAGCTTCTTTCCGGTGAGCTCCGCTGTGGCGAATCCGATGCAAACGACGACGACAAACGGAACCGCCAACAGCATCATCACACCGCTGTCCGGCGCATCCGGGCCGATCACCGTGGTCGTCCAGTCGGGCAACGCGCAGGCATCGATCCGAATTGACTGTCAACCGTCGAGCCCGGACTCCTTCGCGCACGCTCTGACGATCGCGAGCCTGCCGTTCACCGTGGGGGTGTCTACGGTGGGTGCGACCCTCGAAGTGGGGGAGCCGCAGCCGTGCGGGAACATCGGCGCGACGATCTGGCTTCGCTACGATGCGCCGCCGTCTCCTCCCGCGCTACAGACCATTAGCTTCGATACGGTGGGAAGCTACTTCAACACGGCGATCGCCGTCTATGCGCTCGCGAACTCCATCTCTCCGCCAGGCGGGCTCACTCTGATCGGATGCAAGGCCATGGGCACCACGTCAGGAGTGACGGTCTCAGTGTCGCCCGGCAGGACCTACTACGTGCAGGTCGGTGGACAGGGCGGTGGGAGCGGCTACGCCGTGGTAAATGCTTCGCCGGATACCGATGGCGACGGATATACGGACATCCAGGAGATACGGCTAGGCAAGAACCCGAACGTGTACTGTGCGATCATGCGCGCGGACGTCGACGGTGACGGCGTGGTCACCGTCGCCGATCTCGGCAAGCTCGCGCTGTCGTTTGGCCAGACGATCCCACCCGCCCCTCCGCGCTACGATCAGGATGGGGACAACCGGATCACGATCGCCGATCTTGGGAAACAGGCGCTCGTGTTCGGCCAACACGTTTCGGCCTGCCCATAGTCGGGCTCCGGCGGCCAGTCGCGGCATGTCCGGATCCATGGTTCCGGCAAGTGCCACTGCAGCACCGCGCGATCGAAGGGCATTCAGTCGCGCGCGGGGAGTCCCGCGCACACGAGCGACGACAGCACTAGCCGCCGGGGCGGGGCGGGATGATCAGCACCTGGCCGACCTGGAGTTTGGTGGGGTCGACGCCGGGGTTGGCAGCGAGGAGGGCGGCGACGGTGATGCCGAACTTGGCGGCGATCGTCTCCGGGATGTCGCCGGACTGCACGGTGTAGGTCTGGCCGAGCGATGTGGGGGTGGTGGGCGCGGGCGTCGCGGTGGCGGGGCGCGCGGTCGGCGCGGGCGCTGCGGGTGTCGCGCTCGCGGGCGGTGCGGTCGCCGGGGCAGGCGTGACAGGGGCGCCAGCGGTTTGGGGCGGGAGCTTGACCGCCGCGCCCACCGTGAGGCGCGCCGGATCGATGCCCGGGTTCGCGGCGCGCAGATCGGCGAGGCTCACACCGAACTTCGCTGCGATTCCGGCGAGCGTATCGCCACTCTTGATGGTGTAGCTGGATTGACTCCCGGTCCGGGCCGAGCCGTTGATGATCTGGGGAGCAGGCAGCGTCGCCGGCAGCGTCGCAGTGGCCACGTTGCTGCTATCGAGCGCGGTGGTGCCGGAAGAACCGCCGCCGCACGCCGCCGTCACGGCGAGGCAACACGCGGCGAGGATCAAGAGCAGCAGGAGCTTCAAGGACGCCTCCAGGGGAGCGCAGGGGGTTGCCGATGATCGTAGCGGACGCCGGGAAGGCGGGCAAACGCCGGTCAGGGCGTTGCCAGGCGCTCCAGCGTGGCGACGGCGATGCGCACGTCGTCGCGGAGCGAGGTCGCGGTCAGGCGGCTGATCTCGTCCTGTGGCGTGTGGATGGCGTCGTCGTTGCGGTAGAACATGACAGCGGGAATCCCGGCATTGATGAAGCTGACGTGGTCGCTGGCGGTGCCGGGCGGCAGCGTGCCCTGCAACGCGGGGATACCCTGCGCCACGCCGGCGAGGCGCGCCGTATCGACGAGGTCCGCCGAGCCGAGCAGTGTGAGCTCGCCGGGCAAGCCGACCACATCGAGGTTGAGCATGGCGCGGAGCGTGGTGACGCTGTCTGTGGAGAGCGAGGCGACGTAGGCCTTGCTGCCGAGCAGCCCGAACTCCTCGCCGCTGAAGAGGGCGAAACAGTTCGAGCCGCGCTCGTTGCGGGCAGCGATCACGCGCGCAGTCTCCAGCACGGCGGCCGTGCCCGAGGCGTTGTCATCGGCGCCACCGGTGACGGCGACGCTGTCGTAGTGACCGCCAGTAATGGTGACGCAGCGCGCAACACCGGGCGGGGTGGCGATGACGTTGTAGGCCGTGCCTCGGGGCGGCGTCACGGCGACGGTGACAGTGACGGATCCGGCGGCGGCACGCGCTGCGAGGTCATCGCCCGCCGCCTTGCTGATGCCGACGACAGGGATCGTCACGTTGCCGGATACATCACCGAAGAGGGCGCCGGCCTGGCTGTTGTAGATCACGACGCCCACGGCTCCGGCGGCGATCGCGTTGCCGACTTTCTGGGCGAATGTCAGTCCGCCGCGCTGAGCGAGGACGATCGCACCGCGCGCGCCGCCGGCCGGAAAGTCCTCGGGACGGCCTGTCCCGGCCACCACCAGGGGGCCGGTCGCCGCGCCGGCGGGGGAGCCGGTGAGGGCGTAACCGGGAATGCCGGTCGTGCCGGCATCGACCTTCGCGGGGAGAAAGCCGCTGGCGTCGAACGGGAAGGGCGGCACGGTTACGGCATAGCCGTAGCTCCGCAACGTGGCGGCAAGGAAGTCGCGGGCGGTGATTTCGGCCGGGGTGCCGGCGACGCGGGGGCCGATCTCCACCGCCAGCTTTCGTACGTGGGCGAGCGCCAGATCGCCATCCGGTTGGGTTGATGCCAGGGGGGCGGGCGTCGCGCTGGGCGCGGCCGTGGCGGCCGGCGGTGGGGGTGGCGGGGTGGGCGTGGGGATCGGATGGGCGCTGGACTTGCCGCACGCGCCGGACAGCGCAGTGAGCAGGATCAGTCCGGCGAAGAAACGTCGGCGCCATGGGCGATCGAGCGATGGGGTGAGCGAGGGATAGTTCAGGGTGCGGGGCCCTCGCGCATCACCGGCGGCGGCGGCCGCGGAGCCATTCGCGCAGGCGACTGGTGGGCGATGGCTCCGAGTAGTCGATCACCTGGCCGCGCCAGCGCTTCTCCTGGTGCCCGCCTGCGAGCGTGCGCCGGCTGTCGCCGCCGATGATGGAGAGCAGGAACGCACCTGCGGCGAGCACGATGCCGACGACCATCAGGGGAGTGGCGGCGGCGCCGAGCGACTGGCGAAACACCGTGGCGGCGATGAGCAGGACGATGCCGGCAAGCAGGGCATGGCCCAGGGTAAAGCGCGTCAGGCTACGCCTGAGCGAGGTCCATGCGCGCTCGAGCGCGTTGGGCCCGGCGGCGGCCTTTCTGCGGGAGCGCATCTTCGAGACGAGGCGGTCTTCGGGCACGAAGTTGTCGAGCTTGTCGAGCAACTCCTCGACTTCGCGCCGAACCTTGTCTGAATCTCGTGGAGGCATGTGCCGGGATCCCTTGTCGCGTACACCATTGTACTCACGGGATCGGGAGGCCGTCCAGACGGGAGCGTCCAACGTTTTACCGAGACGTTACCCGCCCTTGCAGCCAGCTTCACCGGAGGCGGCACGCCGTGCCGTTTACTGGATGAGACAAGCGAACGGCACGACGACACACGGAGGGTGTGAGATGAAGATGAACGCGGTGACAACGGCAGTCCTGGCCGTGGTGGCCATCGGCGGCGTCGGGGCGGGAGTCCTGGCGTTCTCTGGAGCCGCATCGGCGCAGCAAGCGACGCCGACGGCCACGGCGCCCGCGGCAAGCCCGACGGCGGCGGCTCCGCGCACGAAGGCCGCTGGGTTCGACAACTTCGCGCAGAAGCTCGCGGCGAACCTGCACATCTCGCTCGACCAGCTGACGCAGGGTGTGAAGAACACCGAGCTGGAGATCGTCGGCGACCTCGCAAGCAAGGGGACGATCACGCAGGGCCAGGCGCAGCAGCTCACGGGCAAGATCAACAGCGGCGGCGGCCTGGGGCTGCGGGCGCTTGTCCGGGCGGTGAGACGTATGCACCGGGGCGACACGCTCGTGCGGAACCTGCGCGCAGAGATCGTCGCGTCGTCTGCCAAGGCGATTGGCGTCACGCCACAGGACCTGCGGGGCGAACTGAAGAGCGGCAAGTCGATCGCCGATGTCGCCGCCGAGCACCAGGTCTCGCTCGATGCGGTGAAGGCGCAGATCACGTCCGACCTCAAGGCGAAGCTGGACCGGGCGGTGCAAGCGAAGAAGATCGACCAGACACGGGAGGACGCGCTACTGAAGAAGCTCGACGCCAGGCCGGACACCATCCTGAACCGGAAGGTGGCCGGTCACAGCGGCGCCGCAACAGCAACGCCGGCCAATTAGCAGCAGTGCGGCAAGAATCACGAGCGTGTGGCGCACCGGTGCACCGATCAGGCCGGATCTTCAAACACGAGTTGGTCTCCCGGCTGGGTGCCAGTGGCGGCAGCGAGACCGGCGGGCAGTTCGAGCACATCGCGCGCGCCGCGGCCACCGAACGCGACCCACCACTGGCGCATGGCGGGCACAACCTTTACGACCGTGTCATCGCGGGCGAGGAAGACGGCATCGAAGCGGAAGCGCATGAAGAAGGAATGGATCGAGGCGCTCCTTGTGAGGAGCAGGCCGCCGCCCTCTTCCACGCGGCGGCGTCCCATGAGGCCGAACAGCCGCGATACGAAGCTGGACGCCAAGCGCGCGCGGACAGCGAGGACGGTGCCGCGATCCGCGTTGCGGACGGTGAAGACGGCGCGCTTCGGGTTCATCGGTTCCCCCTTCCGGTCCACCCGGCTCAACGACGGAGCGCTGTGCGTGCGATCAAGAGGGACAGGAGCAGGTAGAGGAAGGCGAAGAAATAGCCCGGGCCCAGGTAGATGGCGATGACGATCCAGGCCAGCGAGAACGCCAGAAGCGCGTCCAGGTTGCGCCGCAGTGCGGCGAGCCAGGTTGCCATGACCCGATGGTACGCGGGGCGGCGGTCAAACTTCAAGTCCTGGCACCTCGAGCCCTGGCGGCAGAGCAGCGGGTCGTCCCGCGTGCCGGTCGTGCAGGCAACCACGGCCCGCACATTCGGCCTCACCATTGTCGGCGGTGCGCGCGAGCGGACGATGCGGGAAGGCCTGAAGGAGGAGGGCGGGCGCGCCTACGCCGGGACGAGATGCGTCCGGGTAAACGTCATGCGGTGCTGGCCTATCTGGATCTCATCACCGTCATCAAGGATGACCAGTGACGTCTCGAGCCGGCGGCCGGCGACGACGCTGCGAGCGCCCTGGAGCTGGTGGAATACCACATGGTCGCCATGGCACCAGACGCGCGCGTGTTCCGGCGCGATGCGATCTCCCTGATCACTCAGCACAACGTCTGATCCGGCGCTGGAGCCGATGGTCAGCACGTCCGTGCCCAATCCGATCCGCAGACCGGCGAAGGGTCCAGCGATGAACCCAAGCGAGGCGATGGCGTCCTCATCGCCGGGCGAAGGCGCAGATCCAGCCACAGCGACCGTGGCCCGGTCGAGCGGCTCTCCCTCGAGCGCGAGCAGGCGGGCGTCCTTCGCGGCATCGAGCGCCTGGTCAGACTCGTAGCGGCGGGGGATTCCCCGCATCGGTCGCGGTGGCGGAGCCGCTCCGACACCAAGGCGGCGCATCAGGCCGCGGCGCTGCGTGGGAGGAGGCGAGAGCGCCTGGGTGGCGACCGCCAACGGACTGCTTGTGACGGCGGCGGGAGGCGCCGGAGGCACGTCCGTATCCGGCGGGCGGGCGGGCGGCGCGACGACCGTCGGGACTGGCACGGACAGGGCCTCGGCACCAGAGGCGGCATCGTACTGGGCGCGGAGCTGCGGGTTGCGCAGGATGCGGTACGCCTCGTCGATGGCCTCTCTCCTGTCGGGCGTGACATCAGCGGCTGGCTCGCGGGCGGTGGCGGCGTACGCGAGGGCGACGATCGCCGCGTCAGCTTCGCGATCGATATGGAGCCGCTCGTAGTAGTCGGCGAGCGGAGAGGACGTGTGTCCGCCGCGCGCTGCGTCGTAGCCATGTTCGCGGTCGTAGGCGGCGCGCCGGTCTTCGTCCATAAGGAGCGCGTAGGCGGCGTTGAGATCGCCGGCGAGGCCAGCCTTGTCGCGTGGATTGCGGCGGGAGATCAGGTGCCAGTACGCCTCGACGATCAGCTGGCGAGGTGCTGACGGATGGAGTTGGAGCGTCCTGTAGGGGTCGAGCGTCCGCGTTCCCTGCGACTCGAGCATGATGGAACCCCGTTCCGGCGCGTCAGCCTGTGAACGTCTTGATGGCGTTGATGATGATGGGGCCGAGGATGACGATGAAGAGGTTGGGCATGATGAAGAAGACGAGCGGGAAGACCATCTTCGGCGCCGCCTGACGGGCCATCTGCTCGGCGCGCTGGCGGCGGCGGATGCGCAGCTGGCGCGACTGGACGCGCAGGACCTGGCCGATGCTGGTGCCGAGCGTCTCCGCCTGGATGACGGAGTTGACGAAGACGTTGACGTCCGGGAGGGCGATGCGCTCTGCCATGGCGAGCAGGGCTTCGCGGCGGGGCTGGCCGAGGGCCTTCTCACGGAGCATGCGGCCGATCTCCTCGCCGACGGGGCCTTTCTGGCGGGCGGCGACGCGCTGGAAGGCGAAGTCGAGGCTCAAGCCGGCTTCCACGCAGGTGGTGAGGAGATCGAGGCTATCGGGCAGGGCCTTCCAGAACGCATTCTGGCGGTTCTTGGCGGCGCGGCGGAGGATCATCATTGGGCCGACGATGCCCGTGACGGCGACGGCGATCACGAGCAGGGTCTGCATGGTGCCGAGGGAGCCGCCGCCGCTGGCGTACAGGGTGGCGAAGGTGATGAGTGCCGGGGCGGTGGCGAGGACGAGGACGAGCGACATGAAGGTGGGCAGGCCCATGCTGCTGTTGGAGATGATCAGCCAGCGGCGGGCCTGGGCGACGAGCGTGGTGGGCATGATTGCCGTGGCGCGGGTGCCGAAGGCGCGGACGGCCGGCATGATGACGCGCGCGCCGAAGGACTCGCCGCCGCCGGAGGACGAGGTGCGGCGCGCGGCCGCGAGCGAGCGCACGCGATTCTGCATGGCGTTCTGGCGGCGCGAGAACCAGAGCGCAAAGAGCAGCACTGCCGCGAAGACCAGGATGGACGCCATGATCGTCATGTCAGCCCCCTAGACGTCGATATCGAGAATGCGGCGGATGGTGTAGTAGCCCATGAGCTGCATCACGCCACCGATCGCGAGCAGCGTGAGGCCCACGCCCGTCGTGAAGAGAACGGACGTCTGGTGCCAGTTGATGAGGGAGAAGAGCGCCAGCAAACCGAGCGGCCAGAACGTCAGGACGGTGCCTGAGAAGCGCTGCTGCGCGGTCATGGTACGCACCTCGCCCATGAGGCGCTCGCGCTCGCGCATGGCCTCGCCGACGGTCTCCAGGATCTCGGCGAGGTTGCCGCCACTGGTGCGCTGGATGAGGACGGCGGTCACCATGAGGTTGACCTCCTCGATGTCGGCGCGTTCGAGCAGGCCCTGCATGGCGTCGTCCACGGCGGCGCCGACGTTGAGGTCGGCCATGAGGCGGGCGAACTCTTCGGCGACGGGGGAGGGCATCTCCTTGGCGACGATATCGATGCCGTGCTGGAGGGCGAAGCCGGCGCGGAGGGAGTTGGCGAGGAGGACGACGGCCTCGGGCATCTGGCGGGCGACCTGAGCGAGGCGGCGGCCGCGCACGGCGGACAGCCACATGGCGGGCAGCATGAAGCCGACGCCGCCGACGACCAGGCCGAGCACGAAGCCGAGCGAGCCGCCGATGTACGCCCAGATCAGCGTGAACGGCAGGATGGCGGCCACGAAGCGGATCGTGACGAACTCGCCGACACGGATGCGGAGGCCGGCCTGTTCGATCTGCTTTGCGATGCGGGCGCCCCAGGCGCTCTGCTCGAGCGCTTCGCGCAGGAGGGGGAGGCTGGAGGGGCCCTGGCGGCGGATCTCCTCCCAGGAGAGGCCCTGGTGGGTGGGCGCGGCGCGGACGGCGAGGCGGCGGATGCGCACGTCGGAGGGGCGCATGGTGGTCTGACGGGCGTAGTAGAGCGCGAAGGCGAGGATGGCCATGCCGGCGGCGGCGGCGGCGAGGAGATCAACGCCCATGGTGCGCACTTCCGTGGCCGTTGCCGCCGATGAGCAGGCCCATGTCTTCGAGGCGGATGCCGCCGAGCGCGAACTGGTCGGCGAAGGTGGGGATGAGGCCGGTGTGCTCGAGGGCGCCGACGACGTGGCCCTTGGCATCGATCCCCTGCTGGCGGAAGGTGAAGATGTCCTGCATGGTGATCGTGTCGCCCTCGCGGCCGGTGACCTCGGTGATGTGGGTGAGGCGGCGGCGGCCATCGGAGAAGCGGGCGATCTGGAGGACGAGGTGGACGGCGGAGACGATCTGCTCGCGGATGGCGCGGACGGGCAGGTCGAAGCCGGCCATCATGACCATGTTCTCGATGCGGACCATGGCGTCGCGGGGGGAGTTGGCGTGGACGGTGGTGAGCGAGCCCTCGTGGCCGGTGTTCATGGCCTGGAGCATGTCGAAGGCCTCGGCGCTGCGGACCTCACCGACGATGATGCGGTCGGGGCGCATGCGCAGGGCGTTGCGGACGAGGTCGCGCTGGGTGACCTCGTTCTTGCCCTCGATGTTGGGGGGGCGGGCCTCCATGGCGACGACGTGGGCCTGCTGGAGCTTCATTTCGATGGGGTCCTCGATGGAGACGATGCGCTCCGTTTCGGGGACGAAGGCGGAGAGGGCGTTGAGCAGGGTGGTCTTGCCGGTGCCGGTGCCGCCGCTGATGACGATGTTCAGCCGTTGCTTGACGGCGGCCTCGAGGAAGGTGGCGATGGGGCGGGTCATGGTGCCGTTGCCGACGAGGTCCGCCATCTTGTACTTCTCGCGGCGGAACTTCCGGATGGTCATGGTGGGGCTGCGCGGGACGAGCGGCGGGATGACGACGTTGACGCGCGAGCCATCGGGCAAGCGGGCATCGACGAAGGGGGATGACTCATCGATGCGGCGGCCGAGGGGGGCGATGATGCGCTCGACGATGCGCATGATGTGGGCGTTGTCGCGGAAGCGGAGCGGGGACAGGTGGAGCACGCCGTCGCGCTCGAAGAAGACTTCATCCGGGGCGTTGACCATGACTTCGCTGATGCTGTCGTCATCGAGCAGGGCCTCGATGGGGCCGAAGCCGATTGCCTCATCGATGACGCGCTTGATCACCCGCTCGCGGTCATCGCCGAGGAGCGAGGGGAAGTACTGGGTGACGAGCTGGCGGGCGGCGACGGTGACGGCCTCGCGGGCGCGGGCGGCGTCCATCCGCTCCACGGAGCTCAGGTCCATCTCCTGGAGCATCTTCTGGTGGATCTGGTGGACGGTCTCGAACCACTCGCCGTCGCCCTCATCGGCGGCGATGAGGTAGCTGCGGTCGCGGATGATCTCGATCGCCATGGTCTATCCGCCTTCCGCGACCGCGGGTGAGCCCGGCCGCCACTTGAAGCCGCCGAGGATGCGCGGGCCCTTGTCCAGGCGGCCGCCCTGGATGAGGGTGGCGAGATCGACCATGCTCTTCGCCGCGACGGACTGGGGCGCGGTGATGACGATGGGCTGGCCGAGGTGGGTGCCCTGGCGCACCTTCTTGTCGTAGGGGATGTTCCAGAAGACGTCGCGCTGGAGGGCGTCCTGGACGACGCTGGGGCGGACGCCATCGTCCGGGGAGATGGCGTTCATGACGATGCGGACGCGTTCCTGGGAGTAGGAGAGCATCTTGAGGGCGCGCATCGCTTCGAGGGAGTCCTTGACGCTGGCGAACTCGGTGGTGGTGATCCAGAGGACGATGGTGGCGACCTCGACGGCCATCTCAGCGAGCTCGTTGAGCATGCCGGAGGTATCGAGGACGATGGTGTCGTAGTTCCTGGCGAGGAAGTCGATGACGCGGCGCACCTGGTCGGGGGCGATCTTGCGCCATTCGAGGACGGTGGGGCCGGCGAGGACGTCGAGGTCGGTGAGCTCGTGCTTGACGACGTAGCGGGAGATGTCGTCGCGCTCGATCATGTCCATATCGCGGATCATGTCGAACATGGTGCGCTCAGGGCGGACATCGAGCATGCCAGCGATATCGCCGAAGCCGTTATCGAGATCGACGATGCAGACGGAGGATCGCTCCATGCGGGCGAGGGCGACGGCGATGTTGGTGCTGATGGTGGATTTGCCGATGCCGCCCTTGGCGCCGAAGATGGTGACGACGGTGCCGGCGGTGGCGGCGGCGGGGATCTGGCCGAGCTGGCGGAGCTTGCGCTTCTCCTCGGCTTCGAGGGCGGCGATGACGGACGCCTGGAGGGTCTCCGGCTTGATGGGGCGCGCGAGGAAGTCGCGGGCGCCGGACATCATGGCCTTGCGGATGGTCTCGATCTCGCGCGAGTCGGAGTAGACGAGGATGGGCGTCTCCGGCATGAGGCTCTGGAGGGATTCGACGGTCTGGAGGGGGCGCTCCATGGGCTCGCTGACGCCGACGAAGATGGCGTCGGGCTTGAGCTCGCCGGCGGTGGTGACCGCCTCCATGCCGAAGCCGCACTCGCCGGCGAAGGTGAGGCCGGACGCCTTGACGACCTGCTTCGCTTCGTAGCGTGCCTGGATATCGCTATCGACGATCAGTACTGATGGTGTCTTCGCCACGCCGCCTCCGGCCTGTCTGACTCACTGGTCCCTGATGTTGCGCCCGCAGGCCTAGTTGACCGGCGCGACGGGCGCCGTGCTGGTGTCGCCGGGCGGACGGAGGGAGAGGTAGACCTTCCCCTGGTCCGTGGCGAGTGCGATGGCCGGTACGTCGCGCGGGTTCACCGCGACCGTCAACGTCTTGGCCTTGGCGTTCGGGTCCTGGCTGCTGGGCGCCACGACGGCCTGGCTGTCCGCGGGCAGCGGATTGCCCTTCGCATCGAGGCGGGCGGTCGGCTTGGCCGCGTTCTGGCCGACGGCGAGCACGAGCACGTTCTGGAGCAGGCTGGTCGCGTTGTTGCCGGCGGACCTGGTGTAGACGGCAGTGATATCGACGTAGTCGCCGGGCTGGATCAGGCCACCGACGCTCGTCGTCTCGCTGATGGGGACGGAGACGGCGACCATGCCGGTGGGGATGGTGCAGCGGAAGCCGCAGGGGCCGGACGCGGTCTGGCCGAGCTTGACGGCGCTGATCTGGTCGTTCTTCTGCATGGGGTAGAGGGTGGTGAGGCCGACGGCGGCCTTCTTATCGGTGACGGCGCCATCGACGACGGATTTCGACGGGATGAGCGCGGTGGTCAGGAGGTCGGCGGTCAGCTTCGTACCGGCCTTGATGTCCTGTCCGGCCACGACGACGCTCAC
>DASQHL010000047.1:0-31653 GCA_035632115.1 Dehalococcoidia bacterium | reverse complement strand
CGCGTGGGCCAGCAGTTCATCCGGCGCGAGGCCGCGCCCGTCAAGCACGCTCGTGTTCGTGGCGAGCATCTCGTCGTCGGCGGCCAGGTCCTCGCGGATAGCGGCAAGCGCCTTCCGCACCTGGTAGCCGTCTTCGCCGTAGAGGAGGTGGATCACGTCGCCATTGTACGCCAGGAACTCGGCGGAGAGGCGCTTCAGGCCAGCGGTTCGAGCCCCGCGAGGTCGCACACGCGCTCGGCGGCGGGCATGAACGTCGTGCCGATGATCCGCGCCCGCGCGCAACGCCCGTCGTCCAGCTGGATGCGCACTTCCCGGAGCCCCTCGCTGAAGTAGAGCGACGCGACGAGCCCCGGCCGGTCGAGCTTCGCCACGCTGGCATTCCACGCCTCAGCCGTGCCGGTCACCGTCGCCACGCCGCCCGTGACGAGGCGCCCCTGCGGCGTGAAGATCCAGGCTGGACGGACCAGGACGCCGGCGATCGCTTCCGGCCGCGCCGCGCCCGCCGCTTGGGGTGCCGCCGCTGGCTCCTGCAGGGTTCGGCGAGATTGCATGACCACCGTGTGGCCTCCGGCCGATGCGTAGATCGGTGCGCCGCCACCCCGGGCGACGCCCACTTCTACTGTACGTCACTATCGGCCGCCCGGACGGCATCCGCCATTAAGGGAGTGTGAATTCGCCGCGAAATGCAGGAGTGTGCGCCGACATCTGCGGGTTTCCGACGGCAGCCCAAACGCCCGGGACCAGCGGCGTCGGCGCAGTTTCCCGCCTCTGCTACCGACGCCGCGGGTCCCGGGCGCCCGGGCTACATCGCGAGCTGAAGCTGGCCCGCGGTCGGCGGCGCCACCCGCGGAGCCAGCAGGCCATATCGTGCGCGGAGCCCCTCGATGACGCGATGGATCTCCGTGGTGTAGGTGCGGGGCGCGTAAGGACCGCGGTAGTAGCGCGCGTAGCGCTCGGCAAGATGCGGGTACGCCTCGCGCAGGAACGGCATGAACCACTCCTTCGTGCCCGGTTTCAGGTAGAGCACGTTGTCCGCGATAAACGAGGCGCCATGCTCGCGCGCCGCTTCAACCACCCGCTCAAGCCCCTCGGGCGCATCAGTAAGCCCCGGCAGCACGGGCGCCAGCATCACGCCACAGCGGATCCCCCGTTCCGCCAGCAGCCGCATCGCCTCCAGTCGCCGGATCGGCTTGGCCGTCGCCGGCTCCGTCCGCTTCCAGACGTCCTCGTCCAGCGTGGCGATGCTGAACGAAACGGTGACGGACGCGACCTCGGCGAGCGACTGGATCACGTCTGCGTCCCGGACAATGTGCGGCGACTTCGTGACGATGCTGACCGGGTTCGCGAAATCGCGCAGCACCTTGAGGACGCGGTGGGCGAGCGAGTACTTGAGTTCCGCCGGCTGGTACGGGTCGCATGCCGTGCCGATGCCGATCAGTTCGCGGGTCCAGCCCGGACGTCCGAGGTCCTGGCGAAGCATCTCCGGTGCGTTCACGTTGACAATGATGCGCGATTCGAAGTCGCGCCCGGCATCGTACCCCAGGTACTCATGGCTGCCGCGGGCGAAGCAGTAGGTGCAGGCGTGCTGGCGGCCGCGGTACGGGTTCAAGCTCCACCGAAACGGGAGATTGGACGCCGATACGCGGGAAATGGCGCTCTTGCAGGCGATCTCTTCGAAGATGATGTCGGGCACGACGCCCTCCCCTCACTCCTCAGTACGTATGTTCTACTCTGCCAGCAGGAGCGTACGCCCGGAACGTTACGCTTGTCAAGGAGCCCAGGCGTGCCTTCGAGGCGGACACAATCGCTGACCAGTGAGACCCGGACAAACTCGCTAACTAACAACGGCAGATTCGGTAATGGGTCAGTTTGAGGCGCGCATGAATGCAGTTGGATGCTTCGGCTGGTAGAGACCGATTTCGCCTCCACCCGGAAGCCGAACCTTGGTCACCAGACCCCAGCGTGCTTCTTCTACCTCCGAACACCGGACGTTCTTCTCTTCGAGTGCCGCCATCTCGTCGCTTAGAGCGTCACACATGAAATAGAGTTCGTGGCCATCCTCGTCGGCTGGATGTACGGCGACTTCCGATGGAGGCAGCGCGAAGATCAGCCAATCGTGACCAGCATCTACCGATGGAAACCCAAGGACATCTTGGAAGAAAGCCCGATCTGCCGTCGCATCCCTGCTGTAAATGATCACATGGGCGCCAAAGATCATGAGCTGGTCCCCGTCGCTCGATCTACCTTAAAAGACGAGTTGTTCCCTTCGGATCCCGCTGCAAGCAGAGCGGAAGCTCCGCCAGCACTTTAGAATCCTACCTGACCCACCGCCGCAGATTCAATTGCCTTGACACCCTCATGGCCCGTTGCTAGTATTGGTCGCTGTGCCTGGCGCACCGTCAGGGCACCATGACGCCAGACTCACAAACAGGTCGGAAGACCCCAAAGTGACAACGGCCGGCATTCGTGATCATCGGCCCTGCGGGTGCGGTGGTTACGCCGGACTGGCTCAGCAATAAGGCTTGCCGGCCTTTCGTGTGCCCTGCAGCCGGGCGCGCGACACCGGCTGGCGCAGGCAGTAGAAACGCGGGTGAGCAGTGCCGACGATCAGCCAGCTCGTGCGGAAGGGGCGGAAGAAGGCGACCAAGAAGACCAAGGCGCCTGCCCTCCGCTTCACGTACAACTCGCTCAAGAATCGCACCGTGCGCGGCAAGGGCTCGCCGCAGAAGCGCGGCGTGTGCACGCAGGTGCGCACCATGACCCCGAAGAAACCGAACTCCGCGCTCCGCAAGATCGCCCGCGTACGCCTCACCAACGGCATCGAGGTGACGGCGTACATCCCCGGCGAGGGGCACTCCCTGCAGGAGCACTCCGTGGTGCTGATCCGCGGCGGGCGCGTCAAGGATCTGCCGGGCGTGCGCTATCACATCATCAGGGGCGCGCTGGATGCGCAGGGCGTCGCGAACCGCAAGCGCGGCCGCAGCAAGTACGGCACCCGCAAGGCCTGACCGGAGAGAACGATGCCGAGACGCGCCAAGATCGTAAAGCGAGAGATCCTGCCCGACGGGCGGTACGCCAACCGCACCGTGACAATGTTCGTCAACAAGCTCATGGAGCGCGGCAAGAAGAGCACCGCCGAGCGCATCATGTACGACGCGCTCTCCCGCGTGGAAGCGCAAACGCGCAAGAACCCGATGGACACGTTCGAGATCGCCATCCGCAACGCGACGCCGACCATCGAAGTGAAGCCGCGGCGCGTCGGCGGCGCCACCTACCAGGTGCCCGTCGACATCCGCGCTGAGCGGCGCATGGCGCTCGCCATCCGCTGGCTGCTTCGCTCGGCGCGCGCCCGTGGCGGCAAGTCGATGGCGGACCGCCTCGCGTCGGAGCTGATGGATGCGGCGACCAACCAGGGCGCCACAATCAAGCGGAAGGAAGACACCCACCGCATGGCGGAGGCGAACCGCGCCTTCGTCCACTATCGGTGGTAAGCAAGGAGTAGTTCCGCTTCACGCGGATGAGCCGCCGGCGACCTACGTCACCGGCGGCGTATGTTGCCGGGCTGTGCGCCTCGGGCGCGCCGGGCAAGAGGGAACAGGCGACACCGGACCATGGCACGGACCATCCCGATTGAGCGCATCCGGAACATCGGCATCATCGCCCACATCGATGCGGGGAAGACGACCGTGACCGAGCGCATCCTCTACTATACCGGCCGGACCTACAAGATCGGCGAGGTTCACGAGGGCACGGCTGTGATGGACTGGATGGAGCAGGAGCGCGAGCGCGGGATCACCATCACCGCCGCGGCGACCACGGCCGAGTGGAAGGACCACCAGGTCAACATCATCGATACGCCCGGCCACGTCGACTTCACCGTCGAGGTGGAGCGGAGCCTGCGCGTGCTCGATGGCGGCGTCGTCGTGTTCGACGCGGTAGCCGGCGTGGAGCCTCAGTCCGAAACCGTCTGGCGCCAGGCCGACAAGTACGCCGTCCCCCGCATCTGCTTCATCAACAAGATGGACCGGATGGGCGCGAACTTCTGGCGTACCGTCGAGATGATCGACGAGCGCCTGGGCGCTAAGCCCATCCCCGTCCAGATCCCGATGGGCGCCGAAGCCGACTTCGAGGGCGTGATCGACCTCATCCAGATGAAGGCGTGGACGTTCACCGGCAACCGGGATGACGCGCCCCAGCAGACCGAGATCCCCGAGAAGTACCGCCAGCTCGCGGACGAGTGGCACGACAAGATGATCGAGTCCATCGGTGAGGTGGACGACCAGACGATGATCAGCTTCGTCGAAGGCCACAAGCTGACCGTTCACGAGATCCAGGCGGCCTTGCGCCGCGTCACCATCGAGACCGTCCAGAACCCGGCGCACCCGACGACGACCCCCGTATTGTGCGGCAGCGCGCTGAAGAACAAGGGCGTGCAACTGCTTCTGGACGCTGTCGTGGAGTTCCTTCCCTCGCCCGAGGACGTACCGCCGATGATGGGCGTGCATCCCAAGACGGGCGAAGAGATCATCCGCAAGCCGACCGACGAAGAGCCGTTCGCCGCGCTGGCGTTCAAGATCGTCACCGACCCGCACATGGGGCGCCTGGCGTACTTCCGCGTCTATTCCGGCAGGCTCACCTCCGGCTCCAGCGTGTTCAATTCGACCCGTGACAAGACAGAGCGCGTCAGCCGGATCATGCAGATGCACGCGAATCATCGCGAGGACGTGCCCGAGGTAGCTGCCGGCGGCATCGCCGCCATGGGACTCAAGCTCACTACCACGGGCGACACCCTCTGCGACGCCGCCCACCCCGTCCTCCTCGAATCGATCACCTTCCCCGAACCGGTCATCCACATCGCCGTCGAGCCGAAAACCAAGGACGACCAGGACCGGATGGGCGAGGCGCTCGCGAAGCTGGCAGAGGAAGACCCCAGCTTCCGGATGCGCTTCGACCAGGAGACTGGCCAGACGATCATCTCCGGCATGGGCGAGCTTCACCTCGACGTCATCGTCGACCGCATGAAGCGCGAGTTCCGTGTTGAGGCGAACGTCGGCCGGCCGGAGGTCGCGTACAAGGAGACCATCAAGTCCACCGCCCGTGCCGAAGGGCGCTTCGTCCGCCAGACGGGCGGCCGCGGCCAGTTCGGCGTGGCCCGCGTGGAAGTGGAGCCCCGCGAGCGCGGCGCCGGCTTCGAATTCGTCGACAAGGTGGTCGGCGGCGAAGTGCCGCGAGAGTTCATCGGGCCGATCGAGCAGGGCGTGAAAAGCGCCCTCGAGAGCGGCGTCCTGGCCGGCTACCCCGTGATCGATGTGCGCGTCACGCTGCTGGGTGGCGACTACCACGACGTCGACTCGTCTGAAATGGCGTTCAAGACCGCCGGTTCGATGGCGTTCCAGGCGGCGATGGAGAAGGCGACGCCGGTCCTGATGGAGCCGCTGATGAAGTTAGAGATCAGCACGCCGGAAGAGTTCTACGGCGACGTGCTGGGTGATGTGAGCGCCCGTCGCGGCCAGATCACCGAGTACGATCAGCGGGGCAACTTGAAAGTCATCCGGGCGCTGGTGCCGCTGGCGGAAACGTTCGGATATGCTACGGATCTGCGCTCGCTGACGCAGGGACGCGCGAGCTACAGCATGGAGTTCGACCGCTACGAGGACGTGCCTCGCGGGGTCCATGAGAAGATCCTCGGGACGCGTTCGAAGAGGGCGGTACGCGCGGGCGTCTAGGCGCTCGTCGCGAAAGGGCGGAATCATGGCCAGGCAGAAGATCCGGATCAGGCTCAAGGCGTTCGACCACCGCATCCTCGACCAGTCGGCCGAGCAGATCGTGGAGGCCGCCGAACGCACGGGAGCGGCCGTGGCTGGCCCCATCCCCCTGCCGACCGAGATCAAGAAGTTCTGCGTGATCCGCTCGCCCTTCATCGACAAGGACTCGCAGGAGCAGTTCGAGATGCGCACGCACAAGCGCCTGATCGACATTCTCGAGCCCACATCGAAGACCGTGGATACCCTGATGCGGCTCCAGCTCCCGTCTGGAGTCGACATCGAGATCAAGCTGTAGAGGACGCGATGCCACTCGAAGGACTGATCGGACGCAAGCTCGGCATGACCCAGGTCTTCGATGACCAGGGCGTCGTGCATGCTGTCACCGTGATCGAGGCCGGCCCCGTCGTCGTCACCCAGGTGAAAACCGCGGCGAAGGACGGATACGCCGCCGTACAGGTCGGCTACGGCCAGGTGAAGCGCGCAAACAAGCCCATGCGCGGCCACCTCAAGAAGCTCGGCGACTTCCGCCTCCTCCGCGAGTTTCGCGTCCGCGGTGATGGCGAGTACAGCGTCGGCGACAAAGTCGGCGTCGACCTGTTCGTCGCCGGCGAACTGGTGGACGTCACCAGCGAGTCGCGCGGGCGGGGCTTCGCCGGCGGCGTGCGACGGCACAATTTCAGCGGCGGCCCCAAGACGCACGGCCAGTCGGACCGCCACCGGGCGCCCGGCTCCATCGGATCCGGCACCACGCCGGGGCGCGTGTACAAGGGCCAGCGGATGGCGGGGCACATGGGCGCCGTGCAGGTGACGTCGAAAAACCTGCGCGTCATCGCCCGGGACGACGCCAAGGGCCTCCTCCTCGTGGAGGGCGCCGTGCCGGGCGCCACCAACGCGACGGTGCGCGTGCGCCACGCGAAGAAGCACAGCAAGAAGTAGCGATGAAACTGACAGTACACGACGCGGCCGGGAAGGAAGTCGAGACGATCGACGTCGATGACGCCGTGTTCGGCATCGTGCCGAACGAGCCGGTGGTGCACCAGGCGCTGGTCACCTCGCGCGCGAACAAGCGCGTCGGCTCGGCGACCACCAAGACGCGCGGCGAAGTGGCGTACTCCACGAAGAAGATTCGCGCCCAGAAGGGCACCGGCCGCTCGCGGCAGGGCTCTATCGGCGCCCCGCAGCATCGCCACGGCGGCATCGTCTTCGGCCCGCGCCCGCGCAGTTACGAGAAGGACCTGCCGAAGAAGATGCGGCGTCTCGCGATTCGTTCGGTCCTTTCGGCGAAGGCGGCGGACGGCTCGCTGCGCGTCGTCAACGACCTGGGCGTGGATCGGCCCAGCACCAAGCAGGTTGCGGGCGTGCTGAAGGCGCTCGGCTTCGAGCGCTCCGTGCTGGTCGTGACCGGCGCGCGGGACGAGAACGTCAAGGCCAGTACGGGCAACCTTCCGAAGGTGAACCTGCTGCCCGCGGCCTACCTGAACGTCGCCGACATGCTGGCCGCCCAGGGGCTGCTGATGACCGTCGAGGCCGTGCGCGGCGCCGAGGCGATGTGGGGCGGCGAGCGAGCGAAGAAGAAGCGCGCTGTGAAGGCGGAGGCGTAGCGACATGCCGAAGCAACTGCACGCGTACGGGATCCTGCTGCGCCCGCTCATCACCGAAAAGGCGCAGACCGCCGCCAGCCCCGCGAACGAGGCCGCAGCGCACAAGTACACCTTCGCCGTGGACAAGCGCGCCAACAAGATGCAGATCAAGGAAGCCGTCGAGGTCGCCTTCAGCGTGGAGGTGAAGTCCGTCAATACGATGATGATGAAGGGCAAGATGCGCCGCTACGGCCGATCCGAGACCAAGCAGCCGGACTGGAAGAAGGCCGTCGTCACCCTCGTCCCGGGCGCGAAAATCGATCTCTTCGAG
Source organism: Dehalococcoidia bacterium (assembly GCA_035632115.1). Taxonomy (GTDB): domain Bacteria; phylum Chloroflexota; class Dehalococcoidia; order DSTF01; family JACRBR01; genus DASQHL01. The sequence goes on along the minus strand of DASQHL010000047.1, from coordinate 23,977 downwards.
GGCGTGTAGCAATGGCAGTCAAGCAGTTCAAGCCGACGTCGCCGGGCCGCAGGGGCATGTCGGGCTTCACCTTCGACGAGATCACGAAGAAGAAGCCTGAAAAGTCGCTGCTGGTGACGAAGAAGAAGATGGCCGGGCGTAACGCCCAGGGCCGCATCACCGTGCGCCATCGCGGCGGCGGCAACAAGCGCCGCATCCGGATCATCGATTTCAAGCGCGACAAGGTCGGCGTGCCGGGCCGCGTCTCGGCGATCGAGTACGACCCCGGTCGGTCGGCGCGCATCGCGCTCGTCGCCTATCGCGATGGCGAGAAGCGCTACATCATCGCGCCCGTGGGGCTGAAGGTGGGCGATGCGATCGTCTCCGCCACAGACGCGGATGTCAAGCCGGGGAACACGCTGCCGCTGCAGAACATGCCCAACGGCACCATGATCCACAACGTCGAACTGACGCCGGGCCGCGGCGGGCAGATCGTCCGCAGCGCCGGCGCCGCGGCGCAGCTCATGGCGAAGGAGGGCGAGTACACGCTGCTGCGATTGCCCTCCGGCGAGATGCGCCGCGTGCTCTCCTCGTGCCGCGCGACGGTCGGCCAGGTCGGCAACGTCGAGAACAGTCTGATCAAGCTCGGCAAGGCGGGCCGGATCCGGCACCGCCGGCGCCGGCCCCAGGTGCGCGGCGTCGTCATGAACCCCGTGGACCACCCGCACGGTGGCGGCGAGGGTAAGGCGCCCATCGGCATGCCGAGCCCGAAGTCGCCCTGGGGTAAGCCAACACTGGGCAAGAGGACGCGCGGGCGGAAGACGTCGGACAAGCTCATCGTGCGTCGGAGGAAGGCGTAAGCCATGTCTCGATCGCTCAAGAAGGGCCCGTTCATCGAGCCCAAGCTGATGAAGAAGGTGGAGGCCGTGAAGCGCAGCAACGCGCGCACGGTGATCCGCACCTGGTCGCGCGCCTCGACGATCCTGCCGGAGATGGTGGGACTGACGATCGCCGTCCACGACGGCCGCCGCCACGTGCCGATCTTCATCTCCGAGAACATGGTCGGCCACAAGCTGGGGGAGTTCGCGCTCACCCGCCACTTCCGCGGCCACACGAGCAAGTCAGAGAAGGCGAGCCAGCAGCGCGGGCCTGCGCCGGCGCCCGCCGCCGCCGCGCCGAAGGGTAAGGCCTAGGCCATGGAAGTCAGCGCGACCGCGAAGCACCTGCCCGTGTCCGCCCGCAAGATGCGGCTCGTGCTAGACCAACTGCCCGGCAAGCGCGTCGAGGACGCCATGGCGATGTTGCGCTTCCTCCCGACGCCCCACGCCCGCCTCGTCGAGAAAGTCGTCAAGTCCGCCGCCGCGAACGCGGAGAACAACTACGCCCTCGATACCGCGGAGCTCCGCATCAAGCGGGCCTACGCCGGCGAGTCGCGCACCATGAAGCGCTTCCGCGCGAAGGCGCGTGGACGCGCAGGCGAGATTCTGCACCGGTCCAGTCACGTGACCGTTGTCGTGGAGGAGGCGTAGCTTGGGCCACAAAGTTCACCCCACGGGCTTTCGCGTTGGCGTCATCTACGACTGGCAGAGCAAATGGTACGCCGACAAGAACTACAAGCAGCTGCTGCATGAGGACATCGCCATCCGAAAGCGGATCATGGGCGGCACGGTCGATGCCGGCATCTCGCGCGTCGAGATCGACCGCAACGCCAACCAGATGACCGTCACCATCCATACCGCCAAGCCCGGCATCGTCATCGGCCGGAGCGGTGCCAACGTGGACCAGCTCCGGACCGAGCTGGAGAAGACCACCGGTCGCCGCGTCCGCGTCAACATCAACGAGATCCGCCAGCCGGAGCTCGACGCCTACCTCGTCGCGCGAAGCATCGCCGAGCAGCTCCAGCGGCGCGTCGCCTTCCGCCGCGCCATCAAGCAGACCGTCGCGCGGACGATGGCGCGCGGCGCGAAGGGGATCAAGGTCGCCGTCGCCGGCCGCCTCGGAGGCTCGGAGATGTCGCGCCGCGAGTCCGAGAAGCAGGGGCGCATCCCGCTGCACACACTCCGCGCGGATATCGATTTCGGAATCGCGGAAGCACACACGACGTTCGGCCGGATCGGCGTCAAGGTCTGGATCTACAAGGGTGACATCATGCCGGAGCCGCGCAAGGTGCGGCCGGCGAGCGAGACGGATGCCGCCGCGGCGGTGAGCGAGTAACGGCGAGATGCTGCAACCAAAGCGCGTCAAGTTTCGCAAGCAACACCGCGGCCGGCGCCGCGGCAAAGCCGGCAGCGGCAACGAGATCAGCTTCGGCGAGTTCGGCCTGCAGGCGGTCGGCCACGCCTGGGTCGATAGCAGGCAGATAGAGGCGGCCCGCCGCGCGATTACTCACGAGTTGAAGCGCGGTGGAAAGGTCTGGATCCGCATCTTCCCGGACAAGCCCGTGACCTCCAAGCCGGCGGAGACGCGGATGGGGAGCGGCAAGGGCGCACCGGACCACTGGGTGGCCGTCGTGAAGCCCGGGCGGATGCTCTTCGAGGTTGCCGGCGTGAAGGAAGACCTGGCGCGCGAAGCGCTTCGGCTGGCGGCCCACAAGCTGCCGCTGGAGACGCGCACTGTGATCAAGGAGCACGAGGGGATCTGATGGCGGGACGCAAGAGGAAGGAGCGCGCGGAGGAGCTGCGCGGCCTTTCGGACGAAAACCTGGCGAAAGAGCTGAACGAGGCCTACCGGCGTTTGTTCACCGTGCGGCTGCACCTCACCACACGGCAGCAGACGAACACGTCGGAGCGGGCGAAGGTGCAGCGCCAGATCGCACGGATCCGCACGATCCAGCGGGAACGCGAGCTGGCGGCAGCGTACGCCGCGCATACGGCGGGAAGGTAACGGCATGGCATTGCTGGAGAAACTGCAGACGGGCACCGTCGTCGCCAACAAGATGGATAAGACCGTCGTTGTTCGGATCGACCGTCACAAGCGCCACCGCCTCTACGGCAAGACGCTCCGCGTCACTCGCCGGTACAAGGCGCACGACGAGAAGAACGAGTGCAACCTGGGCGACGTCGTCACGATCGCGGAAACGCGTCCCCTCTCGCGCGAGAAGCGCTGGCGCGTCGTCGAGATCGTGCAGCGCGGCGATGTTGCCGAAGTGGCGCCGCGCGAGATCGGCGCCCACATCATCGAGGAGACGCGCGCCGCCGCGGCCGTCGAGGCCGAGGCGGCGGCTGCCGCACGCGCCGCCGCGCAGCCGGCAGCACCCGATGAAGCTGCGCCGGAGGCCGGCTCGTGATCCAGCAGTACACGCGGCTGAAGGTTGCCGACAACTCGGGCGCGCGCCAGCTGATGTGCATCACGGTGCTGGGCGGCTCCGGCCGTCGCTACGCGAGCGTTGGCGATACGATCGTCTGCTCCGTCAAGGCGGCCCAGCCGGGCGGCGGCGTGAAGAAAGGCGAGGTGGTCAAGGCCGTCGTCGTGCGCGTCGCCAAGGCGTACGGCCGCCCCGATGGCTCCTACATCCGCTTCGATGAGAACGCCGCCGTGATCCTGTCCGACAAGCAGAATCCGAAGGGGACCCGCATCTTCGGTCCCGTGGCGCGCGAGCTGCGCGACCGCAACTTCATGAAAATCGTCTCGCTCGCGCCGGAGGTCGTCTAGGACATGCGCAAGGTCAAGAAGGACGACACGGTGTTGATCCTCGCGGGCAAGGAGCGCGGCAAGACCGGTGTCGTGCGGTCTGTCGTCGGCGGTGGCGACCTGGTCAAGGTGAAGGGTCACCGCCCCAAGGTCACAGAGGACATGGCCTTCATCACCGGCCTCAACATGGTGAAGCGCCACAAGAAGCAGCAGGCCGGCGTGCAGCAGGCCGGGATCATCGAGAAGGAGATGCCCATGCCCTTGTCCAGGGTCATGGTCATCTGCACGAGCTGCCGCAAGGCCGTGCGCGTCGGCTTCCAGGTGCGCGCCGATGGCAAGCACCGCATGTGCCGCAAGTGCGGCCAGGACATCGACTGATGCCAGTACCCAGACTGAAAAAGCGTTACAGGTCGCAGATCGCGCCGGAGCTGATGCAGGAGTTCAAGTACGGCAACGCCATGCAGGTGCCGCGCGTCGAGAAGATCACGGTCAACATCGGCCTGGGCGAGGCGCGTGAGAACGCCCGCGCCGTGGAGAGCGCCACCGCGGATGTGGCGACGATCACCGGCCAGAAGCCCGTCGTCACGCGCGCCAAGAAGGCGATCGCCAACTTCAAGATCCGCGAGAACATGCCGGTCGGCGTGGCGGTGACCCTCCGTGGCGACCGGATGTACGAGTTCCTCGACCGGCTGCTGAACGCCGCGCTGCCCCGCATCCGTGACTTTCACGGCGTCCCCACGAAGGCCTTCGACGGACGCGGGAACTTCAGCCTGGGCGTGCGCGAGCAGCTCATCTTTCCGGAGATCGATTACGACAAGGTCGACCGGATCCGCGGCATGCAGATCAACATCATCACCACCGCACGGACGGACGAAGAGGGGCGGCGCTTGTTGGAGAAGATGGGCATGCCGTTTGCGAAGGAGCGGGCCTAGCCATGGCGAAGACATCGATGATCGTCAGGGCGAACCGGGAGCCGAAATACTCCACCCGCAAGAAGAATCGCTGCGGTCTCTGTGGGCGGCCCCGCGCGTTCATGCGGCCGTTCGCCCTGTGCCGCATCTGTTTCCGGCAGCACGCCCTGAAGGGCCAGCTGCCGGGCGTGAAGAAGTCAAGCTGGTAAGCGATCCGGCCGCTGTGGCGGCTGTCCCGTGGCTCGGCCGCCCCGGCGGCGGACGAAAGCGCGGGAGTACGAGGAGGCGGAAGCCTTGAACATGACGGACCCCATCGCGGACATGCTGACGCGGATTCGCAATGCGATCACCGCCAAGCACGAGTACGTGAACATCCCCGCGTCCAAGATGAAGGTCGCCATCGCAGACGTCCTCCGGAGCGAGGGGTTCATCCGCGGCTTCGAAGTGGCGGACGAGGCGAACCGGAAGATCATGCGCGTGCAGCTAAACTACACCGGCAAGAAAGAGCCGGTGCTGAACGGGCTGCAGCGCGTCAGCAAGCCTGGTCTGCGGGTATACGTCCAGAAGCGCGAGATCCCGCGCGTCTACGGAGGGCTGGGCGTGGCGATCCTCTCCACGCCCCAGGGCATCATGACGGGGCAGGACGCATGGCGGCGCAGCATCGGCGGCGAAGTCATCTGTTACGTGTGGTAGGGCAATGTCAAGAATAGGCAAGCTTCCGGTCCCGCTCGCGAAGAACGTCCAGGTGGAGATTGATGGCGCTCACGTTAAGGTGAAGGGGCCGAAAGGCGAACTGGCGCGCCAGTTTCCGGCCGGCATCTCGTTCGCCCTGAGCGACGGCGCCGTGACCGTCTCGCGCCCGGACGACGAGAAGCAGTCGCGCGCGCTACACGGGCTGTCCCGGTCGCTGCTCGCAAACATGGTCGCCGGCGTGTCAGATGGGTTCACCAGGACGCTGGAGCTGCAGGGCGTCGGCTACCGCGCGACCCAGGCGGGCGAGAAGGTCACACTGGCCGTCGGCTTCTCCCACCCGGTGGAGGTCGTGCCGCCCCCCGGCATCCAGCTGGAGACCGAGGGGAACACCAAGATCCACGTCCGCGGGATCGACAAAGAACTCGTCGGGCAGGTCGCCGCGAACATCCGCAAGGTGCGGAAGCCGGAGCCGTACAAGGGCAAGGGCATCCGGTACCTCGGCGAGCGCGTGCGCAGGAAGGCCGGCAAGGCCGGCAAGGCAGGCAAGTAACCGATGAAAGGCAACAAGACCGCCCGCGCCGCGCGTCAGCGCCGTCACGTCCGCGTGCGGAAGACCGTCAGCGGTACGCCGCAGCGGCCGCGGCTGGCGGTGTACCGCAGCCTTACGCACATCTACGCGCAGGTGATCGATGACGAGCGCGGCCACACCCTGGCTGCCGCGTCGGATGTGGAGAAGACGCTGAAGCCCGCAGCGGGAAGCAAGAAGACGGCGCGCGCTGCGGCCGTCGGCGCGGCGATCGCCGAGAAGGCGAAGGCCGCGGGCGTCACGGCCGTCGTCTTCGACCGCGGCGGCAACCGGTACCACGGGCGGGTCAAAGCGCTCGCCGAGGCCGCGCGCGAAGGCGGCCTGCAATTCTGAGGGACGTGCGAACATGGTGACACCGAGACAGAAGATTGAGCCGCGTGACCTGGAGCTGCAGGAGAAAGTGGTCTTCATCAACCGCGTCTCCAAGGTGGTGAAGGGCGGCCGGCGCTTCAGCTTCAGCGCCGTCGTTGTGGTCGGCGATGGCCACGGCCACGTCGGCGCCGGTATGGGCAAGGCGAACGAGGTGCCGGAGGCGATCCGCAAGGGCTCCGCCGTCGCCCGCAAGAACCTGATCCGCGTGCCCATGAACAAGAACACCATCGCCCACCCGATCGTCGCGCGCTTCGGCGCCGCCAAGGTGATGATGAAGCCGGCGTCGCCAGGGACCGGCGTCATCGCGGGCGGCGGCGTGCGCGCCGTGATGGAGTCCGCCGGGATCAAAGACGTGCTCACGAAGTCCCTCGGTTCGGCCAACGCGATCAACGTCGTAAAGGCGACGATCAGCGGCCTGTCGCAGCTCCGCGACCCGAAGAAGGAGATCGCACGGCGGCGCGCCTCCGTCCTCAAGCACGCCGAGGCGGCATCCTGATGGCGACGATCAAGGTAACCTGGGAGCGTAGCGGCATCAATCAGAAGGAGGACCAGAAGCGCACCATTCGCGCGCTGGGCCTCCGCAAGCTGGGGCAGACCGTGGAGCACGACGACACCCGCACGATCCGCGGCATGATCCTGAAGGTGCGCCACCTCGTCACCGTGCAGGAGGGCGCCTAGATGCAACAGCACGACCTGCGCCAGCCGAAGGGCGCCACCCACAAGCGCAAGCGCGTCGGCCGGGGCAACGCCAGCGGACACGGCACCTACTCCACCAAGGGCCTCAAGGGCCAGAAGGCCCGCTCCGGCGGCGGCGTCCGTCCCGGCTTCGAGGGCGGCCAGTTGCCGCTCGTCCGCCGCATGGCCTACAAGCGCGGCTTCCGCAACCCGTTCCGCGTCGATTACGAAGAAGTGAACGTGAGCGCGCTGGCTGCATTCCCCACGGGCAGCCAGGTTGATGCCACGGCCTTGAGGGCGGCGAGGCTCGTCCGCACCGGACGCCCCGTTAAGGTGCTCGGTGGCGGCGAACTCGCCGTGAAGCTGGTCGTCGAAGCCGATAGCTTCTCGAGATCGGCGAAGGCGAAGATCGAAGCGGCGGGCGGCAGCGTACGCTGGTTGAACGGCGAGCCCCCGGCGGCGGATACTGAGCCCGAGCCTGCCGCGCCACCGAAGCGGACACGCGCCGCAAAGCCGGCCGCTGCCGAGGCCACTATCGGGGCTCAGGAAGAGGCGAGCGATGGCGCTGGCAGCTAGCAGGCAACAGGCGGCGAGTCGTCCCCGCCTGCTGCAGGCCGTCTTCGACGCCGTCCAGCAGCCGGACATCCGGAAGAAGCTGCTCTTCACGGCCGCGATGCTCATCGTCTTCCGCTTCACGTCGCACATCCCGATCCCCGGGGTTGACCCGTCGGCGGTCGAGAAGGCGGTCAGCTCGAGCCAGATCCTCGGCTTCCTCAACCTGTTCAGCGGCGGCGCCCTGAAGCGCCTGAGCGTCGCCGCGCTCGGCGTCTACCCGTACATCACCGCCACCATCATCATGCAGCTCGTCACGCCCATGGTGCCATCGCTGCAGAACCTGCAGAAAGAGGGCGAGGCCGGCCGCCACCGGATCGAGCTGTATCAGCACTGGATGACCGTCCCGCTGTGCTTCGTGCAGGGCTACGCACAGCTCGTCATCTTGCACGCGCAGGTAGGAGCCCTTCCGACGGGTCAGTCCGCGATGTTCAACCCCTCGATCACGGGAAACAACGCCCTGCCGACCGTGACCGCGCTCTTCGCGCTGACCGCCGGCACGATGTTCCTCGTCTGGATCGGTGAGTTGATCACCGAGAACGGCATCGGCAACGGCATCTCGGTCATCATCTTCGGCGGCATCGTCGCCGGCATGCCGGGGCTGCTCAACAGCGTCTTCAACTCGACGGTCGGTCTCGTCGGTGTGGCGCTGCTGGCCGTCCTCGCGGTAGCGCTCGTGGCCGCCATCGTCTGGATGTCGGAGGCGACACGCAAAGTGCCGGTGCAGTACGCCAAGAGCGTCTTCCGCGGCGGCAAGATGTACCGGCAGTCCGGGCAGAGCCATATCCCCTTACGGGTGAACTCGGCGGGCATGATCCCGCTGATCTTCGCGTTCTCCATCGTCATCCTGCCATCGACGATCGCCACCTACGTGCTGAAGTCGTCGAGCAGCGGCTTCATTCACGGCGTCGCGAACTGGTTCAACAACGTCTTCTCGCCCGGCACCAGCAACGTGCGCAGCAGCGGCAATCCCGGCTTCTATATCGCCGTGTTCCTGCTTGTCGTGGCGTTCAGCTTCTTCTACACGCTCGTCGTGTACCAGCAACAGAACCTCGCGGAGAACCTGCAGAAGCAGGGCGGGTTCGTGCCGGGTATCCGGCCGGGCAAGCCCACCGGCGAGTACATCATGCGCGTGCTGGTGCGCATCACCTGGGCGGGCGCCATCTTCCTCGGCGTCGTGGCAGTGATCCCGTATCTGGCGACCACGTGGTTCAACGTCGGCTCGCTCACCATCAGCAGCACGGGGTTACTGATCGTCGTCGGCGTGGTGTTGGACACCATGAAGCAGCTGGAGGCGCAGCTGCTGATGCGCAACTACGAAGGGTTCATACGCTAGGTGTACGTCATCTTCTTCGGCCCCCCGGGCGTCGGCAAAGGGACGCAGGCGGCGATCGTCGCCGGCCGCATGGGATGGGCGCACATCTCCACCGGCGACATGCTGCGCGGCCATGTGAAGGCCGGTTCAGCGCTCGGGCTGAAGGCGAAGGGGTACATGGGCCAGGGGCTGCTCACGCCCGATGACCTCGTCATCGAGATGTTCATGGGGCGCCTCGCCGAGCTGGCGCCGGGGCAGGGCTTCGTGCTCGATGGCTTTCCGCGCACGCTTGTCCAGGCCGTCGCGCTGGATCGCGCGCTGCTCCCCGGTGGGAAGGCGATCGATGTTGCCATCAACATCACGGCGCCTGACGACGTGCTGATGGAGCGGATGCTCGGCCGCGCCAAAGAGTCGGGGCGCTCCGACGACACGCCAGAGGCGATGCGCACGCGCCTGGAGGTGCAGAAGCCGCCCGCGGAACTGCTCGATCACTACCGGCTCGCCGGCAAGCTGAAAGAAGTGGACGGACTGCCGGAGATCCCCGTGGTGACGGCGGCGATCATAGCGGCGCTGGGCGTCGGAGGGGCGAAGTAACCGCAATTCTATGCCCATCATTATCAAGTCGGACGAAGAGATCGCCATCATGCGCCACGCGGGCAGCGTGGTCGCCCGCACGCTGCAGTGCCTTGCAGAGGAGTTGCGTCCCGGGCTGGTGGTGAAGGAGTTGGACAAGGTCGTGCGGCGCGAGTTCGAGAAGCAGAAGGTGGAACCGACGTTCCTCGGCTATCACGGGTATCCGGCGACCGTGTGCGTCTCTGTCAACGAGGAGATCGTGCACGGCATCCCCGGCAAGCGCGTGATCAAGGACGGCGACGTCGTGAGCCTCGACCTCGGCTGCACCTACAAGGGGTTCGTGGCGGACTCCGCCGTGACCGTGATCGTCGGCAAGGCGAATCCGCGGACGCGGGAAATGGTTGACGTAACGAGAGAGTCACTCGAAGAAGGGATCCGCCACCTGCGGCCGGGCTCGCGGCTCGGCGAGATCTCGCACGCCATCCAGACCTACATCGAGTCGCGCGGCTTCGGCGTCGTGCGCGAGTACGTGGGCCACGGCGTGGGTCGCCAGATGCACGAGGAGCCCCAGGTCCCGAACTTTGGACCGGCCGACCGCGGGCCCGTGCTCAAGAAGGGGATGGTCCTGGCGCTGGAGCCGATGGTCACCATGGGCGACTGGCGGACCCGGCAGTTGGAAGACGGCTGGACGGTGGTGACGGCGGACGGCGGCCTCGCTGCCCATTTCGAGCACACGATCGCGGTCACGGACGGCGATCCGCAGGTGCTCACAGTGCCTTGAGGACGATATAGAAGAGCTCATTCGCGCTCAGGGCATCAGATTTGGTATAACAATTCGCCTGAGCTAAGGCTCGGGGAAGGAGCGCATGCCAAAAAAGGACGCGATAGAGGTAGAGGGCGTGGTCAAAGAGCCCCTGCCAAACGCGATGTTCAAGGTGGAGCTGCCGAACGGTCACCAGGTGCTGGCGCACATCTCCGGCAAGATCCGGCTGAACTTTATCAAGGTGCTGCCGGGGGACCGTGTGCTCGTCGAGTTGTCGCCGTACGACCTGACCCGCGGGCGCATCACCTATCGGTTCAGATGAGAGGATCGAAATGAGAGTCCGGGCTTCGATCAAGAAGCGCTGTGAGAAGTGCAAGGTCATCAAGCGGCATGGCGTGCTCCGCGTTATCTGCGAGATCCCGAAGCACAAGCAGCGTCAGGGGTAAACGAAGATGGCACGTATCGCCGGAGTAGACATTCCCCGGGACAAGCGCGTCGATGTGTCGCTGCGCTACATCTTCGGCATCGGGTCGACGGTGGCAACACGCATCGTCAGCGTGACGCGCGTGAACCCCGCGACCAAGGTGCGCGACCTCACCGATGAGGAGGTCAACCGCATCCGTGAGGTGATCGACAAGGAGTACACCGTCGAAGGTGATCTGCGGCGCGAGGTACGCCAGAACATCCAGCGCCTGATCGAGATCAATTGCTATCGCGGCGTGCGTCATCGCCGCGGGCTGCCGGTCCGCGGACAGCGCACGCGCACGAACGCGCGCACGAAGCGCGGCGCGCGCAGGACCGTCGCGGGCAAGCGCAAGGCGGTCGCGAAGAAGTAGGGATCGCGCGGGATACCGGGGAAGCGGCGCGCCGGGACCCGCGCGCAGAGGAGACGTATGGCCGAGGGAAAGCCCACGAAGACCAAGACCAAGGGGCGGAAGCGCGAGCGGAAGTCCGTGCCGCGCGGCCGCGCCTACGTGCAGTCAACGTTCAACAACACGCTGATCACGCTCACCGACCCCAACGGCAACGTGCTCTCGTGGGCCAGCGCCGGCCAGTCGGGCTTCAAGGGGTCGCGGAAGAGCACCCCCTACGCCGCTCAGATCGCGGCCGAAGGCGCTGCGCGCCGCGCCATGGAGCATGGCCTGCGCCAGGTCGATGTCTTCGTCAAGGGACCCGGAAGCGGCCGCGAGGCGGCGGTGCGCGCCCTCCAGGCCAGCGGCCTCATCGTGCTCAGCATCAAGGATTCGACGCCGGTACCCCACAACGGCTGCCGGCCGCCGAAACGGCGTCGCGTCTAGGCGGCTGGAGGAAGACGAACGATGGCTCGATACACAGGACCGGTCTGCCGGATCTGCCGGCGCTATGGCGATAAGCTCATGCTGAAGGGCGATAAGTGCATGACCAAGTGCACGCTGGACAAACGCCCCTCGCCGCCCGGCGCCCCGCAGACCCGGCGCCGCAAGCTCTCTGACCGCGCACTGCAGCTCCGTGAGAAGCAGAAGGCGCGCTACACCTACGGCGTCCTCGAGAAGCAGTTCGTGGACTACTACAAGGAAGCCGTCCGTCTCCCCGGCGTCACGGGCGACAATCTCGTCCGCTTGCTGGAGATGCGGTTGGATAACGTCGCCTATAAGCTCGGCTTCGCCGACTCGCTGAAGGCGGCACGCCAGGTCGTACGCCACGGGCACATCATGCTCAACGGCCGCAAGACCGATATCCCCTCCGCCGCCACGAAACCGGGCGACGTCGTCGCCTGGGTAGCGAACAGCAAGAAGACCGAGTATTTCAAGATCGCCAGGGAAAACATGTCGAGTAAGCAGGCGCCCGCGTGGCTCACCGTGGACGCGGACCAGATGACGGGTCGCGTCGTCTCGGCGCCCGTGATCGCGGAAACGCCTGCGAAGTTCGACCCCGCAGTGATCGTCGAGTACTACTCACGGTAGCGGCCATGCGGGTAGACACGGCGCAACGGCCACCCGCGGCCGATGCGCTTCCTGTTCGCCCAGGAGGGATTGCGTTGAACGATTTGGAGCCCGCGCACATCGAGGTGGAGGAGGAGACCGAGACGTACGTGCGTCTCGTCGCCGAACCGTTGAATGCCGGCTTCGGCACAACGCTGGGCAACGCGCTCCGCCGCGTCTTGCTCAGCTCCCTGCCCGGCGCAGCCGTGACGTCCGTGCGCATCGAGGAGGTCGAGCACGAGTTCTCCACGATCCCGCACATGAAGGAGGACACGACCGAGTTTCTCCTGAACGTGAAGGAGCTTCGGCTGCGCGCCCTCGCGGAGCGACCCGCCAAGCTCTACCTCGAGGCCCAAGGCGAGGGCGCCGTAACCGCCGAGCGCATCCAGACCACGGCCGACTACGAGATCGTGAACCCCGGACTGCATCTCGCCACCCTCGACTCGCCGACGGCGCGGCTGACGGTCGAGCTGAACGTCGAGCCCGGCCAGGGCTACGCGCCCGCCGGCCAGACCGATGGGCTGCCCATCGGCGTCATCCCGGTGGACGCCATCTTCTCCCCCGTGCGGCGCGTCAATTTCCACGTCACGCACACGCGCGTCGGGCAGATGACGAACTACGACAAGCTGACTCTCGAGGTCTGGACCGACGGCACGATGTCCGGCATCGACGCCGTCAGCAAGAGCGCAGATATCCTCGTCGATGAGCTGCGGATGTTTGCCATCCTCGGCAAGCCGCTCCCGCCGACCGTCGACCGCGGCCTCGGTGTCGGTACATCGCTCCCCCCGGACAAGTACAACATGCCCATCGAAGAGCTGAGCCTCTCGGTGCGCGCGTACAACTGCCTCAAGCGCAGCGGCCTGATGACGGTGGGCGCCGTGCTCGAAAAGAGCGAAGACGAGCTGCTCTCCCTCCGCAACTTCGGCCGCAAATCGTACGACGAGCTGCGCGACAAGCTGGTGGAGCTCGGGCTGCTTCCGCCGCAGTCGGATGAGGGCGAGGAAGGCTTGGGGGGTCTGCCCATCGGCCGGCCGTCGTCCGGACCGCCCGCTGGCGAGGAGGCCGAGGATCTGAGCCCCCTCGGCGCGGCGCTGATTGAAGCGTTGCGTGAGGCCGGCGAGGATCCGTCGGAGCTGATCAAGCGCAAGGAGAGGGACGAGTAGCGATGCGCCATAAGGTCAAGGGCCGCAAGTTCGACCGGCCGAGTGACGAGCGCGCCGCGCTCTTCCGCGGCCTCGTCACCGATCTGCTGCGCCACGAGCGCCTGCGGACAACCGAGGCGAAGGCCAAGGAGATTCGTCCGATCGCCGAAAAGATCATCACGCTTGGCAAAGACGGCACCCTGCACGCGAGACGTCAGGCGCTCGCCTATATCAACGATAAGGACGTCGTGAAGAAGCTGTTCGACGACGTGGCGCCGCGCTTCGCCACGCGGCCTGGCGGCTACACCCGCATCGTCAAGCTCGGCCCACGGAACGGCGATGCCGCGCCCATGGCCCAGCTGGAGCTGGTGGAGCGGGGCACATAGCGCGATGGGCGGCGACGAACGCCCCCGCGGCGCGCGGCGGCGAATCGCCGTGTTGCTGGAGTACGACGGGACCGCGTATCGCGGCTCGCAGTACCAGGAGAACGGACCCAGCATCCAGTTGGTGTTGGAGTCTGCGGTGAAGGAGTTGACCGGTGAGACGGCGCGTGCCGCGTTTGCGGGGCGCACCGACGCCGGGGTGCACGCGCTGGGTCAGGTCGCGGCGTTCGACACGCAGTCGGCGCTGTCATCGGCCGAGTTCGTGAGCGGGCTGAATCACTTCCTGCCACCCGATGTCGCCGTGCGCGGCGCGCGGGAGGCGCCCGAGGGGTTCGACCCGCGTCGAAACGCGCAGTCACGGGTGTACCGCTACCGGATCGATAACCGGCCGGTGCGCCCGGCGCTCGACCGGGAGCGCGCCTGGCACGTCCCCAGGCCTCTGGACGTAGAGGCGATGAGGCGGGCCGGCGCGCGTCTGGAAGGGGCGCACGACTTCGCAGCGTTCGCCGGCGCCTTCCAGGGCGCCACGACGCGGACGCTCGGCCGCTGCGCCGTAGAGGCGCGTTGCGGGCGCGTGACGGTGGAGATGGAGGCGCGTGCCTTCCTCCCCCACCAGGTGCGTCGGACGGTCGGCCCGCTGGTGGAGGTGGGGCTCGGGCGAATGACGGAGGACGGACTCGCGGCGCTGCTGGAAGCGGCGCGCCCCGGGAGCGCCGGACCAGCGGCGCCGCCCTGCGGGTTGTATCTGGTGCGGATCGCGTACGAAGGGCTCGCATTCGGGCCCGGACAGGGGGACGGGCAGAGCTGATGGCAACGTACACACTCAAGCCGAAGGACGTGCAGGAGACGTGGCACGTCGTCGATGCGTCCGGGCGCGCCCTCGGACGCTTGGCGTCCGACGTAGCGGCGACGCTGCGCGGCAAGCACCGGCCAACATTCACGCCGTCGATGGGGAACGGCGACTTCGTCGTGGTCGTCAATGCGGCACAGGTGAAGATCACCGGCGACATGGTGGCGAAGAAGTACTGGCGCCACTCACAGTACCCCGGCGGCCTGAAGTCGATCACGCAGGAGAAGTTGATGGCGACGAAGCCGGAGCGGGTTATCGAGTACGCGGTCAAGGGCATGCTGCCGCACAACGCACACGGCGCGAAGCTCCTGCGCCACCTGAAGGTGTACGCCGGCCCGGATCATCCGCACCAGTCGCAGGTGAACGCCGGCAAGGGCAAGGGTCGCGCCGACAAGGCGTAACGGAGGACGAGGATCATGGCTGGTGAGCGATACTTCTACGGGACCGGACGCCGCAAGACCGCCGTCGCGCGCGTGCGCCTGTACCCAGGCGTCGGTGAGATCCTGATCAACGGCAAGGGCTACCTGGAGGTGTTCACCCGCGGGTCGCACCAGGCCGCCGTGCTGGCGCCGCTCAAGGCAGCGATGGCGGAGGGCCGCTTCAACGTCCAGGCGAAGGTCGAAGGCGGCGGCATCACCGGCTGGGCCGGTGCCGTCTCGCACGGCATCGCCCGCGCACTCGCAACCTCTGACGAGTCATTGAAGCCAGCGCTCCGCCGCCAGAGCCTGCTCACGCGCGATTCGCGCATGAAGGAGCGTAAGAAGGTCGGCCTGAAGCGGGCCCGCAAGGCGCCGCAGTACACGAAGCGGTAGCTGCTGGTCGCCGGTGCCCCGCGCGGACCATCCTCATGGCACCAAACGGGAGGCCCTCGTGCTGCGAGAATGCGAAAAAGACGGCGCCCGCGGGCGCCGTCTTCGTTGTCCGGACGGGTGTGGCCTCAGCTCTTGTCGGCGGCCTTCTTCGTGGCGCGCGGCTTCGCCGGTGCCTTCGGCTTTGCAGCAGATTTCTTCGCCGTGGCCGCTGGCTTCGCAGCGGCCTTGCGCGCTCGCTTCGGCGCCTCGGTGGGTGACGACGCGACGGCACCGCTCGCGCGGTTCAGCTGCCGCATCAGGCGCGACTTGTGCCGCGACGCCGCATTCCGGTGGATGACGCGGCGCTTGGCAGCGCGGTCCAAGATGCCAGTAGCCGCGCGGACCGCCGCCTGCGCCTCCCCCGGGCTGGCGCTCGCGATCACCGCCCGAGCCTGGCGCGCCGCCGTCCGGGCTGCCGTGCGCACAGGCTTGTTGCGTTCTCGGTGGCGCTCGTTTTGACGCCAGCGCTTGAGCGCCGATTTAGAATGAGCCACGAAGGACCTCCCGCGCGAGTCTGGCTCACGCTCACATGCGAATACGGCACACCATGGTACCGGCGCCGCCTGACTGTGTCCAGCGCGGTGACGGGCTTCAATTGTAGGCCGCGTGCGCCGGGTAGTATGATGCCACGACGCGCGGACACAGCGCGGATCCGGAAACCCCCTGGACCGAGAACGCTATGATGCGGACCCTACGAGCCCGTTTCTTCACGGACGATGACGAAGGCATGGGCGCGCGCACGATCTCCGAGCCGCCCAGTCTCGCCACCGCCGCCTCCGTCGTTGCCCTCGGCTTTCTCGGCAGCAGGCTGCTCGGCCTGCTGCGCACGGTCGCGATCGCCCATCAGTTCGGTACGAGCCCGGATCTCGATGCCTACTTCGTCGCGTTCCGTTTGCCGGACCTGATCTTCCAGCTGTTGGCCGGCGCCACGCTGGGCAGCGCCTTCATCCCGACCTTCGCGCGCGTGCTGAGCGAGAAGGGCGACCGCGCGGCGTGGCGCCTCGCCGCGGCCGTGCTCAACCTCGTGCTCGGCGCGACCGCCCTCCTCGCGTTGCTCGCGCTCTTGCTCGCGCCCCTGATCGTGCCGCTGACCGCCCCCGGGCTGGGCAGCGATACCGGCCAGCACGCGCACCTGACATCGCTCGCGGTAGACCTGACGCGCATCATGATGCTGTCTCCGATCCTGTTCGCGGTCAGTGGCATGTTCATGGGGATCCTCAACGGCCGCCACCACTTTCTCGCCCCGGCGATCGCGCCGATGTTCTACAACGCTGCAATCATCGTCGCCGCGTTGATCTCCAACGACGTCAAGGTGCTGGCGTTCGCCGTCGTCGCCGGCGCCGCTCTCCACCTGCTCGTGCAGGTGCCGGCACTGCGCCTGGTGGGGATGCGCTGGGAGCCGATCTGGGACTGGCGCGACCGGGCGGTGCGCGAAGTGGGACGCCTGATGGGCCCGCGCGTGATCGGCCTCGCCGCGTTCCAGTTCAACTTCCTCGTAGCCACCTTCTTCGCCTCCACCATCAGGGATGGCGCGATCTCGGCGGTGAACTACGCCTGGCTGATCGTCATGACGCCGATGGGCCTGTTCGGGATGGCGATCTCCACCGCCGTCTTTCCGCGCCTCGCGGAGCAGGCGGCGCGCGGCAACGAGGAGCTGCAGGAGACGTTGTCCCGCTCCTTGAGGCTGATCCTCTACCTGACCATTCCCGCGAGCGTGGGGCTGATGATCCTGGCGAAACCGATGACCGCGTTCCTGCTCCGGAGCGGCGCCTTCGGCTCCTCATCGACCGATCTCGTCGTCTCGGCGCTGGTGTTCTACGCCATCGCACTCTTCGCCCATAGCGGCATCGAGATCCTCAGCCGCGGCTACTACGCCATGAGCGACACCCGCACCCCCGTCGCGTTCGCCGTAATGTCGATGGCCATCAACCTCGTCCTCTCGGCGATCCTGGTCTGGCCGTTCGGGATCAAGGGGCTGGCGCTCTCGCTCTCCGTAGCCACCATCGCCGAGTTCTGGATGCTCTGGCGGACCCTCGACCGGCGGTTGGATGGCCTCGATCGGGCGCGCGTCGCTGCATCCGTCGGGCGCACCATCGTGGGCACCGTGCTGATGGCAGAGGTCGTCGCCGTCTGGCTGGCCCTGCTCCACCTCGCCGGGTTGCTCGAACTCAACGTGAAGCTGGAGGCCGCCTTCGCCACGCTCGGGGGCGCGGCGCTCGGCGCTGCCGTCTTCCTCTACGCCACCCGCCGCCTCCACAGCGCCGAGGCCGAGACGCTCGTCCGGCGCCTCCCGATGCCCGCACGGCTCCGTGCCTACGTGGGCGGATAGGGGTTCGCCCTGCTTGTGGGGCCTTTGCGCCGGTCGATATACTCCATGTGGTGGTCACGGGGCTTTGCATATGTGGTGCGGCCTTCAGGGCCGCACATTCATGTCCCGCAGGGAGAGGTTCCATTGAGTTTTCAGGACAAGACGCTCGTTTGCCGAGATTGCAAGCAGAACTTCACGTTTACCGCCGGTGAACAGGAGTTCTACGCCAATAAGGGTCTCCAGAACGAGCCCGTACGCTGCCCGTCGTGCCGCTCCGCGCGCAAGTCCACGCGCACGTCTGAGCCCGAGGAGGGCTACGTGCGCTACGGCGTCTTCGCCAGCTTTGGCGGTCGCACGCCCCGCCAGATGCATCCGGCCACCTGCGCCGAGTGCGGCATGATGACGGAAGTGCCGTTCCAGCCGCGCGGCGACCGCCCGGTGTACTGCAGCGCGTGCTACACGAAGGTGCGCGGCGCTGCGCCGGAGGGTACCTCCGAGCGCGTTAGCTGATCTCTCTGAACGCTGCCCAGAAGGCCCCGCACCGCGGGGCCTTTTCGTGTCCGCTTCGTGTCAGCCACCTGGCGCCAGCTCCGAATCTCGTCCCGGCGAGCCAGTGAGCCGCATCAGAAGAAGCCCCGCTACGGCCATAAGCGCTGACCCGCACAGCACGCCGATGCGCGCCTCGTCCGCGCGCGCCGCCTCAGGGAACGCCAGCGCCGTCACGAAGATCGAGACCGTGAAGCCGATCCCAGCGACGGTCGCCACCCCCGCCAGCTGCGCCCACCGGACGCCCTCAGGCAGCGAAGCGAGCCGCGCGCGGACCGCCAGCCAGGAGAAGAACATGATGCCGGCGGGTTTCCCGGCGACCAGCCCCAGGACGACGCCCGCCGTGATCGGGGATCCGGCTGCGCCTCGCAGTACGCCGCCGTCGATGGCGATGCCGGCGTTCGCCAGTGCAAATACCGGCACCACGGCGAAGCTGCTCCACGGGTGCAGCGTGTGCTCCAGCCTGTCCAGCGGCGAGCGCGCCGGGACGGTCGCCGCGCTGCCCGGTGGTGCGGCGCCCTCCGACCGCGACGGCGTCAGCAGCCCCATCGCCACGCCGGCGATGGTTGCGTGCACGCCGGACTGGTGCATCGCCAGCCAGGCGACGACGCCAACGGTCACATACACGGCCACGCTGCGGACACCCGCCCGTTGCAGCGCGACCGTCGCGGCGAACATCGCCCCTGCAGCCAGCAGCCACCCGTAGGCGACGCCGTCGCTGTAGAACACGGCGATCACAGCGATCGCGCCCAGGTCGTCGACGATCGCGAGCGCCAGCAGGAAGACCTTGAGCGACGACGGCACCCGCTCCCCGAGTAACGCCATCACCCCCACCGCAAAGGCGATGTCGGTGGCCATCGGGATACCCCAGCCGCGGGCGCCGGCGCCGCCCGCGTTGAACGCCGCGAAGATGAGCGCGGGGGCCGCCATGCCGCCCAGCGCCGCTGCCACCGGGAGCGTCGCACGCCGGCGGCCGGCCAGTTCGCCGTGCAGCAGTTCGCGTTTGATCTCCAGCCCCGCGACAAAGAAGAACAACGTCATCAGCCCGTCGTTCACCCACGACCGGAGCGTCTGGTCGAGGTGGAGGCCGATGACGTCGCTGCCGACGCGCGCGCCCCAGGCGCTTTCGTACGATCCGCTCGGGAGGTTCGCCCACAGCATCCCTGCCGCCGCCGCCGCCAGCAGCAACACGCCGCCCGCGGCCTCCGTGCTCAAGAACTCCTGCAGTGGCTGGGCGACGCGCGGCAGCGCCCCGGCGATCGCGCGGGTCGCGGCGAGCGGCGCTCCACGCTTCGGTTGGTTCGCCATAGGCACATGATGCCAGACCGGCGCGACACGGCGCCGCACCCGTGCGCTCTCAACCGCGGCGCAGCGCTAGAAGTGGTACCTCTCAGACAGGTTGTACGATGCCCCGGCGTACAGCACGCTGAGCGTGCCGTCGTCCTCGTGCCGGAATTGGAAGCAGCGCTGAGGATCGCGCCCGCCGACGAGCGCCGACGAGACAGCGAGCGCCAGGTTGGAATCGAGGAACACCTCGACAGCTTCGACCTGTGGGTCAAACTTCTTCCAGCTGATCCCCTCGGAGATCGTCGAGCCGGAGAGGCCGCCTGTCTCCGTCGGTTCGATGCTGAACCGCACGGCCTCGGCGTGGCCCTTGCCCTTGGTGGCGAACATGTAGCTGCCGATCTGCGACTGCTGGATGTGGTTGCGCGGCGCCCCGCCGCCGAAGATCACGGTCGACGACCGCAGCCCCAGTTCCTCCGCGAGCAACACCATTGCGGCCATCTCCAGCACGTCTTGCACCACGTCGAAGACGACCTTCCGATTGCCCTCGGCCCGGAAGAATCCTAGGTCCATGCCCAGCACAGAGTCGCCGATTGCGGGGCAGTAGACCGGCGTGCCCGCCGCGGCCGCCGTCGTGATGAAGCCTTCCTGAGAACCGATGGCCTTGAAGTACAGCCCCATCCGGTAGACGTACTCGCGCGTGGTGAGCGGGCGCTCCGGCAGTGAGGCGGCGAACTCGAAGATCATCGGCTCGACACGGCGATAGTCCGCCTCATCGCCGTAGGTGTCCCAGAACCGGTTGACGTCGGCGCGGGCCAGCGCCGCGTCGTCCGCGTTGACCCGTCCCTGGTAGTGCAGGCTACCGATCACCTCGAGCATGTCGTGCGTGATCTGCGCGCCCGTGATGTCCAGCACGTCCAGCGCGCGCCGCTCGATCAGCGATGCGATCGCCGGCCCGAACCCAAGTGGCACCGGCGCGCCCGCGATGGCGCAGAACACCAGCCGGTCGCGGGACACGATCGCGTTCCACAGGTCGATCGCTGCGCTGAGACGGCGAGGCTGCCCGCCCGTCTTGCCGAGCGCGGCAACAAAGTCTCGCAGCGAGGCGCCGGCATCGGGCTGAAAGCGTTGGATTGGTGTGACCAGGAATTCGTCGTTGCCCACGGCCGAAAGCGTATCGGGCGCGCGAAGGTGGCGGAAGCACGCCCTGTCACGCCCCCGCGAGCGACCCTATCATGCAGGCGATGACGGCTGAACCGTACGCCTCGTACGCCGTGCTCGCGGAGTACGCCGATCTCGCCGGGGCGCGCCGCGCTATCGACGCGCTGCAGTTCTCCGGCGTGGAGGCTGGTGACATCGCCCTCCTCGGCGCCGCGGCGGTTGCCGCCCGCCGCGCCGACACCCGCACGAACATGGCAGCGAGGGACACGCCACTGATCTGGCGCATCCTCTGGCGCGGCTTCCTCTGGAGCATCGTCGGCGGCGTCCTGGGTGTCGCGCTCGGGCTCGTGTTCACCTTCTCGGGCGTCGACGTGTTCGGCGGCGACAACGTCGCCCTGCAGGTGGCCAGTTGGGCGATGTTCTTCCACGTGGCAGGCGCACTCTGGGGCGCATATGCGGCGATCAGCGGCGGTGGTGCCTGGGAGGCGACCTTCATGGCCGCCGACGTGGAGGGGCGCGTCCTGCTCGGCGTGCGCGCCGCACCCGGCGCCGACGCCGCGCGCATCGCCCGTACCCTCCGCGAGAAGGACGCATTGCGCGTGTTCGGCGGTGCATCCACCGGCTCGCCGAATCAGTAGCGCCGCGACCGTGTGGCGCGCTTCCCTCCGACCGCCGCTACGGCAGGTACTGTTCGATGATCTTCTTCGCGGCGGTCAGCGACAGAATGTCGTTCGAGCCGTCCTCGATCATCGAGGCGCGCGCGTCCCGGAACAGCTTCTCGACGTACATCTCCTTCGTCAGTCCGTAGCCGCCGTGCAACTGGATCGCTTCGCTGGCGACCTCGAACGCTGTCTGTGTGCCGAACACCTTCGACGAGATGGAGTACTGCGTGCCCGGTGGGAAGGCACCCTCGTTGTAGAGCACCGTCGCCCGCGAGAGCTGCCGCGAGCACTCGATCTTGACGAACATGTCGAACAGCTTCTTCTGGACGAGCTGGTGGTCGCAGATCGGTACCCCGCCCTGCACGCGCCCCTTGGTGTATGTGAGCGCCTCCTCGAACGCCGCGCGCGCCAGGCCCGTGAACGCCGCGCCCATGAAGGCGTTTGCCCCCGCGAGCACCGCGTCGATGGCGAAGGTGTACGCGTCGGGTTCGACGAACATGTACGTCTTCGGGATGCGCACGTTGTCGAAGAAGATCTCCCCTTGGTTGAGTGCGCGCTGGCCGATCTTGTTGAGCGGCGGCCCCTTCGTCACCCCGGGCAGGTTGAGTGGCACGATGGCCACACCGCCCCCCGCCATGCCGCGGCTCCGATCGACGCCCAGGAACGCCAGCGCGTGCGTCGCGATCGTGCCGTTGGAGACCCACGCCGACTTCTGCCCGTTGAGCACGTAGTCATCCCCATCCAGCGTGGCGGTCAGCCCGTAGTGGATCTCTGGCTTGTTCCACATCGTGGTGCCCGGCATCAGCGTGTCCGAGCCGTGGCCCGGCTCTGTGATCGCCCAGCAGCCGATGTAACGGCCCTGCCGGTCCTCTACGAACGGCATCACAATCTCTTCCATGATCTGCGGGTCGCGCCGCCCCATCGCGAAGGCGAAGGGGAAGGATGTCACGCTGAGCGCGATGGCGAAGTCGGCGCTGCCCCAGCCCCACTCCTCGTTGACCAGCTGCGAGCTGAGCGGGTCCAGGTGCGCGCCGCCAAACTGCTCCGGGAAGCCGCGCAGGTGCCAGCCCTCACTGTACGCGGTGCGGAACACGTCCCAGAGCCGCGACCCCTCAGCGATCACGTCCTCGGGCGATAGCTTGTCCAGCTCGATGCTGGCGGGGCGCAGCACCTGCGCTGCGAATTCGTGCGCGCGCCCCTTGACCGCTTTCTGCTCGTCGGTGAGGGCTTTGTTCAGGTCCAGGTACATGGCGCATACTCCTGCCGGAATCAGGCTGGCTACAGCATTCACGGCTTCGGCGTTAGAGAAAAGGGCCGCATGGCCGGAGTAGCGCGGACATCCCGGGCTCGGCTAGGCACGCCCGCTGACCGCCGGCAGCGCGAACACGACGCTCAGGTGTGGATCTCCACCCGCATCCCCGGCGCGCCGAAGAGCCAGAAGTACTGCGCATCGTGAAGCTGCATCCCCACACAGCCGTGACTGGTCGGCTCGTGCCCGAACACCGAGGCTGGACGCCAGTAGTTCAGGTGGAGCGCGTCCCCCTTGCGGTCGAAGTACTGGGTGAACAGCACGTTCTCCACGTCGTACGTGGCCTGCGACGGGTTGTACCCCGCCTGGGCCGCCGTCATCCGCTCGACCGGCAGCCGTCCGTCCTTCTCGATCACGTGCGAGCCAAGCGGAGTAGGAAACCCGGCGGAACCGCTGGAAACGGGCGCGGAGTAGACGGCTCGCGCCCCCACCATTGCCCGCGCGGTCTGCGTGGTCACGTTCACGTCCACCCACTTCTCCTGCCCCTGTGGGTCGGCTAGCGGCGACACCTCGCCGGGCTGCAGGATGAAAATGAATGCCGCGTATACGTACGTGCCATCGCTGAGCCGATACCACGTCCGCGTCCACGGCGGTGGCGACGAGACCCACGTCTGGCTCCCCACGAGCACGTCCTCGCCCTGCACCGCCCGGTCGATCGTTACCCGCGCCTGGTCCTTCAGCGTCGCCACCACCGGCCCGCTGGTCGAAGGCGCGCTCCGGACGCGCAGGTCGCCTCCGACGACAATCGCAGTTCCGACACCGACGGGCGGCGTCGGCGTCGGCGCAGGAGTCGAGGTGGGCGTCGGGGCCGCCGGCGTCGGCGTGTCCGTGGCAGCCGGTGTCGCCGTCGGCGCCGGGCTGCCGGATGAGCATGCCGCCGCGAACGGCAGCAGGAGGCACAGGGCGAGGACGGCGAGGGCGCGGGGCCGCATGCGCCGATCGTAGCACGGCGGCATCGAGGGCATGTTTGTGTTTCGGTTAGACTTTGCCGCGAATCTGGAAATGCTGGTAAGAGGCACGCACGCCGTTCGTGAGAAGCTCGACGTAATGTAGGGTCTGCTTCGGCGCTCCCCGCCGAGGCAGGCAAGGCGTGGCCCGGCGACGGGCGTTCCAGGGAGGGCAAGGATGACCACCGACGTACACACGTATGAGGAAGACCTGACCAGGACGGAGAAGCTGCGCATCGCAGCACGCGTGTTGATCAAGCGGGGGGTCGCTGGCAACGGCGGGCGCTGGGGGTTGCAGTCCCGGCTCGCCGAGCACTTCGGCGTGACGCGGCAGCGCGTCAGCCAGATCGTGCGCCAGGAGATGAACTCCCGCGATGCTGATTCTCGACAAGCGTAAGGCCGTCGAGCGGGTCGTGGCGCTGACAATGGAGGGCGCGGCCGCGGAACCTGAGCCGCGGCCGCGC
>DASQHL010000046.1:0-23370 GCA_035632115.1 Dehalococcoidia bacterium | reverse complement strand
CGTCGGCGTGGGCGTGTTGGTCACGGTAGGCGTGCTCGTCGGCGGCACGGGCGTCGGCGTGGCGGTAGCAGTCGCCGTCGGCGTGTTGGTCGCGGTAGGCGTGCTCGTACTGGTCGCGGTGGGCGTGAGCGTGCTGGTCGCCGTCGGCGTGGGCGTGTTGGTCACGGTAGGCGTGCTCGTCGGCGGCACGGGCGTCGGCGTGGTGATGGCAGTCGCCGTCGGCGTGGGTACACCGCCGCACGTTGACGCATGCATAGTGCCGACCCAAGTGCCCCAGAGCGACCCTGACCGCGCGTACTCCTCGAAATGCCACACCGTGCAGCCGTCGGTATCGAGCGCGGCGCCGGCGTAGTCACCCCAGCGCGATCCGTTCACCGACTGCTGTCCTGCCTTCAGCACGGCCTCCGCCTGCAGCGCGCCTGGGGGGTCGGATGCCAGGCGGCCGGTGTAGCGGAGCCCGGCGTACTCTGTAGACGACGAGTAGGCGTACGCTATCGTCATGTTGCCGCCGCTGTCGACCGAGAGGTTCGGGAAGAAGCGATACTGCCCGGTCGTGGCGACGATGCCCTGTTGGAGCAGCGCCGGCGCGCCGTCCACGTTCCCAAGCTGATACCACTGCACGCCCGCCACGTTGCCCGCTCCCGGATTGACGGCGACCGTATGCGTTCCATACACGGTGCCGCCGTACCAGTATGCGCCGAGATTCCCTGCGTCGTTCGTCGCGATCGTGCCGCTGTGGCGCCCAGGCTGCGGCGCGTTCGGTGGCTGCCCGTACGACATCACGGAGACGCCGCCCTGCAGGGTGAACGACGACGCGCCGAATGGATTGCTCCATTTCCAGAGGCTGATGTTCGAGCAGGGGCACGCACCGTCATCGGCGGCGATGAAGTACGCCGTGCTCCCAACGGTCACCGCGCGAGCTGGCGTCAGCGTGTCGGCGAGGTTACCGGCCGCGTTGTTGCCGACGTCGACGAACACGGAGGTCGCCACGGTGTCCGCATACATCTGGCTCTTGTTGTATGCATAGATCCGCGCGCCGATGAACGTCGTCCCGTTCTGGTATTGATTGCCAGTGACGTAGATGGCGTCTGAGCCAATCGTAGCGTGCGGGAAGTCGAAGAGGTCTTTGGCGGTGGCAACCGTAAAGCCATAGACCAGCCACGCCGCGGTTGGGTCGCCCGTCTGGCTCACCGCGACGCACACGGCCGAGTTGAAGGCACTGTCATACGTCAGCGCGCCCAGCATGAAGCGGTCGGCCGACGCATCGTATTCCGCGAACGGGTCCGAGATGTTCGCGAGACAGCTTGGATTGTTCAGGAGGCTCGCCAAGCTCTTGGGATATCCGGCGGCCAGATTGCCGCTCTTGTCCCAGACCTTGAAGGCGGTGTTAACCGCCGCGACGACCCGGCTCGGCCCGACCGCGATGGCGCCGTCCGGCGGAAGGCAGCCACACGAGCTCTGCGCGTCGTCGATGCCGTCGAAGCCGATCCCGGCGGTGGGCGCCAGCGGGCCAGTAGTCGACGGCTGCGGTCCGCCTAAGGACGTCGCGGGCTCGGGGATGGATTTCTGGCGGTCGAGTTCCGCCTGTCCCGCCGGATACAAGCGCCGCCTGCTGGCGCGGGGATGGTTGCCGTCCGTTGGGAGTGTGCGCGCATCGACGAGCGTCGGCGCCGCCGACGCACCGACGAGCGGGCCGTGGATGCTCGTTGTCTGCGCCTGGCCGCGCTCGGAGCGCTGCAGCGCGGGTACTGCGAGCACGGTCGCAACGGCTAGCCCTCCCAGCAGCAGGGACGTGCGCGACAGAGACATTGTGAATCCGACCAAGCGGGGACCCGGAGCCAACTCGTGCCTCAAAGATACACGAGTACGCCTTTCCATCAGGTTGGCAAGCACCTACTCTTGACGCAACCAGACGGGCCGCCCGTATCGACACGCCGCAGACAGAGAGCGTGAGACGTGGTGTGAACACCATCTTGTCATCGTGCGGGGCGATGCCGTCAGCAGAAGTGAGCCTAGTCGGTCTGGGGTAACATGCTGGCATGGCGTGGCGCATCCCGTTCATTCACAGAAAACCGTCGAAACAGCACGACGCTGATGTGCGCGAAGCATCGCGCGACGTCCACGTTCGTCTCGACGCTCTCCGCGAAGAAGCGCACCGCGTGAAGGACAGAACCGATTCGGGGCGATCCGGCCGCACTGATTGACGTTGCGGTACCGCGGCACACTTCGGCCACGCCAGGTCTTCGGCTGCGGCCACGACGAGCGGACGGTGGCAGGCTCTGACCGCACCTTTAGCTCCCGCGTTCGGCAATACTTGGACAGCCTCCGCTCCCAAGACTACGCGCAGGCTCGTCAGGTGGACTACGCAGCTCGCGTCTTGTGCTCGCTGGAACCGGACGAGCCTGCGCCAGCACCCTCGAACAGCGTGGGTGCGTGCTGCTGGTAAAGGAACAGCACGAGTTCTCGCCGGCCGTCCTCGGACAGCTGGACGAACTGGCCTCCATATCGGAAGCCATCGCCATGCGGGCGGACGCTCACGACGCGCACTTGGGTTTCAACGGAAGCTTCGCGCCCCGTTTCGAACCGCATGCTGACGACGGCGCGCGGCTCGATGGCGAGCGGCGAGATCCAGCCTGCCCCGATACTCGAAAGGTCCTCCACCCGAGCTGGCGCCGAAACATTGCCGTTGTACACGAAGGCGCGCACGTCGATGTCGAAGCGATAGACGTGCCGCCGATGGTGGCGCTGGAGGATTGACCGCGTAAGAGAAGCGACCATGCCCGCGTTGTAGAGCGCCCACACTGTTGTAATGGCGAGCGAAACACCGGTGAGTTGCCACACTGCCCCGGTCCAGAAGCCAATCACAGCCCAGATCACGGCCGCGACGCTCGCCACGCCCGCCGCCACCTGCCAGCGAATCAACCGGAGGTTCGCGTAGCGGTGATCGATGCCGTCGCCGCTCTTCGGCGTGACGTTGAACTTGAGGTCGCCCGGCCAGGCCAGGGTGGCGATGGCTCGCAGCGCGATCGTGAGCTTCGCGAGATGGAATCGCTCGCTCTGGAAGTACGGGTTGGTGCCCCCCGTGAGCAGGCGGCTCGCAACGACGCCGAGCACCCAGTACGGCACGAAGCGGTACAGCAGGTTCCAGCCCATGTTCGTCATCGGGAGCGCGCCCAGGCTCAGCGCGACGATCGGCGTGACGAGGTAGATCGCCTTCGGCACGTATTCGAAGACGTAAGCAACGCTGGAGAAGTACGAGATCCGCTGTCGCCACGTCAACCCGCGTTTCAGCAACGGGTTGTCGCGTCGGAAGATCTGCATCGCCCCCTGCGTCCAGCGGAGCCGCTGACCCAGGAAGGCGCTCGCATCGTCAGGGGCGATGCCGACGGCAAGCTCACGGTCGTGAAACACCGTGCGCCATCCGGCCGCGTGCAGGCTCATCGTGGTGTGCATGTCCTCGGTCACCGTGCGTGTATCGACACCACCGATCGACACAAGGGCCTCGCGCCGGATGACCGCGCCGGAGCCGCACCAGAACGCGGAGTTCCAACGATCTTTCCCGGGCAAGATCGCGTCGTAAAACACGGACTGCTCGTGCCACGGCGACTGTCCTCGCGAGCGGACCGCACGCGCGTGCTGGAACGAGTCGAGGTTGTAGTACGACTGCGGCGCTTGTGCCAGCGCGACGCGCGGGTCTTCGAAGTAGCCAAGTAGCTCCGTGAGGAAGTTCTCGAACGGAGCGTGATCGGCGTCGAAGAACGCGATGAAGTCGCCGCCCGTACGCGGCAAGGCGGCGTTGATGTTGCCCGCCTTGGCTCCGTGTGTATCAGGTCTTGTTAGGTACTCGACGCCGAATTCGTGGCAGAGCGCGCGCACCGTTTCGCGCCGGCCGTCATCCAAGACGTAGGTAGCGTGCGGATACCGCATGGCCACGACCGCGCCAATCGTTGACCGCAGGAGGTCGGGATCTTCGTCGTAGGTCGTCACGAAGACATCAACGGACTTCCCTGGCGCCGGTGGCGCGGGCGTCCGCTTCACCCGAGTCCAGAGTGTCACGGCAAACAGCGCGAAGAAGCCGAAACCCAGATAGTCCGCAAGTAGGAACGGGATTGACACGAACGGGGCGTTCAGATTGACCGTATGGAAGGTTCGCCACCAGAGGTATAAGCCCCCAACCGCGAAATACGCGACCACGGCGATCTGGGCCAGGCGTGATTGCACACGCTCCTCAGTCGGGAGACCTGGAGTGGTCGGGGCCGCGATGCTCATGAGAATATGTTCGGCAAAACCCTTAGGGGCCTACAGGGAGCGCCGCGAGGGAATGCCAGGACCAGAGTGAGTTCGGGGCACTTCGATTGGCTGAATCCGATACTGCCGCGCGCACGATGAGGTGATCGTGGCGATGCTTACTCGTGCGGGGACGTGACTGAGTTGCGAAGCGTTTCGGCCCGCTTCATCCAGCCGGTCATGCCGATATCGCCGAACTGAGCGAGCGCCGCGTCGACCAGCGGCAGCGCGCGTTCGCGGTCGCCGGCGGCGTTGCGGCGGGCGTACATGAGGGCTTCGTCGTAATCGACGATCGCCCTCATCGGCCGCGCGCCCTGCTCGTCGAGCGTCGCTCGCGACCTGTCGAACCACTCCGCGGCTTCGTCGAAGCGGCCGGTGAGGGCACAGACGTGCGCAAGCGATCGCCGGCCGTCAACCATGGGATATCGAAAGTCGGTGGCGATCAGCTTCTCGCGGATGTTCCGTTCGATCACGTCGACGAACTCGGTCCTCTGCGTCTGCCAGAGGATCTCCGCCGCATGGCAAAGGACGCGCGGATAGTTCGATGCAGCCGCATCCGCGCGCTCGACGGACGGCATCATCTGCTGCAGCAGAGCAATGGGCCTCCCGACCTCGCCATCGGTGGCCATGCCGCGGCCCAGCGCGCCGAACACGGCCGCCATCGCCCAGCGGTTCTCCGCCGCTTGATTCGTTGCCAGGCTCGAGAAGCGCGCCAGGAGTGGTGCGTACGGAGCGCCGATCGCGCACCACTCTTCGTCCAGCGCGCCTGAGTACTGGAGCAGGAACAACGACTCGCGCGTCAAGCGCGGAACCAGCTCTTCGACGTGCTGCAGCGTCCGTCTTGCATCAGCAAGCTCGCCCTTGCAGATCTGGCAGCGCGCCACCTGTGACCAGGAAGCTACCGCCGGGGCGAGCTGGCCGCTCTCTTCCTGGACCTCTCCCAACAGCGACTCGTACTCTTCGCCGGCCTCGTAGTCGCCGACGTGGAACAAATAGAGGAATATCATCCAGGAGTCCCGCGGCGTCTCCCCGCGCTCGAAGCGCTGGAGGCGAGCGATCATCTCTTCGCGCGTTTTCAGTCGAGGGAGTATGCCATTCGGGTTTCCGGCGAGGGCAACGGCCTCAGGGTCTTCGAGCCGGTCGACGACGTCGAGCAGTTCTAACCGTTCCTGTGAGAGCATCGGCATGCCCGGATTGTCCGGATCTTCCGCCTCCCGCCGCTGGATGTCCAGGCTTCTGGCGCGCACCCAGGCGACATCCCGTGCATCGCCTAACAGTTCAAGCGCGCGTGCGGCCAGCGACCATGCCGACGCAGCGAACCCGGCGCCGAACGATTCTGACGCCAGCTGCGAAGCGAATGCGCCCGCTTCGTAGGCGCCGCGCGCGCGCTCGAAGATGCCGATCGCCTGCCTCGCCGCCTCGAGCGCCTCCTCCTCGCGCAGGGCCCATGCCAGCGCCAGCGCGAGCCTGCCCGCAACATCCGGCCGTCGCGCATCCTCTTCGAGCATCAGTTCGAGCGCCGTCCTCAGATGGCCCGCGGCTTCGTCCCACGCCGCAGCAGCCTCAGCGGTGTCGGCCGCGGCGATCGCGTACGCGACTCCCCGCTCTGCACCGGGCATCGCCGCGCTGCGCTGGTACTGATACGCGAGTTCGGCCGCGTGCTCGATCGGGTTGCGGCCGCTGGCCTGCGCGTGCGCCTCGATCGCCTCCGCGATCCTCCGATGCAGCCGCACCTGTCGGGAAGGATTCATCTCGGCGTATAAGGTGTGGCGGATCAGCGCGTGCGTAAAGTCGTAGTGCTCGGCATCCCTTACCGGACGCAACACCTGGGCATCGAGGGCCTCGTCGACGCCGTCCAGCGCCGTCGCTTCATCCAATCCGGCCACGTCGCTCACGATGGCGAAGCTGAAGCCCCCGCTAAACGCGGAAGCCGCCGCCAGGAGCTTGTTCGTATCGACCGACAGCCGCGCCAGGCGGCGCGTGATCACCTGCCGCACGCCCTCGGGTATACCCAGATCGGCGATCGAAGACGCGCTGCTCTTCCAAGTACCTTCCTCGCGATACAGCTTCCCTTCGTCGACGAGATGCGCCAGCACCTCGCGGATGAAAAAGGGGTTGCCGTCCGTCTCATCGCTGATCGCCTGCACGAGCGCCATGTTTACCTCCTGCTCGGCGATCGCTGTCAGGAGCGCCCCAACCTCCGTCTGTTCCAGCCCCTTTAGCACGATCCGCTCGTACTCGGTCTCACGCCGCAACGCCGAGAGTGCGTCGGCAAGCGGATGCTGACGGTCTAGCTCGACGTCACGGTACGCGCCCAGCACG
Organism: Dehalococcoidia bacterium; assembly: GCA_035632115.1. Taxonomy (GTDB): domain Bacteria; phylum Chloroflexota; class Dehalococcoidia; order DSTF01; family JACRBR01; genus DASQHL01. Next base: position 16,761 of record DASQHL010000046.1, on the reverse strand, counting down.
AGGATGCGTTCCTTCGACACGAAGCGCGCGACGTGGCGCATCATGCCGATCGTGCCGCGATCCGCCCAATGGACATCGTCGAGGATCAGCAGCACTGGTGCTCTGTGCGAGGTCGCGATCAGAAACTGCGATACCGCATCGAACAAGCGAAATCGCTCCTCCTCAGGTTGGAGCGCTGCCGGCTCCCCGACATCAGGCAGCCGTTCGCGAATCGCCGGAACGAGGCGAGCGACCGCTGAGGCTCCCAACCCCAGGTCCTCACGCAGCTCGGCTGGATCAGCCTGTCGCGCGTAGGCCGCGAGCGCATCGGCGAACGGTCCGTACGGGGGTGCCCAGTCGCCCTCGTAGCAGGTGCCCCGAAGCACAAGCGCCGCTCCTTCGCTGGACCACTCCGCGAACTCCTCAGAGGTGCGGGTCTTCCCGATCCCCGGTTCGCCGACGAGCATCACGAGTCCACCGCGTCCGGCGCGCGCGTCCTGCAGCCGCTGGTGCAGCCGCGCAACTTCGGCCGAGCGACCGACAAACGGTGTGCGGGCGAGGACAGCGCTCGGCTCGTCGCGTTCGTAGATCACCTCGCACGCGGCGACCGGCTGGCCGATGCCCTTGAGGTCCAATGAGCCGATATCGCCGAATAAGAAGGCACTTCGTCCGGCGAGCACCTGCGACAGCGTGGCGCTGCACAGGATCTGCCCCGCCTCGGCGCGATCACACAGCCTGCGGGCGACAACGACCGGGGTGCCGAAGTAGTCCCCTCCGTCCCGCAACGCCTCGCCAACGTTGAGTCCGACCCGGATCGAGAGTGGGTGACCGCTGGCAACTTGGCGCCGCGATCCCTGCTGCATCGCGATCGCGCAGCGCACGGCGTCTGCTGCCGACGGGAACGCCACCATCAGCCCGTCGCCAAGCGACTTCACCTCGGCGCCAGCGTTGGCGCTGACGGCATCGCGCATGAGCTGGTAGTGCGCCTTAAAGATTCGCTGTGCGTCCTCGTCCCCCGCCCGCTGCATCAGCTCCGTCGAGCCGACCAGATCGGAGAACAGGATCGTTGTCGTACCCGCGCGTTCGGTCGTCATCGTGGAGCGATCTTACACTGAATCGCGCTCGTAGAAGAGCGATGATCGCCTCCGGGAAGGGTTCGAACCAGCACCGCCAGGTCCGACCGGAGATGGTCGACGGTCGCGGAGGCGATCGGCGTCTGAGCCGCGGCGGACGACCCCAAGAATTCTGCTCGCCCATTCTCACTTGATGGCGAAAGTGACGGTCACGCTCGCGTTGAGTTGGATCTCGGGCGTGACGCCTGCGGTCGCTGCCGCGCCCCGGGCGTTGGCGAGCGGATACGGCACGACGCCCCCGGACTCGCAAGCGTTGGCGCCGAAGGCCGGATAGACCGTGTAGCCCGCTCCCACAATCGCGCCGACGCTGACATTCAGGGCGCCGGCCAGACTCGAGACGCGCGTGTTCGCGTCCGAGACGGCTGCTCGTTGCGCAGCTTGCTCGAGGCTCGCGCAATGGGTCACCGAATAGATGACGTTCGTCGACGGACTCAGGCCACGCTCGTCGGCCGCCTTCTTGGCTGCCTGTTCGATGGCCGCGAGCGCGTCCAGATGACGCACCGTCGCCGCAATGGTCGCCATCGGCGCTGCGCGGTCCACGCGGATGTCGCTGTCAGCCACGCCCTGGCCCTTGATCGCGTCGACCACGGCCTGCACGTCGGCGTCCGAAATCGGGGTTGGCTGTGGTGGCTGGTTTGGACCTGTGTTGGGCACGACAATCGGCCCACCGACGACTTGTGCGCCGAGATAGATCGTGAGGGTGGCGGCGTCGGCGGTTGCCTGCGCCTGTCCAAAACCTACTACCGTCAGGCCCGTCTGACTCTGGGCAGGGGCGTACCACGGATAGGCGATGGCCGGGGCGAGCTGCGGCAGTGCTGCCTGGGAGCCTTGTGTGCTCGGCGCGAGCGCGGGGGCCCCGGCCGCGGAGGACGTTGTGCCTCCGCTGGTCTGCGCCACGCCGGCTCCGGCCGTGACCGGCGGGGCGGCATTCAGTCCCTGGGACGTGCGGATCGAGGTGGCATGGCCTCCGGCGCACGCGGCAGCAAGGAGCATCGCCGCGCTAATGGCGGCTACCGTGGTGTTCTTGATCGAAAGCATCACGCACCTCCCTTGGGGTCACCGCGTCTTCGGCCCCGATAGACAGACGATGTAGCGTGACGGAATGTTCCACTGGTCCCGGCTGCGACCGAAGCTCGCCTGACAGCAACGCTGACGGCAACCCGGGCGGACGAGGACGGACGAGCGCGGATGGATATGGAAAGCACTCGCCGATTTTCGATCGTGCGCGGACGGCGATGGACGCCTACGGACGGATCACAGCGGTCTCAAAGACCGTTGGGCCGCAAGGCTCATGTGGGTTCGACTCCCACCTTCGGCACCAAGTTAGCTTCAAAACGGCCTCTCGTCTATTACGGCCATGGCAACCTATGCGGCGGGCTTGCTCACGACGCGCGGGTATGCGTTTCCGCAAGGGCCACTGAGAGCGAGGCGCGGTGACGCAGCGTGTCGCAACGTGTCGGCTTGGGACGAAAGGCGTGCATCGGCAGGGGCACAAGCTTCGAGCGCATTGGTGCTTGGGAACAAGGGCGCAGGACTCCGGTCGATTTGGCGACCAGGACCGCGCGCGAGTGATGGCGAGGCACTCGTCATGGACTGCGCGAATCGCTCGGAGAGCTCCTCCGCGTTGGCGCGGTTCAGGGCAGCGCGATCGTCCGCGCTCAAATCGTTCTCATCTAACGAACTGAGCCGTGCACGACGAGACGGCGACGCCCGGTGCGAAGGGTGGTCAGTGCCGGACAGCAATCGGTCCCGCCTCATGCCGGAAGTGAAGGCAGAGGACGAGCGCTCGGCGGCCTGATCGTTCGCGCACGACGACCGCTCGACCGCGCCGCCGAGGGGGCGGTGGCCGTTCTCATCCTGACTTTGTTACGGAACCGCAAGGCTGCGCCGGCTCCAGTGCATGCGCGATCCGACGGGCCGGGGCGATACGATCTGTAGTGGTACGAAGTCCCCAGCGCCGGGATCGGAGACGCGCACGCCGGTCGCAGTCTGGCACCGCAGTGTGGCGTGGCGAGTTGGTGTATCGATGGTTGAGCGCCCGTCGACCGCGGAGAGCCCCGAGGCGTCGGAGCCTGCTCATCCCAGCATCGCCGACGCGCTCCCCTTGCACGCAACGATCCTTGATGTGTCCTCGCGCGACGGCCCGTTTCATATCGGGAGAGGCGCGTCGTGTGACCTGGTGCTGGACGACCTGCGCGTCGAGCGGCGGCACGCCCGCATCCTCAAGGACGAGAGGGGTCTCTCGTTGCAGGACCTCTCCCAGAGCGGCGTCTTCGTTAACGGGCGGCGCGTGGAGAGCGCCGCGCTCCAGGTGGGTGATCTCCTGCGCATCGGGCCTTACAGACTCGCCGTGGGCGAGAGCGAGATCAGCTGGCTGGACGACGACCTGCGCGTGGGCCTGGAGGCGCGCGGCGTACGTGTCATCGTCGGCGGCAAGATATTGCTGCACGACGTCTCGTTCGCCGTCTCTCCCGCGCAACGTCTTGCGATTGCAGGCCCAAGCGGGGCCGGCAAATCGACGCTGCTCGATGCGCTGGTCGGTCTGCGCGCGCCCCAGCGGGGGCGGATCGCGATCAACGGCATCGACCTGTACCAGTATCCGGCCGCGGTCCAACCACTGTTCGGCTACACGCCTCAGCAGAACATCGTCCACCGTCACCTCACCGTCGAGCGGGCGCTCCTCTACTCCGCGCGGTTGCGCCTCCCCAGGGACGTGTCGCCGATCGAGGCCGCCAACCGGGTGGCTCAGGTCCTGCAGGAGCTGGAACTCAGCGAATCGCGGGGACTCGAAATTTCGAGAATGAGCGGCGGCGAGCTGAAGCGCGTCAGCATCGCGACGGAGCTCATCGCCAATCCCGGTTTGCTGGTCCTCGACGAACCGACATCCGCACTGGACCCGGGCTTGACGTCTCGGCTGATGGACGTCGTGAATGCGCTGGCCAGCGCGGGCCGGACGATCATCCTTGCGACCCATGACGTCGAGACGCTCCGTTCCTGCGACATGCTCATCTTTCTCACGTCGGATGGGCGGCTGGCATTTCGCGGAACACCGGAGGAAGCGCTCACCTACTTCCGGGTTCGCGACCTCGCGAATGTCTATCGGCGCGTGGAGACGGAGGACACTACAGAACGCTGGGAGCAACGGTTTCGCGAGTCTGACCTCGGCCGCCGCGGTGGAGATGAAGACGGGGAGGAGGCTGAAGCGACCACCGTACCATCGCCGCACCGCGTCCGGGCGCCAGGGCGTCCTCAGCACTCCTTCCTGGGCCAACTCTCGCTGGTGGTGAGGCGGCGCGCCGAGATCCTGATGCGGGATCGCTGGAACGTGCTGCTGCTGCTCCTGCAATCGGTCGCGATAGGCGGGTTACTCGCGCTCCTCTTCGGACACGATGCCTTCGACCCCGTGGGCGCCGTGTCCGCATCGAAGGACCGGACGCTGATCGGCAACATCGTGCCCGCCGGCGCGCTGGCGACGGCCCTCCCGCTGATCCTGGTGGCATCGGCCGTATGGTTCGGGGCGATCAACGCCGCCCGCGAGATCGTGGGCGAACTGCCGGTGTTCGCCCGAGAACGACAGTCCGGGCTGGGTGTGCTTCCGTACATCGCGTCGAAGGTCCTCGTTCTCGGGGTGCTTGCGTCGGTCCAGGTGGCGCTGATGCTCGCGATCGTGACGCTCAGGGTGGACGTGCCGCGAGCGGGCGTCTTCACGTACGCGATCGTCGAGATCTACGCGACGCTGCTGCTGGCGGCGATCGCCGGAGAGGCGCTCGGACTGCTGATCTCCGCCTCAGTGTCCAACGCCGACCGGGCGCAGAGCATCGTGCCTATCGCGCTTGTGCCTCAAATCATCGTCTCCGGCGGACCGCTGGCCGATCGCCTCGCCTATCGGTTCTCTTCTCTGACGATCACGCGCTGGGGGGTCGAGGCGATGAAGATCTCCGTCCAGATCCCCTATCGAGGGGATGCGGGGTTCGGCGGCGCGGCGCTCGTCGGACATTGGGCGGTCCTGGTCGTGATGACGGTGGCGAGTTTCGGCGCCGCCGCCCTCGTGCTGTCGCTGAGGAAGCCGCGACTACGATGAGGTGGGTGCTCGCCGCCGTCATCGTATTGGCGACGGCCGGCTGCGTCGGGCGCGAGTTCCAGGCACCCACCCCGTGGCCCACGCCGGTCGTCGCGCCTCAGCCGACCCATCTCTCTGCTGCTCCCGAAGGCTACTACGTCCGGGTCGACTGCCTGGACAGGAACCGGGACGGCACGGTGACCGTGGCGGACTTGGACCCGTCGCGTGTCCCGGATCTCAATCTGGACGGCAGGGTCGACCTGTATGACGTGGCGATGCTCTGGTCGATCCAGATCCCGCTGAAGTCGCATCCCTGCCTGGGGCAGGATGTGCAGTTCCTGATCGCGCCGCCACACCCGGCAACGCCTGTGTGCGGCGGCACGCCGTTCGCGGTGATCGTGGCGATCACGGGCGCCACCAACGGGCAGGGGTTGGAACTTGCCTCCACCGGCGCCGGGGTCCGCTCGATCGTCAACCGGATCCTGACGGCGCTCAACGCACGCGGCTGGCAGACTGAGGCGATCCTCGCCACTCCGGACATCTCCGGGGCGAAGAACCCGAACAGCGCGGCGGAGAGCTGGCTCGATGCCGTGCTCGCCGGCATCATCCACGACTATCCGTGCGCGCGGCTGGCGCTGATCGGCCACAGCTTTGGCGGAGTCACCGCGACGGCAGTGTCGGCGGCTCTCGAGCGACAGGGACACGCCGCCAACGTCCGCTTCCTCGGGCTGATCGACCGCGTCACCCTCGAATATCTTGGTGACGGGCGCTCGTTGCCCGCCCATCCCGTCATCCTCAACGTTTTCCAGCAGAATGAGCAGCCGCACAGCGGTGCGCCGAACGGCGCGCCCCTTGCACCGTTGGCCGCGAACGCGACGGATTGGGACGTTTCGCACCTCAAGCAGCCACCGCTGCTCCACGTGACGATCGAAAATGATCCGGACGTCGATGCATGCATCGCGTCGAGCGCACTGCTGACGCTGGAAGGTTCGGGGCTACCGAGCTGCGCGAAATGAACGCACGTACTGCGTGCCCGAGCTGCCACCTCGCCCGCCGGGCCGTCCGACCCCAACCGTGCTGGAGGCAACCCCCCGGCGTGGTCTTCCACGGCTTGCCCTATTCGCCTCCATCGGTAGATCCGGGCTCATCCTCCTCCGAAATGGGGAGCATGATGCCAAATTCCGCACCGCCTCCGGCGCGATTCCTTCCCCAGATGCGGCCACCCTGCGCCTCCACGAGTCTCTTGCACACCGCAAGGCCGATGCCAAGTCCTGCGGCCCGCTCCCTTGCGGCGTCTGCGCGAAAGAACGGATCAAACAGACGCGCGGCGTCCGCCCCGTTGATCCCCACGCCGCGATCCAGGATGCGCAGCCGCACCTCCGACCGCTCCCGCACGAACTCGATGGTGATCGGTTCCGTCGCCGGGGAATACTTCTCGGCGTTGCTGATCAGGTTCTCGATGACCTGTTCCAGACACGCCTCGGAGAACGTCACCAGCCGCGGGTCTCCGCGCTGCACGATCCGGATCTCCCGTTCCGGGTGCGCCTGGCGATGCCGCTCTGCGACGCGCTCCACCACGCGCACGACGAGGAGGGGCTCCGCCTCGGGCATCTGCCCCTGCTCGGCCCGGGCGAGCGCGAGGAGGTTCTCGATGATGCGGTGCAACCTCTCGGCGTCGTGCACGATGTCGGAAAGCGCTGCGTCGCGGCTCCCTGGGTCCAGCGTGCTGCCGTTCCTCGAGAGGACGGCTGCGTTCCCACGAATGGTCGTGAGCGGGGTCTTCAGTTCGTGTGAAACGAGACCCAGGAACTCGTCCTTCGCCGCGTTGGCGATGCGCAGGTCCGCCGCGACGTTTTGCAGCTCCTTGTTCGCGGCGGACAGCGCCGAGCGCGCTCGCTCATTCTCGTCGAACAGGCGAGCGGCGCTCAGCGAGGCCGACGCCAGGTTGGCGAGCGCCGTGCCGACGCGCACCTCGAGGGCGGAAAAGCGATGGGGTGCGTGGTAGTAAAACGCGACCGTCCCGTTCGAATCGCCGCCGAGCCGCAGTGGAGACACGAACATGGACGCGATCCGCTCGGCCTTGTATCGAGGGACGAACGAAGCCAGCGCGGGGTCCTGACCGACCTCTTCAACCACCATCTCCTGCGCAAGCTGCCGCCGTCCCCCGCCCGGAATGGTCGCGCCTGACAGGTACGCGTTCGACAGGCCAGAAGAGAGGATGATCTCCCACTGGTCGCGCTCCTCGATGAAGAGCCAAATCGCGTACGCGTCGGCGCCCAGCAGCTGAGCTTCGATTTCGAGGATCCTGCGCACGGCGTCGGGCAAGTGCTCCGTCGCGATGAGGGCACTGGAGGCTTCGATGAGAGATGCAAGCTGCAGTTGCGTTGACTCATAGAGGGCGATCGCCTCTTCCTGCTTCTGCAGCAGCCGTTCGCCTTCAACGAGCGCCGCGGTGAGCGTCGCTTCACGCTCCTCAAGCGCCTCTTCCGCACGCTTGCGCGCGGTGATGTCGACGAGGACGTTGACCGCCCCGACCGTCCGCCCCTCAGCGTCGAAGATCGGCGTTGGGTGCGGCAACGTCGTGACTCGCGTGCCGTCGGGGCGTTCGGCGACCGCTTCATAGCCGCGCATGGGCGTTCGTTGTTGGAGCGCCATCGCCATCGGGCACTCTTCATGCCTCATCGCTGTTCCGTCGGGCCGGAAGAGCCGCCAGGCGCCGCTCCACCGTTCCTTCCCGAGCTCCGGGCGGCGGCCCCAGAGCGCCGCGGCCTCGTCGTTGTAGTAGGTGATGGTGCCGTCCGCGGCCGTCGTGTAGAGCGCGACGCCGAGCGAGTCGACGATGTAGCGCGCGCGACGCTCGCCCTCGCGGTGCGCGTGCTGATCAAGCGCGAACGCGACGTGGGCGGCGACCGTGCGCGCGGTCAGGATCTCGATGTCGTCGAAGGTGTGCGGCGCGTCGTAGTACAGCATGAACTTGCCGAGCAGACGCGTGCCGAGGGTGAGCGGAATGAAGGCAAGCGAGCGGATCCCCTCGTTCTCGATCGCTTCGCTGAGGGACGCCAGCCCGGGATCGAGCCGGACATCGCTCACGAGCACCGGCTCGGCGTCGGTTGAGGACGGGCTCCAGGGCGAGTGCCCCTCTACGGATTGGCGATACCGCTCTGAGAGGTTGCGCCACGCCTTGAAACGCATGACGCCGCCCTCGTCCAACAGCAACACGGAGGACCGCGTGACTCCGAGGCTCTCCTGCAGGCAACTGAGCGCAGCCTCACAGACCGCTTGTGGTTCCGTCGCGGCCGCTACGGCCAATGTGAGCTCGTACAGCGGATACGGCCACGTAGCCTGGGGGTGAACCTGAGCCGCGACCAACTCTGTCTTCACTGAACGCGAAGGGTACGAGAGCCCGCATGTGGCGGGCATTGCGGCTTCGGGTGGTTACCTTGCAAAAGCATATCTGCAAGGCGATTGCTCGCCCGGATCAAGCGTGGCCGCAGACCTCATCTGGCACGGCGGCGGAGGCGCTTCCCGGAGGCGGGCGGCGGTCCGATCCCGTGGTACACTCCGTGCGCCCTTCGCCAGCACAGATATCTCGACTGCTCCGGACCGACGGCCACATGGCATCGCTAGCAGCCTCGATATTTGGGAGGCCTTGCCGTGCCGCACAAGTGGCTCACGATCCCGGTCGGACGTGTCTGCGAACTATGCAGCACCGCGCAGGCGAAGGGGGAAGTTGACGACGACAGTACTTGCCCCCGCGACAAGCCGCGCGAACCGCCCGAGGCGAGGAGAGGTCATCGCGCCGGGAGAACCCCGCCCGGGCCTCGTGACTCGTAAGCGCCCTGCCTCTCTGCCCGAGGTCTGCAAGGGGCTCTCGCACAGCAGCGCTTCCTGCTCACGTCGCGCCCCCGACCAATGTCAACCGTCCCACGCTGCGGCGCCGTAAGACCCTGTGCTAGGCTGGATCTGAAATCGATCCGCCAGATCCGGAGCAGCCCTCGGGATGGTGTCCTTACGGCGACGGTTCGCCGCGCGCGCCCTGGCGCTGGGCGTTGGCTACGCGCTGCTCGCGCTCCTCACCGCATCTTGTGTTGGCGAAAGCGCCGCAACGGCCGGGCCGATATCGTCACCGGAGTCCACCGCCGGCGCGAAGCCCTTGCCTGCTCCGGTGAGCGTCCGCGCCGACCCGCAAGGCGGCCCGCCCGCCGACTCCACCTTCGTCGCACTTCCCCATGCGCGGGCCGAGTTCGGCCGTCTCGGCGGTGCGGCCTACCAGATTGAGATGCCGGACCATTGGAATGGCGAACTCGTGCTCTACATGCACGGCTTCCAGTCGCTGGCCGCGAGCGCGAGCGTGGAGCCCCCGGCGATCCGCGCATACCTCATCCGCAACGGCTACGCCTGGGGCGCCTCGAGCTTCAGCAGCACGGCTCTGATCCCCGGGCGGGCGGCCGACGAAACCGCGGCCCTGTGGGACCGCTTCGCGCGCACCTATGGCCGTCCCGTCCGCTCGTACGTCATGGGGGAATCGATGGGCGGCGCGGCGACGTTCATCGCCGCCGAGCGTTACGCCGATCGCTTCGACGGCGCGCTCGGGCTCTGCGGGTATGCCGGGCAGAGCGCCGAGTCCCAGATCGTGGGAGACTACTTCGTCGCGGGCGCGTATGTCGCCGGAATCACGCAGGCGGATTTCGACGCGCAGCCCGACGTCACGAAGCTGATCAACGAGCGCATTCGCCCCGCCCTGACCACGCCGGCCAACGAGCGCGCGTTCGAAGACATTCTCGTCGCACTCACCGGCGGACCGCGCCCGTTCGACCGCGCGGGCCTGCGCGCCGAGGACGCGACGAATTGGCTTCGCGCCGCGATCCTGGTGGGCGCAGGGATCGCCTACAACAGCGATCGGACCTACGTGCTGCCCGCCGCCCTGGGAGCGACCGCTGCCGCATTTGACCGTGCCGCGGTGCGCATCGCTCCGGACCTAGCGCGCGTGTCCGCGTTCAACGACGGGAACGTAACGACGGGGAAGCTGGAGATGCCGCTGCTCACGCTGCACACCACCGGCGACTGGCAGGTGCCCGTCGACCAGGAGCAGACGCTCCTGAAGCAAGTCGACGCCGCCGGCAGGAGCGACCTGCTCGTGCAACGGCTGATCCAGGCGGCGCCTCACTGCGGGTTCACGCTCGGCGAGTGGGAACAGGGCTTCGCCGACCTCGTCGATTGGGTGGCAACCGGGAACAAGCCGGCAGGCGACGACTTGCACACCGCCGACCTGCGCGAGGCGGGCGCGCGGTTCACGCTGGCGCCACGCTTCGGCTCCGCCGCCTCGGCAACGCTACCAGGAGCCGACCAACGGCTCCTGGTACACGGGTCGATCACGCTCGACGGCGAGCCACTTGTAGGCGGATTCTTCCGCGTGGAGGTGAACCGCGACGGCCTGCGTCAGGTCTGTAGCATCACCGCGGACGGGATCAACGCCGGCCAGTTTGAGAGCGTGGTGGCCTCCGAGCGCGAGCTTGCCGGCTGCGGCGGGCCCGGGTCACTGGTTGCGCTGGACGTCTACGCAGGCGGTCGGCTGTTCGTGTCGCCCGAAGTGCCGTGGCCGGTGTCCGGACACGACATCACGCTTGATGCGTCGTTCGCGCGCACCGACGCGGCACCCGCGAGGGTGACTGTGCTCTCCGGTGGCGCGCTCGACGCGAGCGGGAACCCGCTGCCGCCGGGGACGAGGGTCGACGCGTACATCGGGGGCGTGCTCTGCGGCGTCTCCTCCCTCCCGCACGGGTTGATGCAGGCCGCGAGCCCCGACGCGTACGAGATCCTCATCGCGGGGCCGGAGAGCCGCGCCGGATGCGCCGAGGACGGCACGATCAGCTTCCGACTGAACGGCGCGCCGGTCGCGGTGACGGCGACGAACGGGCTGCACCCCGAACAGGTGTCGCTCGACCTCACGCTCGCGCCGTGATCCTGGCGCGGGAACCGGAGCGGTCACACGCTGCGAAGGTCTGCAACGCCCGCGCTGAGGTGGTGAACGTCGTTCAACGTGTAGAGGGTGTGGACGCCGTCGCCCGTTGCGACGATGCTGATCGACGTATGCGCAGGTCGAAACAGCACATCGAACGTCGAGCCCAGCACGTAGCTCACGTAGGCGTTGATCACGCCGCCGTGGCAGACCACCGCAACGCGCTGGTCGGCGTGGCTACTGATGACCGTCTCGATGGCATTCACCACCCGGCGCCGGAACTCCGAGCTTGGTTCTGAGTACGGGTACACGTCCCAGGATCGCTCGCGGATGAAACGATGACGCAGCGTCGCCAGCACCTCACTCCCCATGAGGTCCAGCGATGAGATGTTCTGCGGCGCGTCGCGGAACACAGCGATCTCCTTCAGCTCTTCAGTCGCGATGGCGGGAAGCCGGTGGTGCCGCCCGATCGCCTCGGCGGTGGCCAGCGCGCGCCGCAGAGGGCTCGTGTAGACCGCGTCGATCCTCGTCGTCGATAGGGCGGCACCGAGAAGCTGCGCTTGCCGCGCGCCCAGGGGGCTCAACGGAGGGTCGAGGTACCCGCCGATCGGCCCGCCGAGGTCCAGGTGCTGGTGCGCGTGACGGATGAGCAGGACCTCGGTGACCGGTGTCCGATTGGAGAGGAACGCCACGTCGAGCGGGCTCGGTCTGCCCTCGCGCGCGGCGCGCTCATCGAGACGGCGCTCGACATCGACGTTCGCGAGCGCCTCCTGGTCCGAACCATCATTCAACGGGCACACCCCACCTCGCCTCGACGATCTCAGGACAACACGCAGCTACCGGCACGCATCGGTGAGAACGGTCTCCACCGCGCGCCGCACGCCCTGCACGGCTACGTCGCTCAGGTTCGGGGCGCGCGCGAAGGCGCAGAGCTTCACGAGGTCGGCGAGGCGAGACAGTGACCTCCAGTCGTGAGGCAGGATCCCCTGCTCCGCCACATATCCACCGATCAACTCGTATTCAAACCATGGTGCCGCGTCCGGGCGGCAGGCGCGGAGCATCGCACCCAGATCCACCATCGGCGTGCCGGCGTGTGCGTACTCCCAGTCGATGACAGCCGCCACCCGTGGCGTCCCATCCGCCACCCGGACGATGACGTTCGCGACGCTGAAGTCTCCGTGCACGAGCATCGCGTGGTGGTCGAGGGCGCCGAGCGACCGCTCGTGCTCGAGCACGAACCGCCAGAGGCGGTCGCTGAGGGCGCTGCCCAAACGGACGTCAGCGCCGTCCTGGAACAGGCACCTCCCGACGATTCCGACGATAGCCTGCGGTGCTGACGAGAACGGGGTGTGAATCTCGAGCGTCGGCCCGAAGAACCCTGGTTCGGCGAACCGGAATCTCTGGAGCTTCGCCAGGACCTCCCCGGTCGCTCTGGCCGCTGCCCTCGCATCCCGACAGGCGCTCGTATTAAGCACCTCCTCCAGGGACTCGCCATCGACCCAGCTCAGGATGACGAAGGCCGGCGCCCCGCACCTCCCCGCAGAGACGTGGAGGACCTGCGGCACGGGCAGGGTGCGCTCAACGAGCGCGAGGATCGACGCTTCGCGCTGGGCGGCCGTGGGATCTCGGACGTACACGCGTACTGCCAATGGCTCGGCGGAGCCAGCCACGCGGACCTTGAAGGTGTGGTTCGCGAGCCCGCCACGAACGAGCTCGGCCGCCTCGAGGCCGCGGCCGGGAAACGCCTCGGCAACCATCTCGCCGAGCCTGTCGAGCGTTTGGGCTTCCAGGCCTACCTCCGGGTTCGGTGCGGCCGCGCTACGGCGTGCCATGTGTCGTCCTCCCGGCGATCCCCTTCCCACTCACGGCGTTTGCCGGCCATCCTCCGGCACGAAGAACGCGCAACTGTGACATTGCGCGTTCCCGCGTGACGGCGATCGCAATCGTGGCTTTCGCGACGGTTCCTTCGCCGACACGAGCTAGCGTATGGGAACGTGCAGAACACGGGCGTAACGGATACCCCGCATGAGGTGGCGAAGCGGTATCGAGCGCGATCAACGCACCACGACGACGGTGATTACCCGGGTCGCGGCGGCCGCCCGCGCGTTGTCGGGTCGACGTCCGGCGCATGGAATGATCGTCGGGTGCGCAACGTCCCATCACGCACGACTACCGGAGCCCCGCGTCACCGTTCGGTACGCAAACAGCAGTATGATGGCGCCGACGATGGCGACGACCACGGTGCGCACATCGAATCGGGCGACGCCCGCGCCAATGCCGAGCGCCGCTGCCAGGTAGCCGCCGACGATCGCGCCGCCGATCCCCAGAAGGATCGTCAGGATGATGCCGTGGGGACCCGGTCCTGGCATGATGGCCTTCGCGACCACGCCTGCGAGCAGTCCCACGACGATCCAGGCCAGGATTCCCATGATGCACCTCCGAAATTCGATTCACTCCGCGGCGGACTCTTCACCGGTCAGCTCACCGGCGCAACGATTCCGCCCATCTGTGCACGAGCGCCTTCGCGTCCGGAAGCAGCCGCGGAACGGCGGACCTGGACAGGACCCAGATCACCGGGAACGACGCGGCCGCTGATCGATGCGGTTCTTTCGAATGCCGGGCGAGCCGCGCGAACGTTGGCCACGCCGGGACGAACCGAGCGCGGCGCCGCCCGGTTGCCGCGGTGACGAAGCCCGCGTACGGCCTTGACGGCGGCTTGTGCCCTGTTCAACGTCACACCCCCACTCGATGTCCACGAGGCAGGTGTCTCACACTAGTGCGCTCGACCTAACAGAGGGCTAACAGCGAGGGCTCGCCGACGTTTCGGACCCCTGCCAGCGTGACGTTTCTGCTTTGTGACCCGTGCGATTGGCGCGGCGTCTCTTGTTCGATGCGCAAGTTCGCCGAGCGGATCAAGTTATACAGCTGCAATCCATCAACTCGATCCGTTGACCACTTCGCGAAGCTCGACGCGGCCATACTGTAGTCAGCAAGTCAAGGAGGTGGTCGATGAGCGCATTCAAGAATCGAGATGAGGCGGAGCGCCTCGAGGATGACGGCAAGACCCGCACCCGCGTAGAGGAGAGCCGCACAGTCGTCAGCGGGAGGCCAACAGGCAGCCCGTTCCTCGCGGACCGTCTCGATCAGCAGGTAGTCGATCAGCGTTCCGTCCGCAGCAGGGCCTATTCGGCGGCGACGGTGAACGGCCTGCTGGGTCTTCTACTCCTCGCCCTTGAGACGGTGATCGCTTTCCGATTCCTGTTCCTGGCCTTCGGCGCCAACCGGCGCGCCGGCTTTGTCGACTTCACCCTCGACCTTTCGGGGCCGTTCGTCCGCCCGTTCTCGAACGCGTTCGCCGTTCACTCCTGGGACCACGGCCTGATCGAGCCGGCGTCGCTCCTCGCCATGAGCGTCTTCGCGATCGTGGTGGCGTTCATCATGCTGGTCAGTAGCGCCGTGATACCCGAGCATCGCGAGCGTCACGACGTCGCGAGCAGACGCACCACACGTGTGTAGCCCCTTGCGGGGCGGCCTGATCCTCGGCCAGCGCGCCGCGTCCGCTGTTCACACGCACCGCATCCGCGTTTGGAGCGCGGGTGCGGTCGTGCGGCACCAGGAGATGGAGCTAGCGCGCGTCCGTTGGCTCGGACGCGGTGTTGCGAGCCCCGGGCGCGGCGGGCTCGCCCGGTGCAGTCGCTTCCAGTCGCCGCATGAACGCGTCCATATTGCTGGTGAGATCTGCGACCTCCATCTCCAGGGCGGGGTCGATTGACCGCGCTGTGGCCCGCAGCCTTTCGAGGCTCGCGCGGATCACCTCGCCCTGTACGGACGCTCGATCGATCTGGTCGGCGTAACGGGTCGTCACGTGTATCGACCTCCTTGGCGCTAAGAGGGGCACGCGGTCATCGGCCCTCGACCGGCGGTCGGACCCCGGGCGCCTCAACCGGATCGCCGTGGGCTCAGAATCCGAACGAAGCGAGGCGTGTGCCGTCAGGGTCGAATGCGGCTGCGGCGACGGCGTAGAGGATCATGCCCGCGACAACGACTGTGAGGAGCAACTGCACCATGCTCAAAACTCCCTTCCGGGCTCAATCTGCAGGGAGTGCGCGTCAAGGTGGACGGTGAGCGAGCATGATATCGAGGTTCACCTGTACACGGGCTCAACCCGCCGGCCGGGACCGTTGCAACGGCATAGCAACGGTCATGGATCTGTCGCGTGGGTGCACATTTCGCAAGATCCATTGTTGGTCCCGCTTATTGATCCCGCCTGCGCGGCTTGGGCATCCAGGTCCGTGACCGAGCCCTCGCGGTCAGGAACGGCGAGTCGAAGGGAAGCCGTCAGCGGGCTGGGCGATGCCGGTCGCGAGGTTCCGCCGCCCGAAAGGACCACGCGTTTCGCCATGAGTGAGCGGCGGGGCGTGAGTAGCGACGTTTCGTCCGCCCTCTCGCTGTACGACGCTTGTTAGCGTGGCACAGCTCAAAGCAACGCGGCTGCAACGGCCGCCGTGCCACACTTTCAGCGAAGTCAGGAGGTGTCGACATGCAACGCACATACTACGCCCCACGATGGGAGGGTCGGGCCAGGGACGTCGAGACCTGGCTGAGCAACAGTCTCGCCGCTGTCGTGGCGGCCGCCGCGGTGGCGGCGGGCGTCGTTGGCATGCTCGTGGCGTTCTCGTACATCGACACGACCACGAACACACCCTTCGAGAACGGCATCGTATGGATGGTCGGCGGCTTGATCCTCGCGATCTCCGCGACGGTCTTCCGGAGGGAGCATCACGTCGTCGATCCGTCCGGGCCGACCGCGTCGAGGAGCGACTACCGCACGCCCGATCCTCGACCGGTAGACACCGTCCGCGCAGACATCCCGCCCCACACCCACTAGAGGGGAATGGTCGGCTTGACAAAGTAGAGCCTCACGCCCAGAATGCTAGCGCATTGCGAACGCGGACATAAACTGCCAACCCGTCCGAGCGAAATCGCTATAGCCTGCGCTCTCGTATACTCCCTCCGTGGCCCGCACGCGCGACTTCTATTACGGCGACAACCTCCCGGTGCTGCGCGATTACATCGCCACCCGCTCGGTCGATCTCATCTATCTCGATCCTCCCTTCAACTCAAAGAAGGAATATAACGTCCTATTCGACGAGCCGGGGGGGGTAAAGCCCGCGCCCAAGTTACGGCGTTCGAGGACTTCTGGGGATGGGATGATGCGGCGGGAGGCACCTACAACGAAATCATCCAGAAAGCACCGGCCAACGTCTCATCCCTAATCTCTGCGTTGGTCGGTGCGCTCGGTAAGAACGACGTAACTGCCTACCTCGTCATGATGACGATCCGGTTGCTCGAATTAAGCCGAGTGCTGAAGGACGACGGCTCGATCTATCTTCACTGCGACCCGGCCGCGAGTCACTACCTGAAAGCCGTTATGGACGCGGTGTTCGGGAAGCGATCCTTCCGGCGCGAGATCATCTGGCGCAGTGGATGGGTATCTGGCTTCAAGACGCGCGCGAAGAACTGGATTCGCAACCACGATGTGATCCTGTACTACGTGAAAGATCCGCAGTCATTCTGCTTCAACAAGCAGTTCTTCGAACATCCGCCGGGCTACAAGCGTCGCGGTGGCG
>DASQHL010000045.1:0-3940 GCA_035632115.1 Dehalococcoidia bacterium | reverse complement strand
TCGCGGGGCTGGCCTCGGTTCGGCGGCGGGGGCGACCGGCCGCGGAGGGTGGGGCGACCGGCCAGTCGCCCCTACGGCGTGGTGCGTAACGCGCGGGGTCTGGTTGTACGATCATAAGCTTAGGCGCGTTAGCTGAGGTTGTCAAGTTCCAATGCGGGAGGAGAGGTTTTCGGGCGTGCCGACGGAATGAGGGGCGACCCGCCGGTCGCCCCTACCGGGACATGGGATGTAGAATCGTTCGCAAGCTGGGCAGTTGGACGCCTGGCCGGCTCGCGGGGGATCATTGGTGCCGCTGTCTGAAGCCGACACACGCTCGAAGCTGATCGATCCGGCGCTGCACGCGCGCGGCTGGACGGAGGACCTGATCCGCCGCGAGGAGACGGCCGGCGCCATCGAACTGCGGGACGGACGCCCCAACCGCCGCAAGACGGGCCGCAGCGATTACACGCTGCGGTACAAGGTGAGGGCCGACGCCCAGCCCGTGGCGCTCGCGCTGATCGAGGCGAAGGCTGAAGCGTACGCGCCCAACCACGGCCTGGAGCAGGGCAAGCTCTACGCGCAGTGCAAGCGGCTCAACGTGCCGTTCGTCTTCTCCAGCAACGGCCACCTGTTTGTTGAGTTCGATCGCTTCACCGGCGTGACGACGCAACCGCGCCCGCTCGCGGATTTCCCGGCGCCCGATGACCTGCGGGCGCGCTACGAGCAGGGCATGGGCTTCGCGCTCAGCGACGCCGCCGCGAGGCCTCTGCTCGTGCGCTACCCCGGTGGCGAGGGCACCCGGCGCTACTACCAAGACGCGGCCATCCGCGCTGTTCTCGAGAAGATCGCCCGCTGCGAGACCACAGGCGAGCAGCCCCGAGCGCTCCTGTCGCTGGCAACGGGGGCGGGCAAGACGTTCATCGCGGTGAACCTGCTCAAGCGGATTGCCGACGCCGGTCAACTCCGACGCGCGCTGTTCGTCTGCGACCGCGACGAGCTGCGCAACCAGGGCGCGAGCGCCTTCCAGAACGTCTTCGGCGCGGACGCCGCGATGGTTTCCTCGCGCAGCCCACAGAAGAACGCCCGCATCCTCGTCGCCACGTATCAGACGCTGGACGTCGACACGGACGAGGCGACGGCCAGCTTCCTGGAGACCCACTACCCGCAGGACTACTTCAGCCACATCATCATCGACGAGTGCCACCGCTCGGCGTGGGGACGCTGGTCGCAGGTCCTGACGCGGAACGCCGGTGCGGTGCAGATCGGCCTTACCGCGACGCCCCGCCAGATCGAGGGCGCCAGCGTATCCCCGGAAGCACGCGCCGACGCGAAGATCACGGCCGACAACATCGGCTACTTTGGCGAGCCGGTCTATGAATACGACATGGCACAGGGCATCGAGGACGGCTATCTCGCCTTCTGCGAGATCGTCCGGCGCGACATCTTCCTGGACGACAAGGCGCAGAGCGAGCGCGAGAGCGGCGTCCAGCAGTCCGACCTCGCCGGGAAGACGCTGCGCGACGCCAGGACCGGCGAGACGGTGTCCGTCGGCGAGGCGCGGGCGGTGTACGGCGCCACGTCCTTCGAGGACCGGCTGCTCCTGCCCGAGCGCGTTGCCGAGATGTCGCGCGACCTCTTCGAGCACCTCGTCGCGACCGGCGGCCCGGAGCAGAAGACAATCATCCTCTGCGCCCGCGACCGGCACGCCGACGACGTGGCGGCGGCGATGAACAACCTCTACGCCGCGTGGTGCGAGGGCCACGGGCGCACGCGGCTCCAGAACTACGCCTTCAAGTGCACGGCCGCGTCCGGCGGCGGCGACTATCTCGCCGATCTCCGCGGCGCCTCACGCTCGTTCTTCGTCGCGACGACGGTGGAGCTGCTGACGACCGGCGTCGACGTGCCCGTCGTGCGCAACATCGTCTTCTTCAAGTACGTCCGCTCGCCGATCGCCTTCTACCAGATGGTCGGCCGCGGCACGCGCATCGACCCCCCTTCCGGCAAGCTGATGTTCCGGGTATACGACTACACGGACGCGACGCGGCTCTTCGGCGCGGCGTTCATCACGAAGATCGCGACGCCGCGCGCCGCGCCCGCTGATGGCCCGGT
This sequence comes from Dehalococcoidia bacterium, assembly GCA_035632115.1. Classification (GTDB taxonomy): domain Bacteria; phylum Chloroflexota; class Dehalococcoidia; order DSTF01; family JACRBR01; genus DASQHL01. The sequence goes on along the minus strand of DASQHL010000045.1, from coordinate 1,852 downwards.
CGAGCCGTCCACGCCGGAGCGCGTGATCGAGGTCGCGGGCTTCGACGTCCACATCAACGACGCCGGCCGCTTCATCGTGACGGCCGGCCCCGACGGCAAGGCGGTGCCCGTGACGGTCGAGGAGTACAAGCAGCGCATAGCAGGGGAGCTGGTCGAAGAGGCGCCGACGCTCGACGCGTTCCGCGAGCGATGGATCACGCCGCCACTGCGCCGCGAGATGCTGGAGCGTCTGCCCGAGCACGGCCGCTCGGCGGCGCTGATCCGGGAGCTGGAGGAGATGGACGCCTACGATCTCTACGACGTGTTGGCCGAACTCGGCTACGGCCTGGCGCCGCGCACGAAGGCGGAGCGGACGGCGGCGTTCGGCTACAAGCACGCCGGCTGGCTCGACAACCTGCCGCCGCGGACGGCGGCGACGCTGCGTGCGATGGCGGCGCAGTTCAAGCGCGACGGCACCGAGGGCCTGGAGAGCCCGAACATCTTCCAGGTGCCGGCGGTAGCCCGCGCGGGCGGCGTCGCCGCGCTGCGGGCGCTGGGCAATCCCGCCGACGTGCTGCACGAGACCAAGGCAAGGATGTTCGCGACATGACAACGCCAGAAGCGATGCTGCCTCGCGGGTGGACTTGGGGGCGCCTGGGCGAGGTTTGTGAGGTCGTGAACGGGTACGGATTTGCGGAACGCCTGCAAGGCAGGCGCGATCTACCGTTTCCATTCATCAAGGTCAGCGACATGAAGCGGACGACGCCGGTATCGTAGTGTCGTCGTCCGTGCATACCGTGGACTCTGGCATGCTGGCGGAGCTGAGGGCGCGCACCTACCCAGCGGGGACGGTCATCTTCCCAAAAGTGGGTGGGGCGGTGCTGACGAACAAGAAGCGAATCCTCGGGGTTGAGGCCACGTTCGACAACAACGTCATGGGGCTGATCCCGACTCGCGTCGAGGGTCGATGGCTCTACTACTTCATGCGCACGCTTGATCTGCGCACTCTCGCCAATACGCAGGCCCTGCCCTCCATCAAGCAAAGCCGCGTGGCGGCGCAACCACTCCCGTTGCCACCGCTCGCCGAGCAGCGGCGCATCGCCGCGATCCTCGACGAGCAGATGGCGGCGGTCGAGCGGGCGCGGGCGGCGGCGGAGGCGCAGGTGGCGGCGGCACGGGCGCTGCCGGCGGCGTACCTGCGGGCGGTGTTCGAGAGCGACGAGGCGCGGGGGTGGCCTACACGGCGCGTCGGCGATCTCTGTGCTCGCATCGACTACGGCTTCACTGCCGGCGCCGATCGTACAGTCGATGAACCGCGCTTCCTGAGGATTACCGACATCCAAGATGGCGAAGTCAACTGGAGCGCGGTGCCCGGTTGCCGAATCTCACCTTCTGCTGAGGCAGGCTACCGGCTAGCCGATGGCGACATCGTGTTCGCCCGAACTGGGGGGACAACCGGGAAGAGCTATCTCATCCGTACGCCACCCCGAGCGGTGTTCGCCTCATAGCTCATCAGACTCCGGCCCGGCGCAGAGGTAGAGGCCGACTATCTGTACGCCTTCTTCCAAAGCGATGGCTATTGGAGGCAAATTCGCACGAGCGCGCGAGGGGGTGCGCAACCGAACGTCAACGCAACTCTGCTGTCAGATGTAGTGTTGCCGGTCGCGTCGATTGCGAAACAGCGCCGCATCGCCGCCGTCGTCGACGAACAGATGGCGGCGGTCGAGCGGGCGCGGGCGGCGGCGGAGCAGCGGTTGGAGGCGGTTCAAGCGCTGCCGGCCGTGTTGTTGCGGCGGGCGTTCGCGGGGCAGGTGTAGGGTGGCGCGCGGGGACGGCAACGGGGTTGGGGGTGGGCGCGACGGCGGGGTAGGGG
>DASQHL010000044.1:0-6992 GCA_035632115.1 Dehalococcoidia bacterium | reverse complement strand
GGTCGCGTCGACGGCCGACGAGCGCGCTGTCCTGCGCGACCGCTTCGGCATCGCCCTTCCGTGACCCGGGGCTGGGACGCACGCCCGCCGGCGGTGCGCCTGGGACGCCTCCGGTGGGGCGCCTGCCCGCCGTGCGTCAGTAGCGCCGCTCGTCGCCGGCGGCCGCACAATCGCCGCCAGTGCCGATACCAGGGCCAGCCCAAGCGCCCCCAACCCCGCCACGCCCAGCAGCGAGCCGATTGTCCAGGCGGATGCGCTAGAGATCGGCAGCCAGAGCGAGCCGAGCCCGGCGGTGAACAGCGCCACGCCGAGCAGCGCGGTCAGCCACCACCGATCCCCCCGCAAGCCGACCAGCGTTGAACGAAGGCGCGCGCGCTGCAAGACGGCCAGCGCGACGCCGGCCGCGATGAGGGCGAGCGCCGTCGCCCATCCGGCCGCCAGCAGCCCGACGATCGCGACCACCGGGATCGCCACAATCACGATCCGCCCGAGCGTGTGATGAGGTCTCATGATGTCCTCCCAGCGTTCTCGCCTGGCCGACGTGACCAGGTCGATCATCGTGTGCGTCCACAGTCGCGTCACGCCGAACCGCGTCCCGGGCCGCCGCGCATCGCCGACCAGCTCCGCGAATAGCGTCACCATCTCGTCGCCGAACCGCTCCCGGAACGAGCGCGGATAGAGGCACAGCAGGAGTCGATACGCGCGTGCGTGCCGGTTCACGGCGTTGGCCCCTGCGTGGTCCAGGCCCGCGCGCCCGAACGTCGGAGCAGCGTCTCGATGCGCTTCACCTCCGTCGCCGCCACCGTCTGCCCCAGCGTCGTGAGCCGGTAGTAGCGCCGCCGCGGGTCATCGCGCGGGTTTCCGGGTGGCGCCGCGCAGGCTTCGATCAGACCGTCTGCGAGCAGCCGCTTGATCGTCCCGTAGAGCGTGCCCGGGCCCATGCGCACGGACCCATCCGTGATCCGCTCCACCTCGCTCATGATCGCGTACCCGTGTCGCTCCCCCGGCCCGATCGCGAGCAACACGTGCAACGCGGCGGGCGGCAGGGCCGACGATGCTCGCTCTCCCACGATCACCCTCCTCACGTGCCGGAACTATATCTCATCACGTTATAACGATATTAGATATATCAGGACACGATACTAGCTGTCAAGCCCCCGCAAATGGTGCCGCGGGGCATCTGTGGCCGGACTGTTGGGCGGTCGCCGCCGCCAGTGCAGCGCTGCGGCGCGACGCCGATTCGGGGATCGCGGCGCCCGCCAGACGACACTCTCGCCGCGCCGGCCCTGTTCGCTACAGGGGGCTCCACTCGAGGATCGTCTTGATCTCGTCCGCGGGGTGGTGCGAGAGGGCATCGGCGAAGCCGGTGTACGGCAGGCGGTGCGTGATGACGGCGTCGAGCGCGTTGCCCCACGTCGTCTGCGCACGCTGCAGGTCCGCGACGGCGAGTCCGAAGTGCTTGTGACTGGCGTTGACGCTGCCAACGGTGACCTGGTTGCGGAGGACGAGCGCTTTCATCAAGGCGGATCCGTCGATCGTGACCGGCCGATCGCCGCCGGCGATGCCGGTCAGCACGTAGACGCCGTTGGTGCCGAGGGCAGACAGCAGATCGAACTCGAGCTGCGCAACGCCCGTCGCCTCGAAGATCAGCTCGATCTGCGGGAAGTGCTCGCCGAGGGCGCGCGGATTGACCTTCCGGCCATCTACGTAGGTGCCACCGAGCTGCCCGAGGATGCGGGGGCGGATGGTGTCCGCGTCGACGACGTCCAGGCCCTGGACGTTGGCGCCACGCAACCGCAGCGCGACCGCGGCGAGGAGACCGATAGGACCCAGCCCGGCGACGAGCACATTCTTGCCGTCCAGCCAGGTGGCGGCGTCGGTGGCGTCTGGAAGGCGCCCGATCTGGATCTGGACCGCCTCATCGATCGCTTTCTCCGCGATGGACATCGGCTCGGTCAGCACCGCGACGGAGGCGATGCTTGGCGGGACCGGGATCACGTAGGCATCGCTGTCTACAACGAACTCCGTCTGGTAGCCGTCGCGCAGGTGGATGCCCCGATCTGCGTAATCGCCCGTGTAGCACATATCGCTCCGGTTGATGGCGCAGTTCGCGCAGTGCCCGCAGCCCCGGCGGACAGTGAAGAGCGCATAGTCGCCCGGCCGCGCCGATTGCACCGCGGATCCGACCTCGATCACGCGCCCGAGCATCTCGTGTCCGATGACGAGGTCGGTCCGGCCGGGAGGCGCGACGGCGCGTCCCCCCGCGGCCTCGTCGCGGTCGGTCCCGCAGATCCCCACTTGCAGTACCTGCAGCTTCACCTCGTCGGGGGCGCCGATGGACGGCTCCGCGCGGTCGGCGAGCTGCACAGTCGTCGTGCCGGGAGTCAGGACGATCGCTTTCACAGCTACGCTCCTCCGATGTTCGATCTCACGTTTGGGTCGCCGTCGGGCCACGGCCGCCAGGCGGCCTCGGAGACGGCGATGTCGCCGTCGCACTGCAGGACCTCCCAGCGGCTCCGCTCCCCCTCGCGCCAGAACCGCAGGTCGAGCGTTGCCTTCCCGACGTCGATGCCGCGTAGCGTCACATCCGGCAGCCAGGGCGGGAGCGCCGGGTCGACGTTGAGCCGCCCGTGGGGCGCGTCGGCGTGCATGCCGAGCATCGCCCGGAGCAGGTGGAAGATCGATGCGGCCGCCCAGGCCTGCGGGACGTTCGCGCCGCGGTACTGGACGGGAAAGCTGCCCGGCGTGCGCTCGATGCCCGCGTAGAGTTCGGGCAGCCGGTAGCCCTCGAAGTAGCTTGCCGCTCCGGAGATGTCGCGCGCCACGCGCGCCGCTTCCTCACGAAACCCGTATCGCGCGAAGCCCATGGCGATGAGCCCGTTGTCGTGTGGCCAGACGGAGCCAAGTTGATACGAGAAGGGGTTGTAGGCGGGATGCCGGGAGGAGAGCGTGCGTATGCCCCAGCCGCTCCACATATCCGGTTCGAACAGCCGCCGCACGACGCGCGCCGCGTGTTCGGGGCTGGCAATGCCGCTCCACAGGCAATGGCCCGCATTCGAGGCGATCGTCTTGACGGCGCGCTTATCAGGGTCAAGGGCGAGCGCGTAGAAGCCGACGTCCTCGCACCAGAACCGCGCCTCGAAGCGCGCGCGCAGGTCGGCGGCCTTTCGGCGCAACTCGCCGGCGCGCGCGATGTCGCCCGTGTGCTCGAAGATCTCAGCCATCCGCATCCAGGCGTCGAACACGTACCCCTGCAATTCGCAGAGCGCTTTCGGCTGATGCACCTGGCTGCCATCGGGGTAGACGATCGCGTCGCCGGAGTCTTTCCAGCCCATGTTCTCGTAGCCCTGGTCCGAGCGGGTCTTGTACTCCTGGAACCCGTCTCCATCGAGGTCGCCGTAGCGGTCGATCCACTCGAGGCAGCGTTCGGCCGTCTGCAGATGCTCCGCGAGGAGTGCGTCGTCGCCCAGCCACATCCACGCCTCGTGCAGGAGGATGACGTACAGGATGGTCGCATCCGCGGTGCCGTAGTACGGCGTGTGCGGGATCTTCTTGAAGTGCGCGAGCTCGCCGAAACGCATCTCGTGCGGCATCTTGCCCGGATCGGCGTCGCGCCAGTCGTCCGAGGCGCGTGCCTGCATCAGCGCCAACTGCTTGAGCGTGCCGAGGGCGAGCGTCGGCTCGACGAGCATGCTCTGCAGGCTGACGATCAGGCTGTCGCGCCCGAAGATCGTCACGAACCACGGCACGCCGGCGGCGGGAAGCCACACGCGCTCCGCGAAGTCGTGCTCGTGCAGGCGCAGCGCGCTCATATCATCGATCGAGCGGCGGTAGAGCCGGTACACATCCTCATTCGAGGACGAGAGCTGCGTCGTGCACTGTCGCCAGTCGCGCTCGAGCCGGTCGAGCTCGACCTCGTCACCGTCGTGAGAGACGCGCAACGGTTCCTTCGCGTGGTGGCCATCGATCAGCGTGTAGAAGCAGCACGTGTGCCACGCCGCGCCGGGGTCGAGCGCCACCTCGAAGGTGAGGCGCCCGTTCGCGTACGTCGGCAGGGACGTGTTGTTGAGCAGGCGGTACACAAGCGTTCGCTCGAAGTCGCGATTGCTGTACGACGTGCGCATGGCGAGCTGGTGGGCGTCCCAATCCGTGACGATCCGCCCGCGGCGCACGAAATGCTTCGACTTCACTTCGAAGATGTCCGCGAAGTCCGAGCGTACGACGACCTCCAGGTTGAACCGCACGCGCGACAGCCCGTAGTTGTGGATGTCGATATCCTCGTGGATGCCTTCCGCGATCGACCGTCCGAGCACGAGGCTCAGCACGCCCTCGGCAACCGGCCCGTCCTCCGTCTCGAATGCCGCGTTTGTCAGGAACACGCGCGACGCGTAGTAGGTCAGCGCGCTGGAAGTCAGGCGTTCCCACCGCGTCCCGTTGGCAGAGATGTCGTAGTAGCTGACGAAACGGGTATCGCTTGCGAAGATGCCTTGCTCGCCGTCGGCCGCGATCTGGCCGTTGAGGTCGGTCACCATGAAGGTGCTGCCCTGATTGATCGTGAGGACGGCGGGGCCAACGCTGATCTCGACTGGCATGCGACGCTCAGTGTACCGGGCGTCTGTTTGACGATGCTTGCGTAGCCGCCGCCCAGCCGGGCGCCGGAGCCCGGCCGAGATCTGCTTGCCCAGGATGGCGCAGTGGCCGCTGGGCGCGGGTGAGCACGTCGGTGGGGCACCTCGGATCGGCAGCCTGCTCGGAGGTTGCCCCGTCGAACGCGGGATCGGTAGACTCCGGCGTCCCCCGCTCTTGCTCCGAGGTAACGATGCGCTTCGTGGCGTTCGGCGTCGCCTTACTCGCACTCATGGTGCTCTCGACGATCGGTCGCCCCCACGGCGGCGTCGCCGTAGCCGCCGGTGGCAGCACCCTGAATCGACCCGAGGATCCGGTGGTGCTCACCGGCTCCGACGTGCCGACGCTCACCGGCATCGCACCGCACGATCTGGTCGCCTTTCGCTATGACGGCGGCTGGACGCAGATACCCGTCCAGGTCGACGAGCGTGACAGCCGGACCTTCACCGCCGTCTACAACGGCGTCGTGACCTCCTCGGTGACTGAGCTGTTCTACACCGACCCCAACACCTGGGTGGGCGCCGACTCCGATCCGACCTTCGACGCCACCGACGAGGTCGCTTTCATGTCGAAGGACGCGGGGGGCGCGGCGGCATCGTTCGCGCCGCCACCGCACACGGTGGCCGGCTCAGGCGTCCAGGCCACGATCACTGACCCGCTCGCACCGTCACAGGAGGGATGGGTGTACCTCTTCCATTCCGACGGCTCGCTCGATCCCGCTGCCGGGCAGTCTTACGTGAGCTACGCCTTCAGCCTGAACTCCGGCAACTACAAGGCGACCTATACGCTTGGCGACACGCACCCCGCGCTTGCTGGGAATCCCGAGAACTCAACGATCACGACGCCGAACTACAGCTACCACTTCGGCGACCGCTGGCAGGAAGACCAGATGAAGATCAGCGTCGGTGGCTCGGCCAACGTCAACATCCTCGACCGTCACAAGCCGATGTTCGCCCCCGGTAACTGCGGCCGGACCGAGGACACCTTCGACGGGTACATCGACACCCTGCCGATCGAGGGCGCATTCGTCGCCAACAAGGCCGGTCCGGTGCGGGCCATCCGCTCCTTCGTCGGCGCGAACAGCGGCCCGCGCACCGAGCGGGACGAGATCTTTTACGCGCAGCGCCAGGACATCCGCACCGAGCTCCGCGTCCACGCGATCCCGAGCATCATGGACCTCTTCGACTACAGCCCGGCGGCGTCCGGGATGACCTACTACAACGACCTCAACACGGGCGGCCTGACGGTCGACGGCGTCCCCGACAGCGCTGCGCTCGGCCAGATCCACTGGCAGATGGTGACAGGCGCCCAGGGGACCGTGGTCATGTCGGGCGCTATAGCAACGAACATCCCGGGTTTCACGTACACCTCCTACTACGAGGACAACAAGGTCAATCCGACGACGCAGTGCACGGGCGACGCGTTCGCATACGGCACGAGCGGCGTCAACATCACAGGCATCCCTGGCGGTATCCCCTGCACCGATCCGGGGCTCGGTTGCACGGCCTACCTCAACAGCACGTCCACCCTGTACTACGAACCGCCCTCGCAGGCCGTGGCGGTCGCGCAGGCGCTCGATGCGCGCGCGAACGCGCCCCTCGCGTTCAACGTGCAACCCCTGGCGGCGTCCGTGGGCGGAATCGCAGAGGCTCCTGAGCTTGCGGTGACGGGACCCGCGACCGCGCCCGGATCTGGCGCGGATGCCGCGGCTGTCCTTGCGGGCGCGATCGCCGGCGGACTGCTCGTCGCCGGTTTTGGATCCCGGCTCCTGCGACGTCGGCGCGGGAGCTGACGCTGCGTGGTGGCCCGCGATCACGATGCTGCGAGGCAACCCACGCCACGCGTGGATAGCGCGCCTCGCGCCCGGCCATGGAACTGGCCAGCCCACTCGGGACCACCGCCACTGTCGCGCTCGACACTTGGAATCGCTCGCCTGAGCTGGTAATCGTGAAAGCTGCGCTACCCGGCCTGCCGTGCCGAACCGTACGCTGCGGGACGACGGAGCGCAGAGGGAAGGAGCGTTCAGGTGGGCACAAGCAGTCATGAGCAAGCGACCGGGAAGGCCGCATCCCGGCTCATCGACCAGCGGATCCGCGACCTGGGGGGATGGCGCGGGGAGACCCTGGCGCGCATGCGGGCGCTGATCCTGGAAGCGGACCCAGGCATCACCGAGGAATGGAAGTGGATGGGCACCCCGGTCTGGTCGCACCACGGCATCGTCTGCACCGGCGAGTCGTACACGAAGGTCGTGAAGCTTACGTTCGCAAAAGGAGCCAGCATCCCGGATCCATCGCGCCTCTTCAATGCCAGCCTGGAAGGCAACACGCGCAGGGCGATCGACATCCACGAGGGGGAGCAGGTCGACG
>DASQHL010000043.1:0-16200 GCA_035632115.1 Dehalococcoidia bacterium | reverse complement strand
GTGATGCCGTACCTCAGGTGCTCGCGGCCCTGGATCATCGTGGGCAGGCCGTGGCGGAGCCACGCTTCGGAGACGCTGATCGCTCCGTTGAAGCCCGCAGGGACGTCCCAGCGGCGTTCATTATGGGAAGGGTTGATGAGTGTCTCGACGCCCATCGCGTCCATGCGTTCGATCAGACTCCGGTGGAAGGCGTCGTAGCAGACCAGCGTGCCCAATCGGCCGATCCTCGTGTCGACCGGCATGATGTCGCCGCGACTACCGGAGCTGAATCCGAACCTCGGTTCGGTAGGCGGTGCGAGGTTGACCTTAGGCGTACGGCGCAGGCAGACGCCGTTCGGATTGAAGAGGTACGACTGGTTATAGACGGCGCGGCCCACGATATGCCGCCCTTTGACCGCTTCCTCTTCGATGTGCGGGAGGTAGATGCAGCCGCCGCAGAGGTAGACGCCGTATTCACGCGCCAGGGTGGAGAAGGTGGTGACGTAGATATCCTCCGCTTCCAGGGCGGTCTCCAAGAAGATGGTGCGGAAGAGCGACGTCCGGAACCGGAACAGGGCCCGGGTGAAGCGCGGCAGGTGCCTGGGGAGCGCCCGCACGAGCACCTGCGCGATGGTGTTCGCGTCGCCGATCTGGTCGTAGGTCTGGGGCACGAACGCAAGCGGAAGGCCGATGCCCTCCGGATAGACGACGAGCGTGGGCAGCGAGAAATCGGCGACGCGCGCGGCACGCGCCATCAGGTCGGCCATCTTCCGGTAAAAGGCTTCGGCGTTCGCGTAGTCCGACATCTCCGGCTTCGCCTGGATCGCGACGAGGTTGAGCTTCACGCGACCTTCTCCACTTCCACCGACACAGCGCGGTCAACTTGCTGCGGCACCCAGTTCCAGCGGTAGTAGCGCAGGTGGCCGTAGCCTCCGGCCAGATGCAGCCACTTGATAAGGCCGGGGATCGCGATGTCGTACGACTTGCCGCCAGGGAATTGGTACGGCTCCCAGGCGTGATAGACGATGACCTGGCCGGGGCGGCACGACGGCGTCTCGCGCACCTGGACGTTGAACGACGCGAAGTCGTTGCGCACCCGCACCTCCTCGTTATCAGTGACGCCGCGGGCGCGCATGTCCTCCGGATTCATGCACATCGTCGGGTGACCGCGGTGCGTGTGCGACAGCACCTTGTTCACCACCCACATCGAGTGGATCGACCAGCGCTGGTGGCCGCTGGTCATGACGAGCGGGAAGTCGCCGCCCATCTTCGGCGTGGGCTTGTGCGTCGGCAGCGCCTCGCCGGCTTCCAGGAACCACTCATGGTCGATGTAGAACTGGATGCGGCGCGCGTAGCTGGGGTATGGCAGCTTGTCGACCACGTGCCAGCTGAGGGGGTTCACGGTCTTGTCCGGCTTGATGTCGGTAGCCTGATTCTGGCCGACGGCGTCGACGCCGATATGCGTGAAGCGGACAATGCCTTTATCGCGGAACGTGTCGAGCGTGGTCTTTTCCGGCAAGGCGCCCGCCCGCACGGTGTCATCGATGAGGTCTTCGGCGATCTTTTCGGACTCGTTCGGGCCGACCTTACCGTCCATCGAGAAGCGCTTGAGCAATCCGCTGAATCTGAACGTGCGGCCGCGCCGATCGGTGTAGCGGTCGGCGCCGCGGGCCCTGGCGCGCTCCTCGATTTTCTGGGCGAGCAGCCAGTTGATCTCCCACTCCGGTTTTGCCTCACCCGGGGGATGGACGGCCCTGTCGGTGAACACGAGGTTGTTGAGGTGCGCGGTCGGGAAGCGGAAGTCCGTCTTCTCGTAGTACGCAGCGGCGGGCAGGAAGATGTCGGACTGGCGCGCGGTGGCACTGATGCGGTAATCGATGGTCACAACGAGCTTGAAGTTGGGCCAGGCGTTCTCCAGCAGCAGCTTGGCACCGCCGCGGGTGCGCCGCAGGGTGTTGCCGCAGGAGCCGAAGAAGACCTGAGGCGTCTGGTCCTGCGCGGGCTGGATGAGGTCGTCCCACCAGCCTTTCGTGATGGCCTCCGTGAAGTACTCGTCGAAGGTCCGCTTCATCCCGGTGTCGCCCCAGGCGCGGTTGTTCCAGACGTCGCGGTAGCCGGCGTGCCAGTACCAGAAGAAGTGGGGCGGGATGAGCATGCCGCTCATCGGCAGCGGCGCGAGCGCGCTGTTCCGCGCCTCCGCCTGTTCGACGGCGATGGCCAGCATCTCAGGCGAGAGGTCAGGATCCTCCTTCATCGCCGTCTCTTCAATGCGGAGCTGGTTCTGCGCGATCTCCATGAAGCCTGCGAGGCCCGGCTGCCCTTTGAGGACGTTGGCCATGACGAGCTGGCTGCTGTTGTGGCCGCGCAGCCCGGTGCCCGGGCGGCCGAAGTTCCCGGTGAGCGCCAGCACGAGCGCCATCGAGCGTTCCATCAGATCGCCGTGGTAATACTTCGGCGTGTTGAATCCCTGGAGAATGTGGACGCGCTTCGCCGCGGCCACCATCCTGGCCAGCCGCCGGATGGTGCTGGGCGACGCGCCGGTGATCTCCGAGGCGCGCTCCGGCGAGTACGCCTGCAGGTGCTCGCGCAGCGCGGCGAAGACCGGCCGCACGTCAACCGTGGAGCCGTCGTGGAGCCGGACGGCGTGCGTACCTTCGACCGCGGGGTCGACCGCGCCCAGGCGCAGGGTCTTGCGGGACGCGCGCGCGAGCTCGCCCTTCGCGGTGTCCCAGAAGTAGAGCTGGTCCTCGCGCCCCGTACCCTCCACGTCCGGTTGCCGGAGATAGCGGCCGGTGTCCATCCGCACGAGCAGCGGGAGGTCGGTCTGCTCCTTCACGAAGGCTGCGTTGTACGCGCCATCGTCGATGATGACCCTGGCGATCGCCAAGCCGAGGGCGGCGTCGGTGCCGATCTGGACGGGCACGTAGAGGTCCGCGTGGATCGTCGAGGCGTTGTAGTCGGGCGCGATCGAGACGACCTTTGTGCCGTTATAGCGCGCCTCAGTGATGTAGTGAGCCGACGGGATGCGGGTGTAGAGGGGGTTCATGTGCCAGAGCAGGATCAGGTCTGCGTGGTACCAGTCGTCGATCGAGCTGCAGAACTGGAACTTCCCGAACGTCTCGTACAGCCCGACGTTGAAGTCTGACGTCATGGCGTTGTTGTCCAGCACGGTGCCGCCCAGCAGGCGAGTGAGGCGCCAGCTCGGGATGGCGCCGTTGACCGTGCCGCCTTCCCCGGTCCCGAACTCGTGGATGATCGACCCGGGACCGTGGCTCTGCACCGCATCGATCATGCGATCGGCGATGTCGGTGAGCGCCTGATCCCAGCTGAGCCGCTCCCACTTCCCCTCGCCGCGCGCACCGACCCGGCGCATGGGGTAGGTGATGCGCTCCGAGCCGTACATCACCTCGCTAAAGCTGCAGCCCTTCTGACATCCGCGCGGGTTCATATCGGGCACACCGCGTTCGATCTGGGGGTACTGCGCGCCTTGCTCTTCGCGAAAGACGACGCCGTCCTTCGTGTAGACGCGCCACGAACACGAGCCCGGGTAGCAGTCGACAAGGTGGGTGCCCCACGTCACCTTGTCCCAGGTCCACTTCTGGCGGTATAGGTCCTCGAAGGACGAATACGTGCGGGCCGCGACGGAAGCGACGCGGTCGAAGTCTGGCAGCGGCACGAGCCGAGAGAGCTCCAAGCCGAGTATGATGGCCCCGCCGCCCTTGAGGAACGTCCTGCGGCTGACGCGCGCCGTCATCCGTCACCTGCTTGCGTAAAGAAGCCCAACCGTCGTCAGTACCGGCACCCGTTGGCACCGCCGCGCGCGGCGGGACCTGTCGCTCATCGTTTCGCCTGTACGGACGCCGGCTGGGCTTCAGACCCCGGCCTCAAATACCAAATGATCGTTAACGCTGTACGGCTGCTTGCGGTCCACCCACCTCCACGGGGTCGCGCGTGAATGGCTCGAACAACGTGTGCCAGCGGTACACGATGAGCGTGTCCAGCAGTTCTGACTTCTTGCCGCTCCGCACTTTCTGGAGCTCATCCTGCATGGTGTTCAGCGCCTTGTGCACGCGCGGGCCGAACAACCGCTCCAGGTACTCCATCGGAATGCGCGGCGTGTCCTTGTCCAGGCTGCCGTCCTCCTTGAGGCGGTACGGGCTCAGCGGCGGGATGTAGAAGATGTTCGGGTCGGTGCCGTACTCGGGGTGCAGCGGCAGTGCCACCTCCCAGTCGTACACCAGCTTGTGGATGGGACGCTCGACGTCGTTGAGATAGCCAACGAACACGAGGCGTCCGGGGCACTGGCGGGCACACGCCGGGGCGACGCCCTGCTCCAGTCGCGGGAAGCAGAGGATGCAGTGCTGGCTGATCTTTTTCACGTAGTTGAAGTAGATCTTCTTGTAGGGGCAGGCCTCGGCGCAGAACTGGAGTCCGCGGCACTGCTCCTCATCGCGCAGCACGATGCCGTCCTGTGGGCGCTTGTACATCGCCGAGCGGGGGCACGCCTCCACGCACGACGGCCGCGTGCAGTGGTTGCACAGCCGGGGCAGGTAGAAATAGTAGGCGTTCGGGTACTCGCCGGCGCCCTGGTCCTCGTCCCAGTTTGGTCCCCAGGTGGGCTTCTTACCCAGCGGCTGGAGGTGCACACTATTGCCCTTGCCCTGGTAGAACACCTCGTCGTAGTTGAAGTCCCAGCCGCCGCCGAACTCCTCGCGGGTCGGCAGGATGCCCTCCTGCGGCACGCCCTCCCGATACCCGCCGCCCATCTGCTCGTAGTCCATGGGGCACCCGCGGCCGGGCTGCGTATTGACGGTCATCCACCACTGGTAGTCCGTGCCTTCGTCGCGCGTCCACAAGGTCTTGCATGCAACGGAGCATGTCTGGCAGCCGATGCACTTGTTGAGGTCGAAGACCATCGCCACCTGACTTTGCAGGCCGTGCGTGGTGACGTCTTTGACCGCCGCCTTCCCGTTCTTCGGCATGGCTCTGCTCCTCCTACGCGTCGAGCGTCAGGTCGCGCCACTGGCGCGAGTACGAGCGCAGGTCGCCGCGCTCCCGGTTGGTGCCTTCCCACACGGTGAAGCCCGCTTTCACGGTCTTCCCCGGTGCGAGCTTCACGTTCGCCGCACCCTTCGCCTTCAATGCGCGGCTGACGACGACGCACCAGCGACTGTCGCTCCAGGCGCCGCGCGCGACGATCGGTGTGTCCTTGGTGGGCGTATCGGTGCCAAGGCCCTGCGCCACGAGGTTTTCGCCTTCCTCGAGGTCTGCGCGCCAGTACCAAGCGTTGACCTTCGCGTCCGGCGCACCCAGCGTGGCGAGGGGTGCGTCGCCGTTGCTGGGGAACACCACCGCGGCGGCGTCCGGGAACTGCCGCTCGGCGAACTCCCGGTTCTCAGTATCGTCGTTCCACTCCAGGCGAATCGCCAGACGCTCGCCGTCGTGGGCGGCCCGCACCGATACGGCGCGCACCTTGCCGATGAGCTTGTCGGCCCACACGGTCCGCACGTACCGCGATGTCTGGAGGTGGAGAGGCATGCCGGCAAGCTCCACCACCTCCCGGTCGACCTTCTCCCAGCCCTTCGCGCCGGGATCGAGCAGCGCGGTCGCATTCGTGACTCTCTTTGCGTGCATGCTCATACCGCCTCCTTTCGCGATGCCGCAGCGATCTTCCTCACGTCAAGCCTGATGGCGCGATCGATCGGCACCGGCTGCCAGTGGATGCCGCGATACCGCAGGTGGCCGTAGCCGCCGGCGAACGCCAGCCACTTCACCATGCCCGGCTCCACGTTGGCCGGATCGTGCCACGCCTCGAACTGATACGGCTCGAAGCCGTTGTAGATGATGAGCTGGCCGGGGCGCACCGACGGGGTGACGCGCAGGGCCACTTCCATCGTCCCCATATCGTTGAAGAGTTCCACTTCTTCGTCATCGCTGAGACCGCGCCGCTCGGCATCGGCGGTGTTGATGTAGCAGAACGGATGGCCGCGATGGGTGTTGAGCATGATTCGGTTCGTCATGTTCATCGAGTGGATCGACCAGCGCGGATGGCCGCTGGTCAGGTGGAACGGGTGGTCGCCTCCCTGTGCCGGCGTTTCCTTGTGCACGGGGAATCCCTCGCCCGCCTCCAGGAACCAGTCGTGGTCGACGTAGAACTGCGCCCGGCGGGTGAGGGTCGGGAAGGGTACCTTCTTCTCCGTGTGCCAGCGGAACGGGGCGTGGGTCTCGTCTTCCTTGATGTCCGACGACTGTCCGATGGCCATCGGCGACATGCCCCAGTTCTTGAAGCGCACGTAGCCTTTCTCGCGCATGGTGTCCAAGGTCGTGCCCTCCGGCAGGTTCCCCATCACCACGCTGTCGCGCACCATCTCGTCGAGCACCTTGTCGGAGCTGTCGTAGTAGCCATCCAGGGTGATCTTGGACGCGACGTCGTCGAGCTTCCGCGGAAAGCCGTGCGCGTCGGTGTACTCGGTGAATTTCCGTGCCTTCGCGCGCTCCTCGATCTTCTTAGCCAGGAGCACGGCGATCTCGAACTCCTCCTTCGAGTCACCACGTGGTGGCACTGCGCGGTCGGAGAACGTGAGGTGCATGATGTGGGGCGTGGAGTAGCAGAAGTTCGGCTTCTCGTAGTGGTGGGCGGCCGGGAGCACGTAGTCCGACCAGAGTCCGGTGGTGCTCATGCGCCAGTCGATGCTCACGATGCAACTGAGCTTCGGCCACAGGTGCTTGAGCAGCATGTTCTGGCCGCCGCGCGTGCGCCGCAGCAGGTTCGAGCCGACCTCGAAGATGACGCGCGGCTCCTGGGTTTCGGCGGGCTGCACGGCGCCCTTGAACCAGCCTTTGTCGAGCGCCTCCTCGAAGTACTCGTCGAAGCTTCGCTTCATGCCGACGTCGCCCCAGGTCTTCTTGTTCCAGATCTCGCGGTAGCCGCAGTGGTAGTACCAGAAGAAGGCGGGGGGCACGGTGCCGCCCAGGGCGGCGCCGCGGTAGGCCATCTCGTGGTCGAGCATCTCCTCGGTCATGGTGGGGTCTTCCTGGCGCAGCTGCTGGAACATCGCCTCGCGGCCGGCCATCGCAGCTTTGGTAATCTCCTGCCCCGGTACGGGCTTGTTGGGCGCGAAGAACTGCCCGTCGAACATGCCGACGGCCCACGAGCGCGCGCCCGTACCTTGCTTGCCCCAGTTCCCTGTGAGCGCCAGAACCAACATCATGGCGCGCTCCATGAGGTCGCCGTGGTAGTACTTCCCGGAGTTCCAGCCCATCAGCATGCGCGTGCGCTTCTTCGCCGCCTTGCGCGCGATGGTGCGCACGAGCTCCGGGTTGACGCCAGTGATCGCCTGTGCCTCCTCGGGCGTGTAGTCGGCGTCCAGCATCTTCTTGAGCAGCGCGAACGCGGGGGTCACGGTGACCCGTTTGCCGTCCTGGAGGCGCGCCTTGTAGACGCCGTCGAGCGCGGGCTGCCGCTTCTGCAGGGCCAGCGTGCCGCGCGGCGCTTCGACGATCTCGCCGGCCTTCTCGTCGTACCAGTAGAACTGGTCGTCGCGCCCGCCGTCGACGTCGCTTCCGCGCAAGAATCGCTGGTTGTCGGTGCGCACGAGCAGGGGCAGATCGGTCTGCTCGCGCACAAATTTCCAATTCGCCAGCCCTTCCTCGATGATCACTTGCGACATGGCGTTGGCCAGTGCGGCATCGGTGCCGATGCGGACGGGCACGAAATAGTCGGCGTGGGGAGCCGTGGGGTTGAAGTCAGGCGCGACGACGACGACCTCCGCGCCACGGTAGCGCCCTTCGGCGATGAAGTGATACCAGGGGATGGAGGTGTAGGCGGGATTGATCTGCCAGCAGAGCATGAGGTCGGTATGGAACCAGTCGTCGCAGCTGGCGGCCGGGTCGAACTTTCCGAAGGTGACGTAGATACCCGGGGAGAAGTCGTTGATCTCGGCCTGGACATCGGTGACGGTGCCGCCGATCTGGTTGACGACGGCGCTTCCGTACACGAGCGCCTGCGTTCCACCTTCCGCCGGCTCGCCGATGCGGATGATCGACTCGGGTCCCTGTTCCTGGATTGCGTCGACGATGTGATCGGCGATCTCGCCGAGTGCCTGATCCCATGACACCTCCTGCCACTGGCCGGAGCCGCGCGCGCCGGCGCGCTTGAGCGGCTTGAGCACGCGCTCCTTGCCGGTGAGCAGCCGGTGCCACGACACACCCTTCTGGCAGCCTGCCGGATTGAAGTCGGGCACGCCCTTCTCGACGGTGCCGTAGGTGCCGGCCTGCTCTTCGCGCCAGACCTCGCCGTCCTCTCCGACATAGACGCGGAACGGGCAGTTGCTCGGGTAGCAGTCCACACAGTGGCTTCCCCAAGTCCACTTCTTCCACTTGATCCGCTGACGGTACAGGTCTTCGACAGGACGGGGCGTGAGCGCCGAGGTGGCCTGCGGGCTGAACGCTGGCCTAGCCCGGCGTCCGCTGGATGGCTTCCGCGTGCGTGCGCTGGTCTGTGCCATACATCCCCCTTTGCCATTGGGCGGCGCTCGAAGTGAGGCT
Organism: Dehalococcoidia bacterium; assembly: GCA_035632115.1. GTDB lineage: Bacteria > Chloroflexota > Dehalococcoidia > DSTF01 > JACRBR01 > DASQHL01. Next base: position 7,674 of record DASQHL010000043.1, on the reverse strand, counting down.
TAATCTAGCAGTTGCTAGAATAAGGCGGTCAGAGCCGAACGGACTGAGCCGCGGGGGCCGTTCGGCCCGGGCCTGGATATCGCTTCAACGTGGTGAGGACTGTCGCCGGTGGTGAGCGGAGTTGAGAACGGCGCCGGTCGGACGTGCGGACTGGCTCGTGGCAGAGGGCCGTGTGGCCCTTCACGCGACGGACCGACTGGTGCGATGATCACCGCCGACCCCGGCTTCGCCTGCCTTCAGGAGGAGCTATGGTTCCGCGCGCCCGATCCGCCGCCGCGCCGGCACTGCGCAGACTCGCGCCGGCTGACGCGAACCCGAGCCAGGATCAGCCATACGCATCGACAGAGGCGCTCTATCGCGACCAGTGGTCCTGGGATCGCGTGGTCAAGGGCACCTGCAACCAAGCGGACTGCATCGCCGCATGCACGCTGAACCTATTCGTGAAGGACGGCATCGTCTGGCGCGAAGAGCAGAACGCGATCTACGAGGCTTCGGGCGACCACCTGCCGGATTTCAACCCGCGCGGCTGCCAGAAGGGCATGGTGTACGCGGACCTGATGTACGACGCGACGCGCATCAAGTATCCCATGCGGCGCGTCGGCCCCCGCGGCTCCGGCACGTGGGAGCGCATTTCGTGGGAGGAGGCGCTGACGCAGATCGCCGACAAGGTCCTCGATGTCGTCGGTAGCGATGGTCCTGAGGCGATCGTCTATGACATGGGCACGACCAATATCGATTTCGGCCCCGGCACGCCGGCGCAGTTCCGCCTAACGCAGCTCATCGGCACGACGTCACTTGATGAGTGGGCAAGCGTCGGCGACCTGCCGATGGGCGCCATCCAGACGTGGGGCTTGTTCAACGCCGACGGGACGTCTGACGACTACTGCAATTCGGACTACATCATGATCTGGCTGGGCAATCCGGCGTACACGCGCATCCCCGACGCGCACTTCATGCTCGAGGCGCGCTACCGCGGCGCGCAGGTCGTCCTCGTCGCGCCTGACTACAACCCGACGGCGATGCACGCTGATGTCTGGGTGAATTTGCGCACCGCCACCGACGCCGCATTCGCGCTGGGCATGGCGAAGGTGATGGTGGACGAGAGGCTTTACAAGGCGGAGTACGTGCGGGAGCAAACCGACCTGCCGTTCCTTGTGCGCGATGACGACGGACGGTTCCTGCGCCAGTCGGACGTGACCGACGGGGGAAGCGAAGAGATCTTCTACATCTGGGACGCGGCGACCGAGTCACTGAAGGAGGCGCCCGGCACGCACGGACAGGCGACCGCGAGCATCGCGCTCGGCGATCTGCGGCCGGCGCTCGAAGGCGCGCACGAGGTGGCGCTGAGGGACGGGAGTTCGGTGACGGTGCGGGCGGTCTGGGAGCGCCTGCAGACGCTGCTCAGGGACTACACGCCCGAGCGGGTACAGGCGCTCACCGGCGTCCACGCAGACACGGTGCGGGACGTGGCGCGCGGGTACGCGAAGGCAAACGCGGCGTCGATCTTCGCGTCATGGGGCGCCTGCAAGCACTACCACATGGACCTGTTCCAGCGCTCGATGATCCTCATCTCGGCCCTGGCGGGGCACACCGGCAAGCAGGGTGGTGGGTTGCGCATAGGCGCGTGGTGGAACATGCCGCTGAACTACGACAAGGGCCAGCTCGCGATGATCGGACAGGCGCCGGCGGCGGGCCAACGCCCGAAGGTCCGCGACGTCGAGAATGTGATGAAGACGATGGCGCCGAAGATGTCGAGCAGCGCGCCGACCATGGCGTGGCTCTACGGACACGATGCGGGCTACCGCACGCTCGTGGACAATATGGCGTTCCACGACCCGGGGCTGCCGAGGACGGTCAGCGCATACGCGAAGGAGTCGTTCGACAACGGCTGGATGCCCATCGGACCGAAGCCGCGGGTGCTCCTGTACACGGGCATGAACCCCCTGCGCCGCTGGCCGGCGCCGCACGTCATCCGCGAGAACCTCTGGAACGACCTGGAACTGATCGTGACCTGGGAGTTCCGGATGTCGAGCTCGGCGATGCAGTCGGACATCATCTTGCCAGCGGCCGGATGGCACGAGAAGGCGGGCATCAAGTTCACGCAGTCGCTCGTCCCCTACATTTGCGTTGGCGAGACGGCGGTCGATCCGTTGTACGAATCACTACCGGAGTTCGACATCATGGCGCGCCTTGCGCGGTGTATCCAGGACCGGGCACGCCAGCGCGAAGAGACGCCGTATGTCGATGCGCTGGGCATGACGCACGACCTCGCGCACGTGTACGACGACTGGAGCATCAACGGCGAGTTCCAGGAGGGCGACGCAACGAAGGCGCTCGACGTGTCGGTCAGCATGTCCCAGCCGCTGAGCGGCACGTCGTGGTCCGAGATCGCCGAGAAGGGGGCGATCCATGTGAAGTCGACGGGCAGCTACGGGCCAATCACGGCGATCTGCTCGGACCTGGAAGATGGAGAAGCCCTCGCACCGCTCAAGTGGTTCGTGGAGGGCAAGGAGCCGTGGCCGACCCTCACGGGCCGCCAACAGTTCTATCTGGACCACCCATGGTACCTGGAGGCGGGTGAGGGGTTACCGGTGCACAAGGAGAACCCCAACGGGGGCGGCGATTACCCGATCGAGGTGACGGGCGGCCATACGCGTCACAGCATCCACGCGATCTTCCGCGCGAACAAGACGCTGCTCAACCTGCAGCGCGGCGAACCGGTGCTCTATATGAGCGAGCGCGACGCGCTGGACCGTGACATCCATGACCACGACTCGGTGCGCGTGTTCAACGATGTGGGCAGCTACGTCGTACACGTGAAGCCGTCCGCTTCCGTCCAGCCGGGCCAGGCAATCATTTACCACGCCTGGGAGCCGTACCAGTTCGAAGGATGGAACAGCAGCCAGAACATTGTGGCGGGCGCGTTCAAGCCCCTGCACCTCCTCGGCGGATACGGGCAATTCGGCTATCGCCCCATCCTCGGCCAGCCAAGCCACACGCCCCGTGCACAGAAGGTCCAGATCGAGAGGGTCCCGGTGACGAATCTGAACGGAGGTGCGTAAGTGAACGCGATCGTGGCGCCGCCGCCATCGGGAGCGATCCATGTCACGCTCGCCGATGGCGAGGACGGCGCGAACATCTTCGCCAAGTTGCTGAAGCAACACATCGAGGGGATCGCGCATGGTGATCCCGCGAAGAGCATCGCCGCCAGCAAGATCCGCGGCAAGCTTGGCCTGCACTCGACGGACCCGGAAGCGCTCGTGACGCTGGTGTTTGACGACAATGGCATCATCATCCGGAACGGCTTTGACGCCGACCTGGACGGCCGGATCACGGGTCCGCTCAAGCTCCAGACCGAGACGCTGATCGGTGCGGCGAATCCCTACACGGCGATGCTACGGCGTCGGCTCAAAGTTGGCGTCAGGTGGTCGCGCCCGCTGTTCACGGCGCAGACGTACGCGTTCCTCAAGGTTCCGGAATCGATGCGGACGCCCACAAGGCAGGCCCCGTAGCGCAGCTCCGGGCCTGCGGTGGCAGGGACGCCGCGGACGTGCTCTCTGTGGGGGAGGGCCGTCCGCGGCGTCCGCCTGTGACTTCGAACCGGTGCCAGGTGGCGCCGGTCAATGCGGCTCGTAGAGACAGCAGGGCTCCTCGGCGAGGTAGTCGCCGGTCACGGCCCAGGCGCGCGCGCGCGAGCCGCCGCACACATCGCGGAATTCACAGCGTCCGCACTTGCCCTTGAGCAGCGCCGGGTCGCGGAGCTGCCGCATGATCGGCGCATCCCGGTAGATGGAGGAGAGCGTCGCCTCACGCACGTTGCCGGCCGCATACTGCAGAAACCCGCTGGGGTACACGTCGCCTACGTGCGAGATGAAGCAGAACCCTTTGCCGTCATTCACCCCTTTCGCGGCCGGCGCCCGACCCTCGCGGAACGCGTACCCGGCGCCGGTCAGCTCGATCGCGTGCGTCCCGGCGGGGCGTGGCCGCGCTCGCGCGCGCTGAACCAGCACGCGGCGAAAGTGCTGTGCCGCCGTCGTCCTGACGCGGAACGGGGCGCGATCGGACAGATCGGCCAACCAGTGCAGCACATCTTCGTGTTCGCGCGCCGTGAGCATCGCGTCCCGATGAGCGCGTCCGGTCGGCACGAGGAAGAACACGCTCCACACCGTAGTGCCGAACGCGGCGACAAGGTCCGCAATAGCCGGCAGGTCGTCCACGTTGTGCCGAGTCACCGTTGTGCCGATTTGCAGGGGGAGGTGCTCGGCCGTGACGCCCCTGAGCGCGCCGATGGTCCTGTCGAATGAGCCGCGCACGCCCCGGAAGGCGTCATGCACGCGGGGGCTCGATCCGTCGACGCTCAGATGCACCATGTCTACGCCCGTCTGGCGGATCCGGGCGATCGCCTGGCGCGTCAGCAAGGGCGTGGCGCTCGGCGAGAAGCCGACCTTCAACCCGCGTACGACGGCGGCACCGAGGATCTCGAACACGTCGCGCCGCATCATGGGGTCGCCGCCGGTGATGACGAGGATCGGCCTGCCAATCTCGACGATCTGGTCGAGTACCGACATCGCTTCGCCCGTCGAGAGCTCGTGTGGATCGCGCCTGGGGATCGCTTCAGCGCGGCAGTGGATGCAGGCGAGGGCACACGCGCGCGTGATCTCCCAGGCGACGGTGAACGGCGTACGGTCAAAGTCCACAGCGAGGTACGGCGGGGCTCCGACGGGCGCCGGCGTATCCATCAGACAGTCGCCTCCGCAGCGGACCCGATCTCGGCGTCGGACAGATAGCAGGCTGGATCGGATGCCCAGCGATCGCCCGTGGCCATCTCCGCCCGCACGCGCAGATTCCCGTTGCAGATGTCGAAGAATCCGCATGCCGAGCAGCGTCCGCTGATCAGATCGCGGCGCCGGCGCAGATCCCGGAGCGCTTCATTCCCGACGTCCTGCCAGATGGCACTGAAGGGGCGGGCGCGGACGTTTCCCAGGTCCATGTGCCAAGAGAACTGATCCGGGTGTACGTTGCCCGTGTTGTCGATGCAACCGACACCGGTGCCTGAGCTGTTGCCGCCGTTCCAGCGCAGCAGGCGCAGGACCTCCGCGGCGCGGTCCGGCTGCTCACGCTTAATGCGCAGGTAGAGATAGGCCGCGTCGGCATGATTGTCGACCGTCAGCACTTCTTTCTCGACGCCGCGGCGGTGCCACTCGAGCACGCGGTCGCAAAGCAGATCCAGCGCCCGGCGGGTCTCATCGGGCGCCAGATCATCCGACGCCATCTGCCGCCCACGCCCGCTGTACGCCAGGTGGTACATGCAGAAGCGGGGGATGTCTTCATCTTCGAGGAGACGCAGGATGTCTGGCAGTTGATGCTGGTTGCGGCGCGTGATCGTGAATCGGAGTCCGACGCGCACGCCGGCATCATGGCAGGCCCTGATGCCACGAAGCGACGCATCGAATGCGCCTGCCTGCCCGCGAAATGCATCGTGGACGTCCGGGAGCCCATCCAAGCTGATCCCTACGTACGAGAACCCCTGGGTCTTCAAGTCCCTTGCGATGTCCGGCGTGAGCAGCGTCCCGTTCGTCGAGAGCACGGTGCGCATGCCCAGGCCCCTGGCGTACCTTGCGAGGGTAAAGAGATCGTCCCGCATCAGCGGCTCGCCGCCCGAAAAGAGCGCGACGGGTACGCCGAAGGTAGCCAGGTCGTCGAGGACGGACAGCCCTTCCGGCGTGGTCAGCTCCCCGGGGAAGTCCCGGTCCGCGGCCGATGCGTAGCAGTGGACGCAGCGCAGATTGCAGCGCCTGGTAACGTTCCAGACGACGACCGGCCGCTTGTCTCGCGAGAAGTGCAGGAGATGCGGGGGGAGCTCCGACGATCGGCGGTCGTAGCGCAGCGCGTCACCTGTGGTGACGGTGCCGCAGAGCAGCCGCGAAAGGCTCAGCATCGCATCAGCCCCCCGGTGCCGGCGCGCTGGCGATGGTGGCCTTGATGTGGGTGAGGTCAGCGGCGAGCACATCGCCGACGATGCTGGTCAGGCTCGCGTAGAAGGGGGGAGGTTCCTGCACGGCCAACTTGCGCCGAAGGAGCGGCCACCACCGCGCCGGATGTCGCTGGAGGAAGTCTCGCTCCGCGCGAAAGAACGACCCCGCATCCACGCCCTGCGCTCTGGCCATTCCCTCGAGGAACGCCAGCACCTTCATGAACTCGAACTCGATCGTCACGTGGTCAGGCAGCTCGTGGTGGGCCTCGTCCATCTTCATCCCGAAGAAGCGATAGAACCGCAGCACGTCCTCCATTGCGCGTTTCCGCGGACCGCCCCACTCGCCGTCGTGCAATGGGCAGGGCGGTCGGACCGTACCCACATCGAACAGCCGGATGTACGCGCTCTGGAAAGGCAGGTAGTCGCCGACGTCCGAGAGTCCGGCGAGGTCATCGGTGAGATCGAGCCGGTAGGGCAAGGCGCCCAGCAGCGCCCCGACCTCGTCGCGGAGCACGCCAGCTTCGACTCGCGTGTGAAACTCGCGGCTCGGAAACTCCCAGGCGTCCGCGAACAAGCCGTAGAGCTCAGACCGTGCGCCGGTGGCGTCATCGATCAGCAGCGTGGCGTCGGGCGTGTTCGCGCTCACGGTGCAATCACCAGCGGCTGCCAGACCGGGCCGTACGCCTTCAGCCCTGCGCGCTCCTTGTTCGACCCCTGCCAGATCGCGAAGGTGCACTTGTGGGTCATGCCCGGCGCCAGGGGCACGACAAATTGGGCAGGCAGGCTGACGTTGAAGGGGCGGCCGATCACGACGGACCACACGCCATTACGCCAGGTGCCGCGGCCGCTCAGCGGCGAGTCCGGGTGGCGTATCGTCGTGCCGCGCCCCATCGCCGTGACGTAGAACGGCGGATCGATGTCACCGCGCCATAGCCACATGTTCACGGGCTTCGAGGCGTCGCCCATCTCCTCGATCACGGCGTCCTGTTTGACCGGTAGCATGACGCCGCCCTGGTCGGGGAAATCAGCCATATCGTTCGGGTGGCTGTCGTCGCTCGCGTCGTCCCACTCCAGATGGAAGAAGATCGCTTGCCCATTGTGGGCCGCCGCGACGCGGACCTCCGGGGTATCACCGTGCCGCAATGCCTTCCATTTCGCCTGAACGTACTCGGACGGCTGCAGCGCGAGCGGCGTGGGCATGAGCTTGATGCGCTCCACGGCGATACCTCTGCCGCTGCCGGGTGCGCCGCGCCATGTAGCGCCATCCGGATCGAGCAGGCCATCGCCAGAAGCCGAGACGCGGACCGCGGTCACCACGGCGTGTTTGCCGCCGTGCGCTCCGCCACGGGCGCGTAGTATGCTCCGCCGACGCACGCCCGACACAGCGGGCCGTCGTCGCCATCGACGTGGCGATGGTCGTTCACTTCCTCACGGCACATCGTGCATCGCACACGAAGCGCGGGCTTTCCGGGCCGGTCGAACTCGCCGAGCGTGATCGCGACGGCTTGTACGTCGAACAGCTCGTCGTCAGGCAATGTGCGGTAGGCCGCCATCTGTGCGTCGCGACGGTCGAGCTGCGGGTACAGCGCGGCCGCGCGATCACGCGACTCGGCACGCGCCGCGACGCGCACCGCCGCGCCGGTCTCCGTGTTGAGGAACGTGGCGGCCAGCTTGCCGTAGTCGACGATCTTCAGCGTCCG
>DASQHL010000042.1:0-4724 GCA_035632115.1 Dehalococcoidia bacterium | reverse complement strand
TACACCGTCGGACGTGGCGTCCTCGAAGCGCTCGGTATCGACTTCGACCTCCAGCCATCTGACGTCGCCGCGCGCGGCAACTTCTGCACCGTCGATGGCGATGGGCGCATCACGGACAGGCGCGCCGGACGCATCCCCACCTCCGCCTCGGCGCCCTTGTGCGAGAAGCTCGCGCGGATTGAGGTCGCCGGCGCGCGCGTGTTCGTCAAGCCGGTGCGCGACCACCGTTTCCTGCTCGTCCTGCGTGGCGAGAGCCTCTCCGATTGCGTCTCGGAGACGGATCCGCAGCGCGAAGGCCAAAAGCCGCTCGTAGCGCGCGCGCTCGTACCCGAAGCCGACGCCACCGCGCGCGCCCTCAACGACTTCGTCGCCCAGGCCGAGCGCATCCTGCGCGACGAGCACCCCGCGAATATGCTCACGCTTCGTGGCATCGCCAAGCATCCGCCCATGCCGTCCATTGTGGAGACCTGCAAGTTCCGCGCCGCCGCCATCGCCGCCTACCCCATGTACCGTGGCCTCGCGAAGCTGGTCGGGATGGACGTCCTCCAGACTGGGACAACGTTCGCTGACGAGATCGTCACCCTCAGAGAGCATTGGGACCGGTACGACTTCTTCTTCATTCACTTCAAGCGCGCAGATGCGGCGGGCGAGGACGGCGACTTCCAGGGAAAGATCGCCGCATTGGAAGAGATCGATGCTCACATGGAAGAACTTCACGCGCTCCAGGCCGATGTCTTCATCGTTGCCGGCGATCACGCGACGCCCGCTGTCGCGCGCGGCCACTCATGGCATCCCGTGCCGTTCCTCCTTCACGCGAAGGCTCTCGCGCAGGCGGACGCCACGGAGGGATTCAACGAGAAGGCCTGCGCGCGCGGCGTTCTCGGCACGTTTCCCGCGAAGGAGGTCCTGTCCCTCGCCATGGCGCACGCCGGCCGCCTCACGAAGTACGGTGCCTGACATGTCACGCACACCGATCGTTGCCGGGAACTGGAAGATGAACCTCCTCCGCGCCGACGCCATCGCGCTCGCCCGCGACGTCCGCGATCGTGCTGGCACCATCGCGGGTGTCGAGACGATCGTCTGTCCGCCTTTCGTCTTCCTGCACGAGGTCGCGGCCATCCTCGCCGGGTCGACCGTGGAGGTCGGCGCGCAGGACCTTTACTGGGAAGAGAAGGGTGCGTTCACGGGCGAGGTCAGCGTGACGCAGGTCGCAGAGGCCGCGCGTTTCGCCATCGTCGGCCACAGCGAGCGCCGCCAGTTCTTCGGGGAGACCGACGACACCGTCAACCGGCGCCTGAAGGCCGCGCTCGCTCACGGCCTGCAGCCGATCATGTGCGTCGGCGAGCTGCTGGATGACCGCCAGGGCGGTCGCACGGCCGACGTGCTCGTCCGTCAGACGCGTGTCGGCCTGGCAGGCGTCGAGATCACCGGCGCGATCACCATCGCGTACGAGCCCGTATGGGCCATCGGCACCGGTCTCGCCGCCGACGGGCCAACCGCGCAGGAGGCGATCGGCCTGATCCGTGCGACCGTGCGTGAACTCGCGGGCGCCGCTGCTATGGACGTGCGCATCCTCTACGGCGGTTCCGTCATCCCAAACAACGCGGCCGAGTTCATGGCCCAGCCCGATATCGATGGCAGCCTCGTCGGCGGCGCGTCCCTCAAAGCGGACGTTTTCGCCGCCATCGTCCGCATGACTGCGGCCGCGGCCACCGCGCGTCCCTGATGCCCCGCCGCCGGTTGCTCGCGGTCGTCGGTCCGACCGCGTCCGGAAAGACCGCGCTCGCCGTGGAGCTGGCGCGCCGGCTGGACGGCGAGATCGTCAATGCCGACTCCCGCCAGGTGTATCGAGGCATGGACATCGGCACCGCGAAGCCGACGCTCGCCGAACGCGCGGCCGCGCGCCACTGGCTCATCGATGTCTTCGATCCCGATGCGCCATGCTCGCTCGCCGACTTTCTGGATGGAGCCCGCGCGGCGATGGACGACATCTGGTCCCGCGGCCGCTTGCCGATCTTGTGTGGCGGGACGGGACAGTACGTCTGGGCACTGCTGGAAGCGTGGCGCGTGCCCCGCGTGCCCCCTGACCACACGCTGCGCGCCGAATTCCAACAGCGCGCGGTGCGCGACGGCGCCGATGCCCTCGCCGAAGACTTGCGGAACATCGATCCCGCCTCCGCGGCCGCGATCGACCCCAGGAACGTCCGCCGAGTCATTCGCGCCATCGAAGTTACGCGAGCGACAGGCCGTCCTTTCAGCGAGTGGCGGCGTCGGGGCGCGGCGCCGTTCGCGGCGACGGTGCTTGGCCTGCACGTCGACCGTGCGGAGCTGCACCACCGCATCGACCGCCGCGTTGATGCCATGATCGCCGCCGGCCTCGTCGGCGAGGTGCGCGCGCTCAACCGTGCCGGTTACGGATGCGACCTGCCGGCGATGCTGGCCATCGGCTATCGGGAGATCTGCGACTACCTGCGTGGCTCTTGTCCGCTCGAAGAGGCCATCGCCCGCATCAAGACCGGCACCCACCGCCTGGCGCGCATGCAGAGCACCTGGTTCCGGGCCAATGATCCGCGCATCACCTGGTTGGAAGCGACCGCTGCCGACCTGCTGTCGCGCGCGACGGCCGCTGCCCGCGTCGAGCCTTCCGGATCCGGGGACTGAGGCGGTATCCTGCGGGCCATGAACTTCGTCAAGCTGCATGGAACCGGCAACGACTTCGTCCTCGTCGATGCGCGGACGCTCGAACGCGACTGGGCGTCGCTGGCTCCCGCGATCTGCGACCGTCACTTCGGCGTCGGGGCTGATGGCCTGATCCTCGCTGCCCCCTCGCGTCAGGCTGCCGTCCGGATGCGCATCTTCAACGCCGACGGCTCCGAGGCTGAGATGTCGGGCAACGGCATGCGCTGTCTTGTGAAGTTCGCGGTCGATCACGGCATCGTCGCACCCGCCGGCGACGAATTCGATGTCGAGACCGGCGCCGGCCTCCTCCGCGTCCGCATTGGAACGGAAGGCGGGCTTGTCACGAGCGTGCGGGAGAGCATGGGCCCGCCTCGTCTCGACCCGCGCGAGATCCCCGTGAACATCGCTGCGCCACCGCCCATTACGGAGTTCGATCTCGCCACCGCGCACGGGTCCGTTCCGGTGACCCTCGTGTCCATGGGCAACCCGCACGCCGTGCTCTTCCAGGATGCCCCCGTGGCCGACTACCCGCTCGCCGCCGTTGGGCCGCAGGTCGAGCATCACCCTCTCTTTCCGAACCGAACGAACTTCGAAGTCGTGCGCGTCCTCTCGCGGGACCGCGCTGAGATGCGTGTCTGGGAGCGCGGCGTCGGCGAAACGCTCTCCTGCGGCTCCGGCGCGTCCGCGACGATCGTCGCCGCCCGCCTTCTCGACCTGGTCGATGGCAAGCTCCAACTCGCGGTTCCTGGCGGCGTGCTGGCCCTTGAGTGGGACGGTGAAGGAGATGTCATCCTCACCGGCCCGGTCTCCGAGGTCTTCCGCGGCATCTGGCCTGCATAGATGGCCGTCACACCTATCCGCCGCATCGCCGAACCGCGCGGCCCCAGCCTCTACGACCTGATCGTCAGCGAGGCCCTGAGCTCCGCGTGGAGCCGCGCAGAGGTTGCGCGCTCCGAGTCGGTGCACCCGGAGCTGGTGATCCGTCGGGACGGCAACCTGCTCGTCGGCTTGGAGGGTGGGCGCCTCGCGTACTCGTTTCGCGCCGACAGCGCGTTCATCGACAATTTTGAGCCGATGTTCGACCAGCTCTTGCCGCGCCTCCGCCGCGCGTACCCCGGCGCCGGGCGTGCGACCTTCCGCCTGATTCACAACCCGTCGCGCCCGACGGTAGAGCCGGTGTTGAGGCGCCTCTGGTTCGCGCCGCGCCGGTCCTGGCTCATGTTCTCGCTGCAGCGAGGGTCGCCCCCGCCGCGCGTCGGCGTCCTGCCCGGTGTGCGTTTCCGCGATGGCTCACTGGCCGATCTTGATGCCGTCGTCCGCATCGACGACGAGTGCTTCCCGGAAACGCCCGTCGGAATACCGGCCATGCGCACCGAGATCGAAGCCGGCTCGTGTCTGCTGATCGCCACCGTCGCGGACCGCGCCGTCGGATTCGCACTCTTTCGTCAGGCAGACGAGGACGGCGGCCGAGCCTACCTGTCCACCCTGGCGGTCACCGAGCAGTCCCGTGGCCGCGGGATCGGCCACGCGCTGACCGTGCGCGTCGCCCGCAAGCTCTTCGCTGAGGGCGCCAGACACCTCGACCTTCGTACCGACGATACCAACGCCCCTGCCGTTCGTCTCTACGTGAAGCTCGGCTTCAAACAGGTCCAGGCGGGCCGCGACTACGCGCGCCCTCTAGACCCGCGAGAGATCGCGCGCCTCAAGAAGGCCGGCGAGGGCACACTCATCCGCTTTGGCGGCTGGCGCTAGCACCGTGAGCGTCGGCGACGTCTTCGGCATTCACGCGCCCTACTGGCAGATCGTCTATCGGAGCGCCATCGTCTACGTGGCGATCGTCGCCGGCATGCGGCTCACCGGCACGCGCCAACTCGGCCAGATGACCCCCTTCGACCTCGTCTTGGTGCTCCTCATCGCCAACGCCGTCCAAAACGCGATGGTGGGCACAGACGTCACCATCCTCGGGGGAGTCACCGCCGCCGCGACGTTACTTGTGATGAACCGCGCCACCGGCGTCCTGTCCGACCGGCTGCCGATCTTCCGCA